>MGSS01000021.1 GCA_001798595.1 Deltaproteobacteria bacterium RIFCSPLOWO2_12_FULL_60_19 | reverse complement strand
AAAATTGAGAATTCAAAATTATTGTTTCCCCGCCATTTTCGCCAGCGTCTCGAACAGGACGGCGAAATCTTTGTCGGCAAATCCCATCGCGCGCGCTGCCGTGAGCATCTCATTCGTCACGGCCGTCGTCGGAAGAGGCAGGCCGAGATTCCTTCCCAGCTCCAGGGCGAGCAGCATATCCTTTTGCATCATGTTGACGTTGAACCAGGCCTCATCGGGCATCTTGAGCACGAACGGCCCGCGGTATTTGACCATCGGGGAGGCCATCACGCTGTTGAGAAAAACTTCGACGGCGGTCTCGCGCGGAATGCCGCTTTTTTCCGCCAGGAGGATTCCTTCGCTGAAGGCGAGCATCTGGACGGCGAGGTTTAGGTTGGTCGCGATCTTGATCGAGACAGCCAGGCCGTTGGCGCCGACATAGGTCACTTTCGGGCCGATATCTTTGAGAATCGGCTCGACGCGGTCGAAGGCGGCGCGCTCGCCCGCGGCCATGATGGAGAGCTTGCCCTCTTCGAGCGTGCTCACGCTGCCGGAGACCGGCGCGTCCAGCATCCGGGCGCCTTTGGCCGCGACCTGCGCCGCGATCTCGCGGCTTACGGCCGGGCTGACGGTGCTCATGTCGATGTAGGTTTTTCCCGGCCCCAGCGCCGACAGAATGGCGTCGGGGCCGCTCGTGATGGCTCGCAACGCATTTGTGTCGGTGACCATGCTGAAGACGACATCCGCCGCGCGCGTCGCCTGCGCGGGCGTCTCCGCCCACTTCATCCCGCTGTCGAGCAGCACTTGGGCTTTCGACTTGGTCCGGTTGTAGCCGTGCACGGTGTGGCCGGCGGCGAGCAGCCGCTTGACCATGCCGCTGCCCATCGTTCCGAGTCCGATAAATCCGAGATTCGCCATAGAATTCTCGCTCTTAGCGTGAGGCTGATTGAACTGGTCTGAACTTAGGTTGGGGGGAGGGCTTTGTCAAGAAGAGAGAGAAGAGCCTGCGGGGGAAATTTCTTTCGGTCTGAGGCAGGCCCTTCGGGCATCTCAAATGGCAAATCTCAAATCGCAAATCTGAGATCTGTCCGCCACCGTACTTTGGCGGAGAGATTCCGAGCGTCGGCGAGGAATAGTCCTTGACAAGGTTGGGTGGTGCGGTGATAGATGAAGAGACACTTTACGGAGGATCGGCGGGATGGAAAAGAGAAAATATTACCGGGATGTTCGGGAACATCTCAAGGTTTTAGAGGAGCGCGGAAAGCTCCGGCGCATCAAGCGCGAGATCAACAAAGACACGGAGCTGATGCCGCTTGTGCGATGGCAGTTTCGCGGGCTGGAAGAACAGGAGCGCAAAGCCTTTTTGTTCGAGAATGTCGTCGATGTGAAAGGCAAGCGCTACACGATGCCGGTCACCGTCGGCACGCTCGCCGCATCCACGGAAATCTACAGCATCGGCCTCATGTGTACGCCCGATGAGATATTCGACCGCTGGACCGAGGCGCAGTTAAAACCGATCCCGCCGGTCGTCGTCGAATCCGGTCCGGCGCAGGAAGTCGTGCGCATGGGAAACGATCTTCTGAGCGGCTACGGCCTCGACATGATTCCGGTTCCAATTTCGACCCCCGGCTTCGACAACGCGCCCTATCTCACCTCGGCCAACTGGGTGACGAAAGATCCCGAGACAGGCGTCTACAACATCGGCAACTACCGCGGACAGATCAAGGCGCCCGACCGCACCGGCGGACTTTTTCTCGGCCAGCACATGGGACAGCACTGGAGAAAATGCCAGGCCAAAGGCATTCCACTCGAAGCCGCCATCGTGATCGGCGTGGTTCCCGCCGTGGCGTACGCCGCGACGGCTAAGCTGCCGGCAGATTTCGACGAGTACCGTCTGGCCGGCGGTCTCGCCGGCGAGCCGATCCCGCTGATCAAATGCAAAACCGTGGATCTCATGGTTCCCGCCACGGCCGAGATCGTCATCGAGGGAAAACTCTCCACCGATTGGATCGAGCCGGAAGGACCGTTCGGCGAATATCCCGGCTACATGGGCCATCGCGGCATCGCGCCGTTTCTCGACGTGACCTGCATCACGCATCGGAAAGACGCGATCTACACGACGTTGATGAGCCAGTTTCCGCCGAGCGAGTCGAGCAAGATCAAGCACACGGGAACGGAAAAAGTGCTGTATAAATTTCTCCGCTACGACGCCGGGAACCCGAGCGTCGTGGACGTGGCGATTCACGACGAGGTGAGCGGCAGCGGCCAGGGATACTGCGTGGTCAAGATGAAGAAGCCCGCCGCGGGCGACGTTTGGCGCGCGCTCAACGCATCCGCCGGCTACGGCGGCAGCTACGCCAAAATCTGCATCGCCGTCGACGACGATATCGATATCCGCGATCCGGCGATGATCAACTGGGCGATCTCATTCAACGTCAGACCGGACCAGGATGTCATGGTCCTCAAAGGGAAGTCGCCGGGCCTCGACCCATCGTGTTATCCGCCCGGCATCCCATCGCACGTCGCCCGGCAGACGCCGACCAGCGCGCTCTTGATCGACGCGACCCGCCCTTGGCCCTACACGCCGGTGTCGCTGCCGCGAAAAGAATTTATGGAGAGGTCTAAAGCGATTTGGGAAGAGCTGGGGCTGCCGGAACTCAAGCCGCGCATGCCGTGGTACGGCTATAGCCTCGGCGACTGGACCAGGCAAGACGAAGAAGAGGCCGAAGTGGCGCTCAAGGGCGACCACTTCGTCACCGGCGAAAAGGCAAAGGCGAAGCGGGTGAAACCGTCATAAGAAGATTCGTGATTTGCGGTTTACGGTTCGCGAGCCGGGTCGAAAAACCGATTTAGAAAAGTCCCGGGAGCCAGCGTTTTACGCTCGCGCAGTAGTGCTGGTACGGTTCGCCGAGACGAACGGCGAGTCTCTCCTCGTCGGCGACAACGCGGCGGTGGAACCAGATGGCGGTGACGAGCGTGATCGCCGCGGCAAGGAGCGAGTGGAAACTCAGCGTCAATCCCGTAAGATAGATCAGATGGCCCAGGTACATCGGATTGCGCGTGTAGGCGTAGGGTCCGCCCGCGACCAGGCGTTCGGGCGGAGTTTCAAGTCCGGGGCCGCCTCCGCCACGTTTTATCCGGTAAAGGCCGCACAGGCGGTATTGGAGATAGCCCCAGAGCATCAAGGGAAGAAAGATCGGCTCAAGTCTCAATGCGCCGCGATTTACGGCCAGCTCCCAGGCGATGGTAATGAGAGGGTAAAAAACAAAGGTTCGAACCGGCGTGCGCCGGAGAAGTTTCACTAAACCGTGCATGGGCGACACTGCGTTCGTTCAGCGTGTTGTTTCATCGCAGATATAGCAGGGATCCAAGGCGTCTGAAAGAGAGGTAATGACGATGGCGGAAAATGCGTGTCACGATCTAAGAGAATTTATCGAAGCGTCCAAGCAGATCGGCGACTGGAAAGAGATCAAAGGAGCGGATTGGAATCTTGAGATCGGCGCCTTGATCGAAACCACGGCCGAGTTGATCCCGCAGCCGCCGATGCTGCTGTTCGACGAGATCAAAAACTATCCGCGCGGCTTTCGTGTCGCCGCTCTCCTCTTCGCTTCTTACAAACGCGTGGCGCTGGCTCTGGGGCTGCCGCACGAGAAGAGCAAGTTGGAACTCGTCCGCCTCGCGTCGCGCAAGATCAGATCCTCGCAGCCGATTCCTCCGCTGGAAGTTAAGACCGGGCCGGTGATGGAGAACGTGCTCAAGGGCAAGGACGTCGATCTGCTGCGCTTTCCCGCGCTGCGCTCGCACGAGAACGACGGCGGGCGCTACATCGGCACCGGCGACACCGTGATCAACCGCGATCCCGACAGCGGTTTTATCAACATGGGGACTTACCGCATGCAGCTTCACGATCGCGACCTGCTGGGCCTCTGGATGAGTCCCGGACAGCACGGCCGGTTGATCTGCATGCGCCATTGGGAAAAAGGTCAGAGCTGTCCCATCGTCGCGACCTTCGGCCCGGACCCGCTCTCTTTCCTCGCGGCCAACGCGAAGATTCCCTGGGGGCAGTCGGAGTTCGACTACGTGGGCGGGCTTCGCGGGAGGCCGTTGGAGATTATCAAAGGGCCGATCACCGGCCTGCCGATTCCGGCGTCGGCGGAAGTCGCGATTGAAGGTGAAGTCCCGCCGCCGAGTGTCGAATCCCGGGACGAAGGGCCGTTCGGCGAATGGCCCGGTTATTACTCGGGCGGGACTGTGGGCACAGGTGAAGCGCAACCGGTGATCAAAGTGAAAGCGCTCTATTATCGCAATGACCCGATCCTGCAGGACGAAGCGCCGTTGTGGCCGGGGGCGCCGCGGACGGACTTGAGTCTCCGCGCCGGCCTGCTCTGGGATCAATTGGAGAGCGCGGGGATTCAGGACGTGACGGGAGTTTACAGCTTCACCAACTATATCTATGTCGTCGCCATCAAGCAGCGCTACGCCGGCCACGCCAAACAGGCCGGCATGGCCGCCGTTGCGGCTTCGGCCTCCGCGCGCCACGGCCGCTACGTAGTGGTCGTCGATGACGATATCGATCCGACGAATTTGAAAGAGGTTCTCTGGGCGATGATGACGCGCGTCGATCCGGCGACCAACATCGACATCGTGGACGGCTGCTGGAGCACGCCGCTCGATCCGCGCATGCCGCCGGACAAGCGCGCGGCGCGCGACCATACCAACAGCCGCGCAGTCTTTTACGCGGTGAGGCCGTTCGAATGGCGCGACAAGTTCCCCAAGGTAAGCCGCGTGAGCCGCGAGCTGCGCGAAAAAGTTATCCGGGATTTTCAGAACATTATTCCTTTTCCTAAGGGGTAAGACCAGGGTTTCAGGTTTCTGGTTTCAGGATTTAACTCGGAACTCGACACTCGGAACGCGAGACAGCGCTCGTCATGCCACTCGACCTGACCACGCTTCTCGTCGGCGCCGCGCTGCTTTTGGCCGCGTTCGTCAAGGGAACCACGGGCTTCGGCTTCCCGCTGATCGCGACGCCGATGGTGGCGCTGCTGCTGGACATCCGCACCGCCATCGCCATCCTCGTCATTCCCAACATAGTCATGGACATCGGCCAGATCTTTCGCGGCGGTTTTCCCACGCCGATCCTGCGTCGGTTCAGTTGGCTCCTGGTCCTAACTGTGTTGGGAGTGCTTCTGGGCACGAAGGTCCTCGTGATTCTTCCTCTCTGGGTTCTGAATCTTTCCCTGGCGGCGATGATTTTTGTTTTTGTTGCGACTGATTTTTTGCGCTTCGATTTTCGGATTTCGCCTTCGATGGAGAGAGCACTGTCGCCCCTGTTGGGTTTTGTCACCGGTTTCTTGAACGGCATGACCAACGCGGCGGGCCCGCCGCTGGCGATTTATCTCTATGGGTTGAGATTGCCGAAGACGGAGTTTGTCCGATCAATCGCAACCATCTTCCTGATCACCAAATTGAGCCAGCTCGTGGCCGTCTCGACCTGGAATCTCTTTACTTTTTCGAGCCTGCGGCTGTCGCTCCAGGTTACGCTGTTTTGCCTGCTCGGCTTCTACGTGGGCCTCAAGACGCAGGACCGCGTCAACCAGCAGACCTTCAATCGCGGCCTGCTCGTACTGCTCTTCTTAATCGGCGTGATGTTGGTGGTGCGGTCGCTGAGTTAGGCGTGGGTGTAACGCGGCGTGCCTCCAAGAGCCACTACTTCGTTGCGGTGACCTCGATCTCGACCAACTTGCCTTCGGCGGAGTAACCGTCGACGAATGAATAATCCATCTGCGGAATCCCGGCCTTGACCGTTTTTCGAAACAGCGCCGTCAGTGTCTCCGGCTTTTGGCTGCGGTGAAGATAAAAGGAGACTTTCACGACGCGCTCCCACGACGTGCCGGCATCGGTGAGAGAGCCGGAGATGCGCGGGAGGATATCTGCGAGCTGGTTATCCAGCGTGGGAAGCACGGCCGTCACGCCGGAGAGAAACACGACCGAGTCGTAAATCAGATAGCGCAGCGGCGTGATCGGCGGCTCGTATTCCTTGAGAATCTTTTCGATGCCCGGCCGCGAAGGTCTCATGGCGAGCAGGTCCAATCCGACCAGGGCGTCTGAGTCGAAATGAACCGGCGCGATGTAGCTGGAGCTTGCCGATCTCGCGTTGCCCGACAGGGCTCTTGTCCGCTCCTCACTTCCGAGATTGCGGCTCTGCCGGTCCCTTCCCCACAGCCGTGTTCGCACGGTGTTATCCAGCGAAAGCCCGGCGGACTTCAGCTCTTCACTAAAGCTTCGAAAAAGCTGACGCGCCTGCTCCGCCGCCGTCCCGCCGGACCTGGCCTCGGCAGAGAGCGCGACAAATTCTTTTCCCATCCAGGAGAATATTTTCTTTGTCATGATCGGTTACAGCCCCGGCGCGTAGAGGGTCGGCGGCAAGGCCGCGATGTATTCCAGCGTCTCTTTGAGCGAGACGACGTCGGCGTACTTCATATTCATGTCGAAGAGGTTGATCTTGTGGGAGGCCTGACCGCGGTCGAAGACGCACTCTTCGACGACGCTCACGCTGAAATTATAAGAAAAAGCGTCGATGACGCTGGCGCGCACGCAGCCGCTGGTGGTGCAGCCGGTAACGAGGACCGTGTCGGCGTGGACTTCGTTGAGCATGCTGACGAGCGGCGTGCCGAAGAAAGCGCTGGGCTTCTGCTTGCGAACCAATATATCCCGTTCTTGCGGGGCGATCTCCGGCACGATGTCGTTTCCCTTCGACCAGCGCTCGCCCTTGTCCTCTCCGCCGCGGCTGTTTTTTCCGTGCCACCGGCCGAAGGCGACAGAGCTTCCCCCTTCGTGGCCGGTCGTGTAAAAAGTCGGCAGACGCTTCTTGCGCGCCGCTTCGAGCAGCTCGCGGATGCGATGGACTCCTTCCCATCCTTCCTCGCCGCAACTGTTGCGGAAGCGCTCGATCGATTTGAGAATCGGCTCCGGTTTGTCGCCGACGAAATTATAATTCATGTCGATCACCAGCACCGCCGGCCGCTGGCCGAACCCCGCCCGCTTGCCATAACCCGATTTTGCAAAGACCTCTTTATCTCGCTGCGTCAATACATCGTCCCATGTCGCCATAGCGCCGTTCCTCTCTTTCAGTGAAAAGCTGGCCCTTTGATAGCAGATGGCGGAGGTGTGTCAAGTGTCGGGCGTACCGGTCCCTTCGCTCCAGTGCCTCCTCGCCGCGAAGTCTTTGCTGCTCGCTTCGGGCAGCATCGAAACTCGTCAACCGAAAAACGTGGCTGACTCAGACATCGATGCTGCTCTCCCTCAGCTTCGCAGAGACTTCCAGCGGCTCGGAGTCAATCTTCGCTCTGGGACCGATACGCCCTCCGGGGGGGGTGGAGACAGGCCCACCGAGGCTCTCCGGGTGAGATCGTTGTTGAAAAGTGCGTTGCCGTGTGGTTGGGAGAACAGAATGACAATGAGATTGCTCCAGAGAGTTGCATCGTCTGCGTGGGTGCTATTCTTGTTGACCGGCTGCGGCTTGCCTGTGTGGACAGCAGGCGAGGTTCCGTATGTCCCTACTCCCCCGGAGGTCATCGATCGGATGCTGGAGCTGGCGGAGGTCAAGGCGAACGATGTGGTCTATGACGTGGGCAGCGGCGACGGTCGAATCGTTATCCGAGCCGCAAAGAAATACGGTGTCAGAGCGGTCGGGATCGAGATCGACCAAGAATTAGTCGAACGCTCGCGCGCGGCAGCCAAGGCGGAAGGTGTAGAACACCTGGCGGAGGTTCGCCGGCAGAACGCCTTCACCGTCGACCTGACTCCGGCGACGGTTGTGACGCTCTACATGATGCCTGAGTTCAACATCAAACTGCGGCCGCAATTAGAGAAGCTGAAACCGGGGACGCGCGTGGTCGCGCACGATTTCGGCATCGAGGGCTGGACGCCGGACAGGGTGGAAAAGGTCGGCAGCGGGGATTGGCACCACACTCACACGCTTTTCCTCTGGAGGATCAAATAGCGAGTTATAGCGGTCTGCTGAATAACTCTCTTACAGGCTGCTCAAAAAGATCTCAGAGGCAAGGCGCGCAAAAATCGATGGGCGAGCGCAGGCGTACTCTTTTCGTACGTCGAGCGAGGCGATTGAGCGCAACCATCACTACCGCCCGCTTGGGGGTCTCTCGGAGGGCCGATGCGTGGGACGGGGAGATGCAAGCGTAGCGAAGAGGTTCTATCAGCACCTAGAAGCAGCGTAACAACGACGTATCGCATCGGCCCGGAGAGAGATTCCCAAGCGGGCTGACGGCATATGAGTCTTTTTCAGCAGCCTGCTAAAGTAAATGGGTTCCGCCGTCCACGACCAGGAGCTGGCCAGTGGTAAAATCGCTGTCGGAGGAGGCCAGAAAAAGCACCGTGCCGACAATATCTTGCTCCACCTGGCTGCGCTTGAAGCAGCGCTGCTCGTTGCGCTTGCGCTCGTATTCGGGGTCTACCTGGCGCCCTTCGGTCAGGGTGAAGCCAGGCGCGACGGTGTTGACGCAGATATTAAAATCGCCCAGCTCGCGCGCCATCGCGCGCGTCATCGAGATCACCGCGCCCTTGGACGTGACATAGTGAATGTAGTTGGGGTTGCCGTTCAGTGCGACTCCCGACGAGATGTTGACGATCTTCCCTTTGCCCCGCTGCTTCATATAGGGAAAAACCGCCTTGGCGCAAAGCCAGACGCCGCGCACGTTGACCGCCATCGCCTTGTCGAACTCCGCCACGTCCATCTCCCAGAAGGGGCTTTTCTTCACGGTCATGAAGTAGGCCGCGTTGTTAATCAGTATGTCCACTCCGCCGTACCGCTTCGCCGTTGCGTCGACCATCGCCTTGACGCTCGCCTCGTTGGAGACGTCGCACTCGACGCTCATCGCCGTCCCTCCCTGGTCCTGAATCGCTTTCACCACGGGGTCGGCGCTGACGAGGTCCGGCAGGGACAGCTTCGCGCCCTCCTTGGCGAACGCCAGCGCATAGGCCTTGCCGATCTTTCCTCCTCCGCCGGTGACGATGACGACCTTATCTTTAAATCGCATGGGAAATCTCCTTCATGATTTTGTCGTCGAGCCCATAGAGGCTGACCGGATTCTCCACCAGAATCTTCGTCTTCTCGGCCTCGCCGATATCGTTTCTTTGCAGCAGCGAGCGGGCGGCGAAGCGCTCGCGGTCGCCGTGCGGCATATCCGAGCCGAAGACAATCTGCCCCTCGCCTACCAAGCCCAACACCTGCGGCAGGAGCGCGTCTTCGATCTCGGCGCTGAAGTAGAGATTGCCGCCGCGGATATAGTCCATCGGCGGCAGCGCCTCCCGCGGCGCCGTTTCCGAGACGACGTGCGCGAGATTCTTGCTTGAATGTTTGAAGCGGTGATCGAGGCGGTCGAGCATGAAATGGATCCACAGACAGCCCGCTTCGAGAAAGACGACGCGCAGATTGGGAAAACGATCTAGCACGCCGCCGCTGATGAGCGAGACAAAGCCCATCAGCACCGGCATGAGAAAAGCGATCACGCCCGAAGGGTAGATGTGGGTAAAAAGGTTATTGATCGAAGGGCAGGCCCAGCCGACATGCACGGCCAAAGGCAGATTCTCCCCGGCGACGGCTTCATAAAATGGAAAGAGAGTCGGATCGTCCAGCAAGCGGTCGCCGGCGGTGCCCAAGATCATGATCCCTGCCGCGCCAAGGCGCCTGGCCTCCCGCACTTGCCGGACTGCGGCCGGAATGTCGTCAAGGTTGACGACGCCGACCCATTTCAGCCGCTCATGGCCGCCCAGTCGGTCGCCCAGCCAGCGGTTGTAGGACGAGCACATCGCGGTGAGAAGAGCCGGATTGGAGCTTAGAGGATAGGCGAGAAAGAGCGTCGGGTAGAGGACCTGGACGGCGATATCCTCCTCGTCCATGATCTTAAGGCGCGCATTGAGATCGGTCAGCTCCATGCTCTCGAGACTGTCCGCCTTCCGCGCGGCATGCTTGGTCGGCTTACCGTCGTAACTCACGGGCGTGCCCAAGTTGTGGCAGCCGCGCCCGACGCGGCGTGGGTAGAGCTGCTCGTCGATCATCCAGTAGGCGAGCCCGTCCATGCCGATGACGCGCGGCCGCTGCGAGCGCAGCGCCGGGTCGAAATATTTATCGCTAAACGTCGCCGGATTCTCTTCTACATGGCCGTCCGCGTCGATCACGCGCATAGGAGCCTCCACCTTAGCTCAGCGATAAAGCCGGTCGATGAAGCCGCTCGACTGCAGCTCACGCACAAAGCTGTCGTTGAAAAACTTCTGCGGGTCCTGGTTCAGCGCCTTGGGATTTCTCGGCGCCAACTCGTCGAGCACCGCTCGAATACCGTCCGCGGTCGGCAGCGGCACTTTCATCAGATACTTCTGCACGTAGACTTCGTAGGCCTCGGAGAGCAGCTCAGGATCCGTCACGCGCAAATACTTGCCCATCACGCTCGTCGCGTAAGCTTTGTCCTGCTTCATCCGCGCGATCGCTTCGACCTCGGCGCTGACAAAACGTCGCACAAGATCGGGCTGCTCGCGGATCAGTCTTCCCGTCGTGGTCACTCCCGTCGAGGCGTAGGGGATGCCCATTCCCGCGATGTCAAGCAGCACGCGATGGCCAAGCTTCTTCGCCCGGCTGATGGCGGGGTACGAAAGAATGCCGCCCTGGACGCGGTTCCCTTGCATGGCCGCGACGATCTGTTCCACCGCGCCGATCTGCACAATAGCGACGTCCTTGTCCGGCAGCAGACCGAAGTGACGCAGCGCCAGGCGCGCGCCCGTGTCGATGGAAGTTCCGAAGCGGCTGATCCCGATAGTCTTTCCCTTGAGGTGCTCCGGCTTCTCAATCTCGGGGCGGACAACGAGATTCTGCACCAGCGTCCCGATCGTCGTCGCAATGACCGTCACATCGGCGCCGCCGACCGCCGCGCCGACGGTGGTGCCGCCGGAAATTTGCAGGAAATCCACCTCGCCGGCGATGAGGGCGTTCATTCCCTCGACCCCGCTCGGCATCGCGATCACCTCCACGTCGAGACCGTGCTTCTTAAAAATGCCGGCCTCGCGCGCCACCCACGGAGGGGCCATCGAGCCGGAGAGCGAGGTGAAGATGACGCGAACTTTGCGCGGCGAAGCCGATTCCGCCGCCATTCCGTCGACGGCGAAGGACACTGCGGCGGCGAAAAACGAAAGTGCGACGAACGCCTTCAATATCTTCATAACGCCCAGCCGTAAAAACGTGCCGCGTTGGCGCCTAGGATTTTTTCCTTGGCGCTCTCGGAAATATCCTTGCGCTCGCGGATCGTCGAGACGACGCGCGGGAACATGCCGTCCCAGTGCGGGTAGTCGGAGGCGAAAAGTATTTTGTCGTCTCCGATCCGCTCGATGACGTAAGGCAGCATCTCCTCTTCCGGCTCTGCGGCGAAGAACCAATTTCCATGTCTCACGTACTCGCTCGGCTTGCGCCGGCAGAGCGGCGTTTCGACTTTGCCGCGCTTCTCCCACTCCTCGTCCATTCGTTCCATCCAGTAGGGCACCCAGCCGACGCCGCATTCGAGAAAGCCGATGCGCAACTTGGGAAACCTCTCGGCCGCGCCGCCGTAAATCAGGCCGGCAAATTGGATGAAGGTCTCCACCGGCCGGCCGATCGTGTGCATGTAGAGAAAGCTGTCGAAGCGGTTGTCGCCCGCCGGCCCGACGCGCCGGTTGTGGACGCAAAAAGGAACGTTGAGACGCTGAATCTCGTCGTAGAGCGGCCAGAAGCGCTCGGAACCCAGATGTTCGTTCATTCCCTGCGAGGCGACGGCGATCCCGACTAGCCCGAGTTTCGTCACCGCGCGCTCCAGCTCGTCGACCGCCGCGTCGAGATCCTGCAACGGCAGCAGCGCGATGCCCTTCAGCCGCGGGCTCTCTTTGCACACATCGGCGATGAAATCGTTGTACGCGCGGGCGTAGGCGACGGCGTAGCCGCGCTCCATGAATTTGGTCAGGGAAAAGCTGCTGGTGGGAAAAAGGACGGAGGTGTCGATGCCCTCGCGGTCCATGTCTTTGAGACGCGCCGGGATGTCGTTGCCTTCCAGCCCGCCGAGCCGCCCGCCCATGCTGGTGTCCAAACCGTCCGAGGGCACGAGCGCCCCCTGCCGATCGCAGTACGGCTCGGGGAGATAGGCGCGAATGTCACGGTCTTTCTCGACAACATGGCCGTCGGCATCGATGACCTTCATGGGCATAAGCCTCCTTGCGCGAAGCAACAGGAGACTAGTCCGCCCGGGCGGGTCATGTCAAATCGGAAAGCTTTGTCCGCTAGTAAAAAGGGTCTGGGCAGTGTTCGACTGCGCTGGCGGCGCGCCCTGCGCCCGGTATGGCAGTGGCGATCTTCACGGGCACAGGGCGCGGAGTATCGATATCGATTCGAAGTGCGGGTTGTTCTCAGAGAACAGACTACCGCCTTCGATACTGTTGACCTTGGAGCTGGTCCCCTATGAGGGCGCCTGTCACTAGCCCGAGACCACCTCCAATAAGCGCCCCTGCCGCCGGACGGCCCACGGCGCTGCCGACAATGCCTCCGGCGGCGGCCCCCAGGCCGGTGCCGACGAGAGCACTCGACTCCCGGGTCGTAAGGGGCCCGCTGGCGCAACCCAAAAGGGTAGCGCCAAGGAGGGTCCCCGCAATCAACATTTTGATTTTTTCATTCATGTGCTGTCCCTCCTTTCTGGATGGCGAGCCGCAGGAACCAAGCTTCCCGCAGCTCGCGCTTTGTCGCTTGAGCATTCCTAAAAAAGAGTTGACCCGTTAGCGATGGCGATTGGGACGGGGTCCACAGTCACGACAGACAAGACAGCCCGTTGCCGTTGTAATCGTCGTAACCACGGTAGCAATCATCAAGGTGACCATCAGTGCGGCAAGCACAGCCCGCAGCAAGCCCCTTTTTATCTTAGTCCTTTCCATTTTACCGTCTCCTTTCTGTCGACCGGAAAAGTCTGTCGCGCGTTCCTTGGCCGACGGACGTATTCGTGCTCTTCTGGCGCTGCTGTTTATTTAGTCTTTACCCCTAAGAGGGGAGGGAGCAACGGCCGTGCCAACTAAAAGTTTAGGTAAATCAATTACTTGCAGAAGCGCTGCTGGCGGAGGTCAGTCATGGGGCAGGTAGTGCGGAGAAAATTTACCCGGTTCGCTAGAGGGCATCTTTTGGATACTCCGGCCCCTAATTTATGCTTGAGAAGATTCGTCGGCTTGGCCTATCCTGCGGGCTTCGACGAAGGCGTCTGATTCAGAATATGAGACTGGATGTTTGCTATTGGTGCACCGGCGATTCTGAGCCGTGGTCATAGAATCCGTCCGTATAGTGCGACTTGCTCAGCATCTTCAGGAGCCGTAGCACCTCTTCAGGGCCGCGGAGGTGGAATCGCGCCTGCGTTGGGGTCATGCCGACGCGGATCGAATAAGCCCTTTCGGGCAAAATGGCGAACGTATCTTCATCGGTCCAATCGTCGCCCGCCGCCAGGATAAAATCGAAGCTGCTTTTGGACAGCCATCTCTGACTTGCCGTCCCTTTGTGAACCCTGGCATTCCTTACTTCCACCGCCTTGTTGCCCTGCAGCACCTGCACGTCGATGGTCGCCGTAAACGCGAGCAGGTCATCGGTCAGCTCCCGCGCCGCCAGCGCTGCCCGGTCTGGGTCGGCGTTGCGATAGTGCCAAACGATGGAGAACTCCTTTTCCTCGACGAACGCGCCGGGGACCCGGTCCGCGTAGGCGTCGAGCGTTGGAAGGAGTTTCGTTTTCCAGTCGGCGTTTAGGGGCTCGATAATCGTCCACGGCCTGTAGCGCTCTTTGAGCCAGGCGCCGTGTTCGGCCACCAGTCCCATCGTAAGCGAGCCGAACCAATTCTCCAGCGTCCCTTTATCCCGCCCGCTCAGCAGAACCAACTCGTTTCTCGGATCGGCGCCGAGGCCGTGAAGCAGGCTCAGCAGTTCCCGGTCGGGTTTCGCCGCCTGGGGATGGCTCGCAAACGGCACCAGCGTTCCGTCATAGTCGAATAACAGCAGGCGATGCGTGCTCTGGTCGTAATGCCCCACCAGCCCCATCGTTGCGGCGAGGTTTAGCCGCTTGGCATAGAATTTGTCATGAGCCGGCTCCATGGCAAAGAGCTCCTTGATAAAGTCGGTCGCCCAACGGGCCACATCGTGCCGGCGCAGTCTGTTCTGCATGATCCGGTTGCGCCGGATCTGCTCTTTGCGGGGAATCTCCAGCGCCGTCTTCAAGGCGTCGGCGATCTCTTCACGATGGTTCGGATTGATGATGATCGCTTCCGCCAATTCCTTGGCGGCGCCCGCCATTTCGCTGAGGATCAGGACGCCGGTTAGGTCGGTCCTGCTGGCGATGTATTCCTTAGCGACCAGATTCATGCCGTCGCGCAGCGGCGTCACCAGGGCGACGTCGCTTATCGCGTAGAGGGCGACCAGGCTATCAAAGGGCACGGAGCGGTACTGATAGATAATGGGCGTCCAGTGGATGGCGCCGAATCTCCCGTTGATTTTTCCCACCAGCTCTTCGATCTGTTTTTTCATTCCCTCATAGTCCTGGATGCCGATTCGTGACGGCACGACGACCATGAGGAGCGTGACCTTGCCGTGCCAGCGTGGATCTTGTTCGAGCATGGTCTCGAATCCCTGGAGGCGATGGATGATTCCTTTGGAATAATCTTGCCGGTCCACGGAGAGGACGATCTTGGCGTCACTCAAGCTTCTCCTGAGTTTCTCTCGTTCCTTTCGAACCTCGGGGCTTTTCGCCGCGCCATGAAACTTTCGGAAATCCACCCCCATCGGGAAGGCAGCGACCTTCACCATCCGGTGCCCGAGTACAAGCTGGCCGATTTTGTGCTTGTAACCCAGGAGACGCTGCACGCAACGCAAAAAATACTCCATATAGTCGTGTGTATGAAAGCCGATGAGATCGGCGCCGAGCAGTCCTTCCAGAATCTCCCGCCTCCAGGCGGCCGGCAGGAGGCGAAAGATTTCAAAGTGAGGGAATGGGATGTGAAGGAAGAATCCCACCCGGAGCTTCGGCAGCTCTTTCCTGACGAGATTGGGTAAAAGCATCAAGTGATAGTCGTGAATCCATAGGATATCGTCCTGACGCAGGAGTTCGAGCAGCGACTCCTTGAAGACCTTGTTAACCTTTTTGTACTGCAGCCAGTAGGTGTCATCATAACTCGCGTTGGAGGGAAAGTAGTGGAAGAGCGGCCAGATCGTCTTGTTACAAAAGCCCTGATAGAAAGCCTCGAAGTCCTCTTCGGAAAAAAACACCGGATGGGAGCGAAAGTCCGAGCGCGCCCGGGATCGGACCTCCTCCTTTTGCTCTTCGTCGATGGCGCCGCCGGGCCAGCCGACCCAAACGTACTCCGGCGCGGCGGAAGAAAAGCTTGGCATCGCATCGAGGAGAGATTTTAATCCGGTCGCAACGCCCCCAACGCTTGCCGTAAATTCGATCTCTCCGTTCCTCCGTTCGACCGTGAAGGGTAGACGATTCGAAGCGATGATGATTCTCTGTCCGGCGTGATTTTCATGTTTCATGGAGCGCCCTCCGTCACGGTCAGCCCGAAGCCCTCTCTCAGGGACTTTTGTACGACGACCGTTGAGCCCCGCTGCAGGGCGTTGATCTCGGTATCGCTGCCGGGGGGCAGAAAGAGAATGAAGATGTCTTTGTCTCCGTCCGCTAGGGTTTGGCGTCCCACGATGAGCGCGTAGTCTTCGGTTTCGATCATGTTCATTGACTCCACGGAGCAGTTGCTTGGAGCGCGCCGCCCCGAGAACTCAGGATTGCGCCTTCCTTCGTTCGTTATCGATCAGCTTGAGGAGTTTTCGCAGCAGGTCATCATCGGCGTTGACGACCGTAAAAATTCTCCGAAAGGCCTCCGCAGTGAATCCATGCGTTTGGAGCGTCTCGTGAATCTTGTCCACGGCCCCTTGCTGGATCTTCCGGACCTGCTCCCGGTCCTGGGTATCGTTCGTGGGAGGTTCATAGGTGGCGATGATGTCGTTGATTTTCACGTACGCCTTGGCAAACTCCTCAAGCCGCTCGTTACTGATAAGGGTCCTTTGGCCCCCCGATGGCTCCGGCAAAGGTTCCTGACCGCCGGTCTCCGTGGCGACCCAGAGGCCCAAAAGGCCGATGAGTACGCTTATTAGAATGTTTCGTAAGAGAAACTTTTTCATCACAAACCTCCCTGGTTACTGTCCCCGTAGTCGCCGATGAGCCCACCTGGTTCCCGTACGGAACAGGGTGACAACGGAGCCGATGATGCCCAGCTGCAAAAGATCCAGAAGTAAAACGCCGGCTCCAGTGCTGATCGCCGTTAGGGTTCGCTTGCGGAGAGAAGCTTGCGGGTTCGGTCGAGACGCTTCCATGTCGAATCTCTCCTCTCTTCTAGAGATTCAGGGAGCCAGTCAGGAAGAAGACCAAGGCTAGGCCGAATAGACAGCCTGCGGTCCACCGATTCCAATCCTTTTTCATACGTCTCACCTCCTTTCAGGTTAAAAGTACCGTTCTCCGCTGTCTGCTAGTGTTGCAGCGACCTTGTTGACATCGGGAAAGCGCAGTGGATAAGGGGACCAATGGCCTCCTGCATCCCCTCTCTTCCGAGACGTTTGAAGATCCGCTTTCTCAGCTCGTGCTGCACCCAATATTGGTCGGTGAACTCCCTGACCTGGCAGATGAGCGTGAAGTTGAGAGAAAAGTCTCCGAATCCCGGGATAAAGCGGACAAAGGGTTGCGGCTCGCCCAGCAGCCCGTCTACCTTCCCGACGGCGTTCTTGGCTTCCTCCACAAGGATCTCCTCGACCCGCTGCGGGTCGGAATCGTAGGAAACCGATACGGGAATCAGCAGCGACATCCGCTTTTCCGGGAGGTGAAAGTTGGTGATGATCGTCTGGGCCAGCTTGCTATTGGGAACGACGATGAGGTTGTTTTGCAGAGCGCGGATGTGAGTCGAGCGCCAGCCGATGCGGTCGACATATCCCTCCTGGCCGCTTTCCAGCCGGATATAGTGGCCGACCTTGATCGGACGATCGGCCTTCACATAGAGTCCGGCGAACACGTTGCCGAGGGTGTCCTGTAGCGCGATGGCTACCGCCAAACTTCCTACTCCCAGGGTCGTGATGATCGGCGTCAGAGAGATTCCCAGATTGTCGATCAGGATCATCCCTCCGACGGCGATGAATAAAATCTTGGCGCCGGTTTCGATCGGCCCAATGATGTTTCTTATGGGTTCATAGTGGCTCTCCAGGCCGCGGATCAGCAGGAGAGTTCCTTTCGTCAAAAGAAACAACAGGAGGAGGAGCGCTGCGAAGACGAAGAGCCGGTTGGCCAGCTGGAGAACCGGCGTCGGAAGGGGAAGGGAGTCCATCAGAACCAAAATCCCCGCAATCGTGAGAAGGGGGAACAGGTATCTTTCCAGCAGCCGGTAAATGCGATCATCGACCTGGGTCGAGGTTTTCTCCGCGATCCTCTTGACCGCCCGGAGAATGACCGTATTCACGAGAAACGCGCAGGCGGCGGTGGCGGCGACTATCGCGGGCAGAATGACCCACAAGTCTAGGGAGATGGCCTTGCCAAGAATCTCGCTCACTGGCCTGCTCGCTTTCGCCGGCTGGGCCGGTACAGGGCGCCCTCTCCGCCGGTCGAAGCGCGGCCGCTTGAGCGATCTGTTCCGAGACGAGTTCCGATCCATCGGTCGCTGTGGGTTCGTCCCGCGCTGGTGACAAGCTTCCTTATCGGCCTTAGCCGGTAGATCTGGGCATGGGAGGGTTTAACTAACTGTGTTTCTTTCCACCGAAGCAGCATCCGGCGAACGTATTGGGGATCGAGTCCGATGACCTCGCAGACGTTTTCAAAGGAAAACAGATGATCGTCATCCTCGCCGAAAATCCATTCGTCGGCCTCGCGAAAGAGCTTTTTGCCTTTTCCCTTGCGCGCGGCGAGGTATTTCTGAAAGCAGGTCAAAGCGTCCGCCAGCGCGGCCAGCATGAGTTTTTTCTCCGGCTCGATGGGCACCGTCCTGCGAAAGGTCTCGAAGTACTGGACCGGGAGCAGGGTGTCCAATTGAAACAGCGCCGCCGTGGTTTCATCTCTGGTGATGAAATTGGCGTTTGCCTGATAGTCCATCGGAAAAGTTGAACCTCCTTCGTCGAAGTTATTTTTGGCCGGGCCGCTAGCGGCGGCGGTGCGGGCCGCAGTCGCGGCAGACGAGACAACTGCTCACGGTTGTGATCACCGTCGTTGCGACTAACGCAAACGTGAGCGCCGCCAGCACGGACGCCAGCAACCCCTTTTTGATTTTGATGTGTTCCATGGCACTGTCTCCTTCCCGCCCGAGCCGAACGGTTCGGTCGAGCTGTGTCAGTCGTCGGCCATAGGAGCGGTGACGGACCTGGGTTATGATTTCTTTCGTTCCGCCTCGATAAGCTTAAGCGCTTTCTTGCGCATTTGCTCGTTGCTGTTCACTGCCGTGAAAAGCTGACTGTAGGACTCCGGAGTGAGTCCCCGTGTCTCCAAGGCTTGCTTTACCTTGGAATCTCCCTCTTCCCGGATCTTCTCTCTCGCCTTGGGATCCTTCACGTTGCTGAGCCGGGTCTCGTAGGCTTGGCGAATCCGATGGAACTCCACGTATGCCCCGGCAAAGGCCCGCAGCTCTTTGTCGCTCACGCTCCGTTGCTGCCCAGCCGGCTTGGGCGCTTCCTGGGCGTGGACCGCCGGGGCGGTCCCGGCCGCTGATAGGGCCAACAGCACGCCGAACAGAACTCGCTGTAAGCTAGGTTTGTCCATATCAACCTCTCTCTCGTGGATCGTCGGACACCCCGGAGGCCGGAGCCTCACGGCCCGAATCAATCAATGGCTTTTACCGCCATCCATAACCGCGGCGTTTCCTCGATCGGCCTCGCCGGATCGCGTCGAGGATTCATGATGATAGGTCAGCGAAGTGAGCGAGGCCGGGCGGAACGACTCTCCCGCGCCTGGTTCGCCGTCGTGCTTACTAGGCGCGTCGAATTTCTCTCTCTTGAACTCGTTTCCCGCGACATCCCTGTAAACCAGCTCATCCGTCTCGAGGTCGTATTCCGGCGTGTCGGGACCGTCCCATCGCATGAGGAAGTATTGGTAGAACGGCGTATAGAGGCTGCCCGGATTTTGGTCGTGCTCGAACACGTACTCCGGCATCGCGTGGATGTCGAGGCCGGGGTGGTAGTGCTTCACCCATACATAGTCCCCCAGGATCGCCAGTTTTAAGAAAGGGGCGTCCCCGTAGAGCTTGAGTTTGATATTCTTCTGGACCGCCTTCAGCTGTTTTAGAAAATCGATGCTCTTTTTGATCTGCTCTCTGAATCTCTCCGGCGTAACCTCCGGGTCCAGGATGCTCTTGGCCCTCGCGCCGGCGCCTTCGCCGTGCGGATTCAGCAGCATGAGTTTCGCTTCGCGGCAGTTTTGTAACACGTCGTGCAGGTCGCCTCGCGGATCGGTAAAGGTGCGATGGCCGGTTGAGGCGATCGTCATGATGTCGCGCGCGAAACCCTGCTTTTTTTTCAATCTCCTGATTCTTCTCTGGGTGAGGAATCTGCTCGCGGGAAAGAAGTGGACCATGCCCGAACCGCGCGCCATTCTGGCGAACCGCCTGTCCCTCCAACTGCTTCCGAGATAGTTGAAAAACAGGACCAACAGCAGCGCCAGCGCGATCTCGACGGAAACCAGGAAGATATTCTGCTTCTCCACGAGCGCCCAGTAGGTCCAGAAGTCGCGGGCGACGATGCTCACCATCGTAGGCAGGGAGAACGCGATCCCGGCGCTCATAGCGACCAGCAGGACGTGATACAGCGCCCGTCCCAGGCCCTGGAGAAACCGTTTGGTGGAAGTTTTCTTAATCAAGATTTCGACCCTTCCGGATCGCCTCAAAGTTCCGAGGCGTTCATCCGCCGGAGCCCGATGTCTCCCCGGCAGGTCCCGCTAGCTGCTTCGTTCCAGCTTTTTGTCCTTCATTTTTCTGATCAGCTCTTCGATCGAGGCCGTAGCGAGGGCCCGGTCGAATTGGGAACGATAGTTGTTCACCAGGCTGATGTTCTCGACGACGACGTCGTAGACCTTCCACTCCTTGCCGACGAGATGGAGCTTGTAATTGATGGACGTGTCCTCCCCTTTGGGCGAGATCACCTTGGTGGCGACCTCGGCGCCATTGTTCTCCTTGCGCTCCTTGAGGTAGACGATCTGGTCTCCGTTGGCGGCCTCGATCTGGTCGGCGTAGCCGTCTTCGAGCAGGCGGGAGAACACGGAGACGAATTCACGCTGCTTCTGGGGATTTCGATTCCAGTGGCTGCCGAGCGATCTCTTGGCCATCTCGGTAAAGTCGAAGCGCGGCAGAATCGCTTGACGAAGCTGGTCGCGCCTCGCGCTCTTGTTGTCCTCGCCCTTGAGACTTGGGTTTCTAAGGATTTCCATCACGCGGTCGCCCGTCACCTTGACCTGCTCCATGGGCGTGGCCGCCCAGAGCGGCGCCCCCCACGTCCCGAGCGCCGCCAGCGCGACCCACAACGAAAGCCACACCGACCCGTTTCGCCTGATCGTCATTTTATTTCTCCTTTCTTTGTAATCCGGCATCGTCTCAAAACTTGTCGCCGTTCCTTTAGTGATATCGCCGCAGATCGGCCCGCGCCCTGTGCCTGAGCGCTATCGTTGACAGCGGTGTGACGTCAGCGGTCGGACGCCGAGGCAGCCTGGCGACGTTGACCTCTTCATGGTCGTCGAGGTCCGGCATGCCGGTGGCGAATTCGTTGACCAGAGCGCCGACCACGGCCTCCAGGCTCTGCGTTCGCCGGAACAGGGCCCGCTGGCGTTTTGCGCTGGAGCCCCGGCGGATGATTTCCCCGAGGAAGATCAGTTCTTCGTAACAATTGAGCCTCTTGGAGATAGGAGCGAGGTGCTCCATCAGGTTCAGGATATCGTCCGAAATCTTTCGCTTTTTCCCTTCCTCGTTGACGATGATCATGCCGTCGAGCCCGTCGCGCGCCGCGACCCACAGGTTTTCCGGCGCGATCCAGTAGCGGCGCATCGAGATTGTCTCCGACCGCGCCTTGGTCCGGAGTCCGTCGTCGATCCAAACCACCAGGGTTTGAATCAGCGCCACGAGGGCCATGGTCTCGGACAGCGTCGGGATGCCGTCGCAGACGCGAAACTCCAGCGTTCCGTAGGCGGGGCTCGGCCGGATGAACCAGTAGAGATCTTTAAGCGACGCGATGGCGCCCGTATGGAGCAGGGTGTCGCAGTATTTCTCGAACTCCTGCCAATTGGGAAAATAGTAAGGGAGTCCGGAAATCGGGAACGACTCCATAACCCCTGCCCTGCATGAATGGAGGCCGGTGTCGACGCCTTCCCAATAGGGGGAGCTCGCCGACAACGCCAGCAGATGCGGCAGGTAGCGGATCGCCGCGTTGGAGATCGCGATGGCGTCGGCGCCGCTGCGCACCCCGACGTGGACGTGAAGGCCGTAGACGTTCATTCGCGCGGCGAGCCAGCGAAACTTCCGAAGCAGATAGCGGTAGCGTGAGTTCGGGAAAATTTTTCGCTCTCTCCAACATTGAAACGGATGGGTGCCGGAGACCGCCAGCTCGACGCCGATCTCCTGAGCCACCGCCTGGAGCTGCGCGATTCTCTTGGCGAGATGGGCGCGGCACTCTTTCACGTCGGCGGAGATCTCCGTGTCGATCTCCACCATCGATTGCGTGATCTCCGCTTTCACGCGCTCGATGCCGCGCCGGCGACAAAGGTCGAGAAGGGGGACCGATTCCGCAGTCAGGTCCTTCGTCGCGGGATCGACCAGCTGGAGTTCCAATTCAACGCCGAGAGTCGGCTTCGGCGATCCGACAAATTCAATCGACATGGCTCCTCCGATCCTCCTCGTTGACAGAGGCTTGGGCGCTGCTCGATAGCTACGACCGTAGGGCTGAGCCGGGTTTCTCAGCGCCGCGGGCTATAAAAAACTCCGCTGTTGCCGCCGGTAAAGCGCGGCGAATTTGATCACGCGCTCTGCATAGCCGCGCGGGACGCTCTGCGCGGCCTCCAGACGGCTTTGGACCTTCGTCGGCCCCCACCGATAGGCGCTCAGCGCCAGCCTGAGATCGCCGAACCGTTGTTTCAGGTACGCCAGGTAGAACACGCCGAGCTTGACGTTGGTTACGGGATCGTCGAGACTCTCGATTCCTTTCCACTTTTCGACTCCGAGCTCTTCGGCCAACGCGTCGGCGACAAACGGACGGATCTGCATAAAGCCGCGCGCGCCGGCGCTCGACACCGCTCGTCGGCGAAAGCCGCTCTCCACCCGGATCACCGCCAGGATCAGCTCCGGGTCCAGCGAGTACTTCCGGCTCTCGGACGCGATGGTGAACGCAACCTTCCACGCCGCCCCATCCCCCAAGTCGGCGCCGTGCGACTTGAGCACCGAGTAGACGCGATGCGCCTCCGCTCTGTGGAGAACTTGGTCCTCGGCGCCTCCGGGGGAGTGAGTGGAGGTGAAAGAAAGCAGAAGGTACAGACTTGAGATCCGGGCAAACTGCGACGCTCGCAACCGTTCGCCCCATCCCTTGGGTTCCGCTTTTTTCTGTTGTCTGTCCATAAAAGCAAGCGATCGTCAGGCGGCCTAAGGTTTTCGATCTCCTTTTCGTGTCGCCTTCGATCGGCGGTTCTAGAGCCATAACTCAACTCAACGGTGGCAATGCCACGTGTCGCTGCCTTCGTGATAGTGCCAGCGGTCGCACTCCGGCGCTCTTGGCGGACTGTTGTGTCCGTACCCGCTCAAGTGGCAGCCGGCGAAAGCGGCGGTCAGCAACGCGAGCAGAACCGCGAGTAAAAGCCTCGTCATGGCAACCCCCTTGCGCCGCTAGCGCAGGGCCAACTCCCCATTGAGCGCGTTCTCGGTCTGCAGGATGATCTCCGTCGCAGTCGCCTGGTCCTTGGAGAACATCCCTTCTCGCGCCACCACCTGCATGCGCGTGCTCCTCGCGCTCAAGGCCTCTAGTTGAACCTGTATCTGCACGTAGGCGGCCTCGCCTCGGATGGTTTCCCAACGATCGTTTCGTTCGTCACCCCGCACCTTGATGCCCATGCTGTCGAACGCTTTCATCGCCGCTGACGCGACCTTGGGAAGAGGTTCGGTGAATGTGCGGTAGGCGGCGCCGTCAGCATAGGTCACCGCACTGGCGGTGCGCACGGGCTGACTGGCGGGCACACAGCTCGTCATGACGGCCCCCAAGAGAAAGCCTCCCGTCACGATCAACAACAGTCTTTTGGCGACCACGATCCTATTCATGTTGCCTCCTTATGAGAAACGATGTTTCGCCTGAGTTCCGTTGCGGTCAGGCAGCGCGACCGCGCGCTATCGTACTCGCCCGCCACGTGTCGACGAAGCCGCCTCCGCCGCCGCGACCGAAGGAATGTCGGCTTCGGTCAGCTCTTTGGTCTTTTCGACGTCCGCCTCGCGAGCCGCGAGCACGCGGAGCGGCCCCACCTGCTTCGTGTAGGTTTTGATCATCCAGACCTTTCCCGTGAAGCGGTTTATCTTGTAGGCGGTATCCACCGGCCCGTTGGGCGTAGTGATCGTGTAAAATCCGTCCGATGCCAGGAAAAGTGCGACGAACACGACCACTCCGAGAACGATCCAGCCGATTTTATCCTTCATGGACTTTTTCCTCCGTTCAGGCCTTGTTCAGCGCCGGGTCTCAGTACTCGCCCTGCTGCCGCCGCAGCCGCTCGATCTCGGCCTGATTTCTGCGGATCTCACGATCCTGCTCGTAATTGCGGTTTTCCTGGCCCTGCATTTGGTCGCCGATCAGCGCGCCCGCGCCTGCGCCAAGCCCGCCGCCGATCAGCGCGCCCGCAGCCGGATGTCCCACGGCGCTCCCGACAATGGCGCCGGCTGCGGCCCCGCCCAGGGCGCCGATGCCCGCGCCTTTTTCTCGCGTCGTCAGAGGCCCGCCGGCACAGCCCGCGACGATCAAGGCTGCAGCCGTCGCCAACGTGATGGTTTTGATGAATTTTGTTTTCATTTTCCTTTCCTCCTTTGTTCGCAAAATCACAGCGTTATCACTGCCACCTCCCGACCTTCGTATCGGGCTGGTCGAAAAGGTCATCCAGTATGGCGGCCACCAACACCGTAGTTTCCGTTTCATCGTTAGCGAGAAGGAAAGCCTCCTCCGCCAGTGCCGCGATCAACTCGCCCAAGGTGGTGTTGATGACTTTCCTTTTTTGGCGGTTTTCCATAGTCAATAATCGAGCGACGCCGGCGACGCTTTGGTCTTCGGATCCTCGTTCCTATTTTGCGGCGGTTGCGCCGGGGCCTTTTTCTTCGGCTGCTGGCGCGGCTTCACCCGAATCCAACCGCGCTCAGGATCGGCGAACCACTGGCCGTTGGTACCCTCCGCGCTCTTATCGCTCATATGCCACTCCGCTCCGTTTATGCGCTGCCGGTCGACGTTTTCTCTCGCCGCTACGGGGCCGACACAGGCTACGACGACCAACACTCCTACATGCCACATGACCGTTAGCGCCGACTTACTGATCACCTGTCGAATTCACCTCAGCTTTGCGATGTTCCGGTCACTGCCAAGGGGGTATGGCAATGAGCGTGCCATTGCAAAAATCGCTGTAAAGTCAGTGATTTACGGAATATGCCCGGATTTTAGGCAGGTAAAAAGGTTAGGGAGATCGGGAAAAGTTACTTGGCAGGCTCGGGACGATAGAGTGAAAGCTTGGCGTTGAGCGTTTTTGGCGTAATTCCGAGAATTCGCGCGGCTTGGGTCTTGTTGCCGCCGGTCGCTTCCAGCGCGCGCTCGATCGCCTGGCGCTCCGCATCGGCCAGCGACATCGGCTCGGAGCCGGCCGGCTCTTCGGCGAGCGTGGTAAGACAAAATGTTTTGAAATCCTCCGCGGCGAGCGCGGGTCCGGGAGCGAGCACCGCCAGCCGCTCCATAGCATTGCGCAGCTCTCGCACATTGCCGGGCCAGGCGTGCGCCGTCAGGGCCGAAGTGAAATCCGCCGCCCACGGCAGGACCGGCCGTTGGTACTTTTCGGCGAACTGCTCCAAAAAATAGCGCGCCAGCAGCGTGACATCGTCGCCGCGCTCCCTGAGCGCGGGAAGCTCCAGATGAAAGACGCTCAACCGATAGAAGAGATCGGATCTGAGCTTGCCGTCCTTGACCGCCTGGGCCGGCGGCCGGTTGGTTGCGGCGACCACGCGGACGGAGACCGCCACCGCCGTAGCGGCACCCACGCGGCGCACTTCTTTTTCCTCCAGCACGCGGAGGAATTTAGCCTGGACTTCCGGCGCCATCTCGGTGATCTCGTCGAGGAACAGCGTGCCGCCATCCGCCTGTTCAAAACATCCAAGGCGCCGCTCGAGAGCGCCGGTAAAGGCGCCCTTTTCGTGGCCCAGGAGTTCGCTTTCCATCAGCGTGGGCGGAATCGCGGCGCAGTTGAGCGCCAGAAAGGGTCCGTCGCGCCGCGGTGAGAGATCATGCAGCGTGTGGGCGACGAGCTCTTTCCCCGTGCCGCTCTCGCCGCTCACCAGGACCGCGGCTTCGGTGGCCGCCACCTGCGTGAGATGCTGGTAGAGCCGGCGCATCGAGGGCGACTTGCCGATCAGCCCGCCGTACGAGCCCAACGGCGACTCCAACCGCTGGCGCAAGGCGTAGGTCTCGCGCGCCAGTTGCACCTGGCGGAGTCCTTTTTCGAGCGCCGTCTTCAGCCGCGCCGCTTCGAGCGGTTTTGTCAGATAGTCGTACGCGCCCAGCTTGATCGCCTGGACCGCGCTCTCGATCGTCGCCTGCCCCGTCAGCATAATGACCGCCGCCTGCTGCACGCGCTCACCGAGGGCTTCCACCAGTTGGAGCCCGGTCATCTCCTTCATTACCAGATCCACCACGATGGCATCCGGCAGGGATTGCTCGCAGACCTTAAGAGCGTCGGCGCCGTTGGGCGCGGCGAGGCTCTTGTATCCCCATTTCTCCAACAGCGCCGCAAGGCCGTCGCGGCTCGCCCGGTCGTCGTCGACCACCAGCACGGTTGGACGCGGCTTGGTCAAAACTCACCTCCGCTCAACGGCAGTGAAATACAAAAGGTGGCGCCGGAGCCGTTTCCGGAAGACGGTTCATAGCGCAGCTGGCCGCCGTGGGCCTCGACGATCAACTGGCTCAAGGGCAGACCGATGCCGGCGCCGCCCGGCTTGGTGCTGCGGCCGAATTCAAAGACCGCGTCGCGCTCCGCGGGAGGAATCCCCGGTCCCGCGTCGGTGAAGCGGAGCGCGATCGTGACGCCGTTTCTCTCGCCGCTCACACGGATCGATCCGCCGTGCGGTTGAGCCTCGACCGCGTTTCTGAGCAGGTTGTCGAACGCCTGACGCAAGCGCCGCGCGTCGCCGTAGAGCGGCCAGGGACCCGGAGGGAGATCGGTGGAGAGGGCGATCTGCTGCACCGTACACTGGGCCTTTGCCGCTTCGATGCTGGCCGACAGCACCTCGGCAAGGTCGAGCGGCTGGCGTTCCATCGTGACGGGCATGCTGTAGTCGGCGAAATCGCCCAGCAGTCGATCGACCTGGCGCACGCTGGTTTCGAGCGTCTCGAGCGCGCGCCGCTGCGTTTCCGACTCCCTTGCGCCTGCGGACTCCTCGTCCGTCTGGCGTAAAAGCTCTAAGTGGACGGCCATCGCATTGAGCGGCGTCTTCACTTCATGGACCAGAGTTCTTGCCGCCACCGCCACGCGCTGCAGCGGGGTCGCGCCGCCCGTGTTGCCGCGCTGTTTCATGACCAATCGGTCGATCAGGTCCAGGCTTGCGCCGACTTCGTCGTCGCTCGCGTAGCGGGGCCGCTGCCGGTAGGTGCCGGCGTCGGCCTGGCGCAGCGCGTCGCTGATCAGCCGGAAGCGGCGTGTATAGAGGGCGGTGATAAAAAAGGCGCTCAGCACGGCGACGCCGCCGGCGAGCAAAAACAGCAAGCCCAGTTGTCTCCATAAGCCGGAGAGGAGTTCGGTCCAGTCGGAGGGATTGATCCACAGCCTGAGGCCGCCCGGACCCCGCACCCCCTTCGGCATCTGGAGCGGCACGAGCACGTCGTAGTAGGCGACGCCCTCCTCGCGATGCTCCTCGATGGTGGCGATGCCGCGGCTCAGATTGTCGCGCAGGTTGGCATCGGCCAGCACCTGGCCCTCCTCGCGGCTCTGCGAGGCGTAGAGGACTTTTCCCTCTTCATTGAGCACCCACATCGCCTGAATGCTGCCGCTTCGACTCAGGTAGGCGCGGATCAATCCTTTGACCTCCGTGCGTGGCGGGGGCGTGGGAGCTCGCGGCGGGGTTTTAGGCGCCTTGGGCGGCGGATTGTCCGGAAAGAGCCGCCCCAGAAAATTCCAGAAAGAGCCGGAGGGGGCGGGTTTCGCGGCAGGCGCTGGAGGCTTCGGGGGAGGGGTCGCCGGGGTTTGCTGCAAGCTCTCGGCGAGCGCGATCTCGACTTGGCGCGCCATGAGCAGCGCCGTTTGCAGCGTCGCTTCGGTAGTCAGCCGCTGAGCCACCAGCAGTATCCCCGCAGCGAACAGGCTGAAGATTACTACCACGGTCCCGATGAAAACCAGGACCTGTTTCTGGCGCAGGCTCATATAAACGGTACGATATCAGATGGATATTTCGCGTCAAAGCCTACCCTTGCGGCCCCTGATTCTTTGATGCATAGTAAATTCGATGCTGCGCGACCTCTACAACCGTCCGGTGAGGGACTTGCGGATCTCGGTGACCGACCGGTGCAACTTCCGCTGCACTTACTGCATGCCGCTGGACGAATACGAATGGATCGACAAAGGCGAGATTCTGACCTTTGAGGAGATCGCGCGCCTGGCGCGGCTCTTTGTCCAGTTGGGAGTCGAAAAGATCCGGCTGACCGGCGGCGAGCCTCTGGTGCGGCGGAATATAGAGGCGCTGGTCGCCGAGCTGTCGGAGTTGGACGGACTCAAAGATCTCTGCCTCACGACCAACGGCTCGCTGCTGGCGGAAAAGGCCGTTGCGCTCAAAGCGGCGGGGCTCCGTCGTATCAACCTGAGCCTCGACACGCTCGATCCCGATAAGTTCCGCTCCATGACCAAGCGCGGTGACCTTGAGGAGGTCCTTAAAGGGCTGTTCGCGGTTAAGGCGCAAGGCTTAAGCCCGATCAAACTCAACGCGGTGGTCGAGCGCGGCGTCAACGACGACGACATCCTGAATTTGGTCGAGTTCTCCAGAGAGCACGGCTTTGCGATGCGCTTCATCGAGTACATGGACGTCGGCAACACCAACGGCTGGACGTCGGAGAGGCTGGTCTCGAAGAAGGAGATCTTCGAAAGAATCAATGCGCGCTTCCCATTGCGGGAAGTCGGCAGAGAGAACGGCAGCGCGCCGGCGGTGGATTACGAATTCATCGACGGCAAGGGCGAAGTCGGCATCGTCGCCTCCGTCACCGAGCCGTTCTGCGCGAGCTGCAACCGCGCGAGGCTCACCGCCGACGGCAAACTCGTCACCTGTCTCTTCTCATCCGTGGGCCACGATTTGAAAGGGCTATTGCGACGCGGATTGACAGACGCGCAAATTTTAGACTTTATCACTTCTGTGTGGACGAAGCGTAGCGATCGCTACTCTGCCGAGCGGCTCGAAGCCCTTCAAGCCTCGGCCTACGACCCCAAGAGCCACAAAAAGATCGAGATGATCACCCTGGGCGGCTAACCGCGCCGGTTCAAGATAGAGATCGGAGAATTCGGAACCTAGTGTTTAAGGCGTGACTCAAGCTCGGCGACGCGCGCCAGAAGCTCCCTGAATTGTTTCAACAACCGGGGAACAAGCGCCAGGCTGGCGAGTTGCCGTTTGACGCGCGCCTCGGGACGAGCGGGAAATCCCCAGACCCGCTCGCCGGGTTTGACATCTTTGATCACGGGAGTGGCGGCGCCGACGCGCGCATCGTGGCCGATCGTGATGTGGTCGGCGACGCCGGATTGCCCCCCAAACATGGCCCGGTCGCCCACGGTGACGCTGCCCGAAAGCCCGACCTGTCCCGTGATGATGACGTCCTGGCCGATCACATCGTTGTGGCCGATCTGAACCAGGTTGTCGATCTTGGTGCCGCGGCGGATAAGGGTTGAGCCGAGCATGGCCCGATCCACACAGACGTTCGACCCGATCTCGACATCATCCTCGATCCTGACGTCGCCGAGTTGAGGGATCTTCAGATGGCGCCCGTCGGCCCACACGTAGCCGAAGCCGTCGTCGCCGATCACCGACCCTCCATGGATGATCACGCGATTGCCGATTTGCGCGCCTCCGATCAAGGTCACGTTGGGGCCGATGACGCATTGATCGCCGATCGACACCCCGGCGCCGATATGCGTGCCGGACTCGATCACCGTGCCCCGCCCGATCCGCGCGTGCGGGCGGATCACGGTGCATTCGCCCACAACGACATCCGGCGCTAAGTCAGCTTCGGGCGAGATCACGGCGCTCGAATGACGCCCCGACGCCGTTGTAGGGCGCAGTTGAAACAGCATCATGACTTTCACAAATGCGGCCCGAGGATTGGCCACCGAGAGGAGATTTTTTCCGACCACGGCGGGAAACTGTTCGGGAACGATGATGCCGGAGGCCTTGGCGTGCTGCACCTGCGGAGCGTACCGTGCGCTTTCGGCGAAGGCGAGCTCTCCGAGCCCGGCGCGCTCCAGAGTGTTGACCCCGACGATCGACTCCTGGCCGTTCCCCGCCAACTCACCGCCGATCAGGGCGTGGATGGCTTCGAGCGTATGGGAGATCGAGGCTGGTTTCACTGGCGATGGATCATATTAGGATTAAACCGAAGCGTCAATGAAAGCCCGCCGAGAGTGTCAGTAGCCCATCCGGAAAGTCGGCGGCTCGGGTTTGGGCATGAGGCCGCGCCGCTCCAGGTCCGCGCGCTGCTCGCGCGTCAGATTTTCCACCTCCACGTAGCCCTGGCTTTCATATTTTTTTCGGCAATCCTCGACCAGCCCTGCCGCCGCTCCCGACATGACTCCGCTGCCGCTCGCGCCGCACTTCGCCGTGGCGCCGCTCTGCGGGTGGATCAACATGACGCTCTGGCTCACGCAGCCGCAAAGGGCCAGCAGTAAGAGAGACCACAGCCTTGCCATCTTTGTGCCCTCCTTCTTTTCTCATGGACAAGGATAACGTCTTAGCCACGCCCGCGCAACGCGCGTCGCAAATCCGGCGGGGGATGATTGAATTTAAACCCCGCCTCTTGAGGCGGGCACAAAACCGATGGGGTTTCCAAAGGGGAGAAGCGGCAGCTCTCCCCTTTGGTCGAACACGGGGATTCAAACCCCGTGTTCGATATAAGTTGATTGACCCGTGAACCGCTCTGAGATAACTTTCGGAGGCCAAAGGATCGATTTAAGGAGGAACGCCATGCTGCTCAAAAACAAAATTGCGCTCGTGACCGGCTCGACCAACAATATCGGCCTGGAGATTGCGCGCGCTTTCGCGCGCGAGGGGGCGAAGGTCATCGTTCATTCGCGCCATGAAGAGGCCGCCAAAGGGGTGGCCGAAGAGATCGGCGGGGACTATTTCGCCGCGGATGTCTCCCGGCCCGAAGAGCTGGAACAATTATTCGACCGCATCCAGCAGAAACATCGCCGGCTCGATATCCTGGTCAACACCGTCGCCCACTCGACCAAAAACGATATCCTGGAAACCTCGCTCGCGGAGTGGAATCGGATCATGGCGATCAATCTGACCGGCTATTTCATCTGCATCCAGCACGCGGCGAGAATCATGAAAGACAACGGCGGCGGCGTCATCATCAATATATCCGCCGGCTCCGGTGAGCGGGGCAGCCCCGGCACGGCGGTCTATTCCATATCCAAGGGCGCGATCAACGCGCTGACGCGCCAGGCGGCGGTGGATCTCGCGCCGCACAAGATCAGGGTGAATGCCGTCATCTCCGGAATCGTCGGCACGCCGCTCGGCAGCCGGGAGATGGGCAACCGGAAGTTGGAGTACGACAGCATTCCGCTCAAACGGATCGGGCAGCCGGAAGAAGTGGCCGAAGCCGTGTTGTTTTTGGCTTCCGAGAAAGCGGGCTACATCACCAATGCGATTTTGCCGGTCGACGGCGGCCGGATGAATTCGATGGGGAGCGTCTCCAGGGGCTGACGGGAAGTTCTCGACATGCCTCCACCCTTTCCCTGGTCGCTCGAACTGTCCCGCGACGGACGGCTGCTCTTTGTCACCTGCGCGGTCCGCTCATTCGCGTACGGTTTTCTATCCGTTATCCTCGGGCTTTACCTCGATGCCATCGGCTTGGACAAACTGGCGATTGGCTGGATCTTTACCGCGGCGCTGGGAGGCGGCGCGGTCATGACGGTGATCCTTACGGCGGTCGCGGACAGCTTCGGTCGAAGAGCGCTCTTGATGATCGGAGCGGCGTTAATGGCGCTCGCCGGCATCGCATTTGCCGCCACCGACAATTTCATCCTCCTGGCGGTCGCCGCGATGTTAGGCACCATCAGCCCGTCGGGCAAAGAGGTGGGACCGTTTCTGTCGATCGAACAAGCGATTCTGCCCCAGACGACTCGCGATCAGAGCCGGACCGCCGCCTTCTCGGCCTATAATCTTGTCGGGTCGCTCGCGGGGGCGCTCGGCGCGCTGGCCGTCGGCCTGCCGTCGCTGGTTTCTGTGGCTGCGCTCGCCGGTTATCGCCTCCTGATCTGGGGTTATGTCGCTTCTGCCCTCCTGATGCTGGTCCTGTTTGCGTTTTTGTCTCCGGCTATCGAGGCGACAAAAAAATCTGCCGTCGATCTGCGCAGGATCGGCGTCCACCGCTCGCGCGCGATCGTAACCAAACTGTCCGCTCTGTTCGCGCTCGATGCTTTCGCCGGCGGTTTCATAGTCCAGAGTTTGGTCGCCTACTGGTTCTTTCTCCGTTACCAAACCGACACGAACGCCTTGGGCGGCATCTTCTTCGGCACCAACCTGCTCTCCGCTCTGTCGTTCCTCGCCGCCCCGGCAATCGCGCGCCGTTTTGGGCTGCTGAACACGATGGTGTTCACCCACTTGCCGTCCAACTTTCTGCTGCTTCTGGTGCCTTTCATGCCGAACCTGGAACTGGCGGTGGTCGTGTTGCTTGTCCGCCACCTGCTTTCGCAGCTCGACGTGCCGACGCGCCAGTCCTATACGATGGCTGTCGTCGATCGCGATGAGCGGGCGGCCTCGGCGGGCATCATGTCGGTGGCGCGCAACACCGGCGCGGCGATCGCGCCGCTGTTCACGGCTGTGGTGCTCGCGGCTCCTGCGCTCGGCTTGCCGTTTCTACTCGCCGGCGGATTAAAGATTATTTACGACGTTTGGATCTTCGCCCTCTTCCGCCACGTCCGGCCGCCGGAAGAGACCGGCTAGTACTAGATGGCCACCGAAAAATCGTCGCTTCACCCGCTTGCGCGGGAATATTTCGTACGATCCCCCACGACGAGAGCCGCCACCCGGTCTCCAAGCCCGCGCAATGGGTAGCTGCTTAATCCCACCGGCAGTATCGGATGCGCGGACTCTCCGACCGGGCGACGGCTCTCGCTATGACGTCGAGGGGCGCGAGGGAGAGGGCCGCGGCCCGAAGACTTGCGCGCTGAGGAATCGCAGTTTATCCGCCGCCGAACAGGAGCTTGGCGCCGGCGATCAACAGGACGAGGCCGAGCAGCCGCCGGAGAGTGATCGGTGTGGCGTGACTAGCGCCGTACCGCGCGCCGATCAGTCCGCCCAGGACGGCGGCGGCGACCAGCGGCCACAGCGACGGGTCGAAAGCTTCCCCGCGTACCAGCCGGCCGGCGATACCGGTTACGGAATTGATCGCGATGAAAGCCGAGGAGATCCCGGCCGCGCCCTTGGTATCCTTCCAACCGAGAAAGAGCAGCAGCGGGGATAAATAGAGTCCTCCCCCGACGCCGGTAAGGCCCGACAGGAGCCCCAGGCTCGTGCCCAAGACGGCTGCCGCGATCCAAAGAGCTTTTCCTTGCGGTCGCGCCGCGACATGCGGTCGAGGATCGGGAAGAAGCAGGCGCGCCGCCGCTGCCACCAGGGCGCATCCCAAGACAAGACTAAAGAGGCGCGGCGATATCGGCAGCAGGCCGCCGACAAAGGCTGCGGGGGCGGAAAAGAGAAGAAAGGCGGCGGTCAGCGGCAGGTCGAAGTGGCGCGCTTGCCGGAAGCGGAACCAACTGATGGACGAAACCAGAACGTTCATCACCAGAACGGTCACCGCGATCTCGGGACGGACGCGGCCGGCAAGCGTAAGAATAGCCAGGTAGGCCGAGGCGCCGCCGTGGCCTACGGAAGCGTAGAGAGTGGCCGCGAGGGCTACCGCGATGGCGAGAAAAAAATCGTGCGTCATCTGATGCGGAACTTTTCGACTTATGCCATAAGGAGGAGGCGAAAGCCAGATGCGAAAAATTATTTACGATGTTTCGATCTTCGCCCTCTTCCGCCAGGTCCGGCCGCCGGAGGAAATTATTCGGAACAGATCTTAGCCACGTAGGATCGTGGGGTCTGGAGATCGTCTTAAATGCGACTCAGAGCTTCTCCTCCAACGGCCGTCACCACAACCACCAGCCAAGGGGGACATTTCCAGAACATCAAGAGGCCGAAAGCAACGAGTCCGAGCCCGAAGTCGGCGGGTGAGTAAATCGCGCTTGTCCACACAGGCTTGTACAACGCAGTCAGCAACAAGCCGACGACTGCCGCGTTGATGCCTTTCAAAGCCGATTGGAAAACCGGCACTGCGCGAAGAAGATCCCAGAAAGGGAGCGCGCCGACGATCAACAGAAAAGAAGGAAGGAAGATCGCTGCCAGGGCGAGGAGCGCGCCCGTCCACCCGTTGGGTTCGTGGCCCATCACCGCGCCAAGGTACGCGGAGAAAGTGAAAAGCGGTCCGGGCACGGCCTGAGCGGCCCCATAGCCTGCGACGAACTGCTCGTTTGTGACCCAGCCCGGCCCGACAACCTCCGCCTGCAGCAAAGGTAGAACAACGTGGCCCCCGCCGAAAACCACGGAGCCGACGCGGAAAAAACTATCGAACACCTCCAGCGCGTGGCCAGGCGTTATTTGTCGCAACAGCGGTAGTCCGAGGAGAAGCGTGAAAAAAACGACCCAAGCGGCGATTCCCGTCTTTTTTCCAACTGGGAAACGCATGTGGGAGAGTGAAGAGATGGCTGTTCCCGGGAAGATCACTAAGCCAACAAGACCGGCAATGGCTATGGATGAAAGCTGCGCCGCCGCTGTTGGCCATACCAGCGTCGCTATTGAAGCGAGAACGGCGATCGTTGCTCGCTCGCGATCCGGGCAGAGAGAGCGGGCCATCCCCCAAACCGCCTGGGCGACGACCGCTACGGCAACAACCTTCAGGCCATGCAGCCAGCCGGCGTCGGAAGCGCTCGCGAACGCCCCGATTCCGAAGGCGAAGGCGATGAGCGCGAGGGCTGACGGAAATGTAAAGCCGATCCAGGCAGCCACGCCGCCGAGAAGCCGTGCACGGGCAATGCCGATCGCGATCCCGACCTGACTGCTGGCCGGGCCGGGCAAAAACTGGCAGAGCGCGACCAGATCGGCGTAGCTTTGTTCATCAATCCATTTTTTGCGTTTAACGTACTCCTCATGGAAATAACCCAGGTGAGCGACGGGACCGCCAAAGGAGGTCAGGCCCAACCGCGTCGAAACCCAAAGAACTTCAAGCACGGACCCTTGGCTTGGACTGGGCAGGACTTCGTCGTCGGCAGTTTCTGCGGGATCATTCATAATGCTCGGTCACCTTTTCGAGCGAACCCTCGGCGATTTCCAATTGACGCTCAGCTCGCTTGGGATTCACGCATCTTCCAATAATTCACCGAACAGCTCGCTGACCTTTTCTTTGGCAGCCGCCAGAACCTTACGGCCTATGGGGGTAGCCCGATACATTCGGCGGGAGCGCTTTCCCGATTGTTCTTTCACGGACCGAAGGTAGCCCTTACGCTCAAGTCCGTGAAGCAGCGGATAGAGAGTGCCTGGGCTAAGCTTGTAGCCGTGACGGGCCAGCTCCTCGATGAACCAGAGGCCGAAAACCGGCCGCTCGGAGGCATGGTAAAGGATGTGGAGGCGAATTAAGCCTCCGTAAAAATCTTGCTCCGCCCTCTCCTGTGCCAATTTCCTTTTCATCCCGCCTCAAATCAGCGCCAGAGCCATAGCTACTCCAACGATCGCCACAGACCCGGCGACAACTCTTCGGAACACATCGACGGTAATGACCTGCAGCAGCCGTTTCCCGATTAGCGTCCCGAGGAAGGCGGAAAGAATAGTGGCCGTTAGGTAAGGCCAGGCCGGGGCGATCTCGTGAGAGTAATTCACCAGATAGATCGGAATTCGGGTGATATCGATTATGCAGGCGATGATTGTTGCGGTGGCGACAAACGCCTCCTTGGACAGAGAGTAATTGAGTAAGTAAGCGCTTCTCACGGCCCCTTGGTTTCCCAGCACCCCTCCCAGAAGCCCCGAGAGAAAACCCCCGAGCGGGTCGAATCTCTTGGGGATGCGCCACGACATGCGAGGAGGCAGGAATTCCGCCGCACCCAAGATAACCAGCAGGACCCCGAGGCCGATCTTCAAAGTCTCGCTTTCCAGCCGGGCCTGAAGCAACGACCCGACAAGCGCGCCCGCCACACTTACGGCCCCGAAGCGTTTCAAGATGGCCCTGTCAAGGTGCCGGAAGAAAAGGCCCAGCTTGAAAAGGTTGTTGGAAAAATGGACGATGGCGACGAGGAATACGGCGATCTTGATGTCATAGAAGACGACGAAAAGCGGCGTGAGAAGGGTTCCTAATCCAAAGCCGCTCATGAGGACCATGGCCGCGACTACAAGGGCGGCGAGGCAAATACCGGCGGCAGCGAAAAAACTCACGTCATAGTCCTCTATATTGTTTTTCGTTATCGAAAACCGATATATCAAAGCTTGGGTTGTTCCGCAAACGCGAAAGATTGCCGTATGGCTTTGCCCTTGCTTCAGCCCGCGGTCGCGGGCGTCTGAAATCTGCTGCGCTCCAAGTCGAGTTTTCAGTCGGCGCTCAGCGGAATCAACGCGGGAGTGGTGGGTTTGCTGCTGGCGGCGCTTTACCAGCCGGTGTGGACCAGCGCAATCCACGCTCCAGCCGACTTCGGGCTTGGCCTCACTGCCTTCGGCCTTCTTACCTTCTGGAAACTTCCGCCCTGGCTTGTCGTCGTGCTGACCGCTCTTGGAGGAGAGGCGCTGGCGCGCATAGTCGCCTGAAGGTCTTCGGGGCGCAGGCCGATTGTTAGGTCGCTTCCGTCTTGGCTACCGATGCGAATGGGTGGCCA
>MGSS01000020.1 GCA_001798595.1 Deltaproteobacteria bacterium RIFCSPLOWO2_12_FULL_60_19 | reverse complement strand
CGTAGTTGCCGATCAGGAGATTCAGCGTGAACCAGGCAAAGACGTTGTAGAAGCCGTTGGTGTGCTGCGAGACGCCGCGGTGGATGTCCGCCGCAGCGCGCTTGCCGTGGCTGGTGAACTCGCGGGCCAGAGCGACGATGTCCGAGGCTTTGATGTCGCAGATCTTCGCCCAGCCTTCCACGCTCTTTGACGACGCCTCTTCCCAGAGGAGCTGAAAGCCGCTCTTGACCTTCACGCCCTGGATTTCGGTGTCGGCGAGGAGATCGCCCTCGACCGGGTTCTTCTCGTCGTACGGCTCGAAGGCGACCGGCTTGCCGCCCGATAGCACGACGAACGGGTCGGATTCGTAACTCTTGTCTTTCAGCGTCTTTTTGAGCTTCGGCAAGCCGATCTCCGAGGCGCGGACAAAACCGCCCGGCTTGCCGTCCTTTTCAATCTTCACCAGCCAGGAGGCGTTCGACCACGTCGGTTCGTTATCCGCCTTGGCCGCTCCCTTGTTCGCGTTGCGGAGATATTTTTCATCGTAACGTTTGTTCTCGATGACCCAGCGGATCATCGCCAGCGCCATCGCGCCTTCGGTCCCCGGCTTGATCGGCACCCACTTCCAGGCCTTTGCCGCGGTCTTGCTGAAGCGCGGATCGACCACGGCGATCTTCAGCCTGCCCTGCTCGATGCCGTTGACGATCCGGCTCGCGCGGTTGGTGGGGCCGTAGTTTCCTTCCAGCGGCGAGGCGCCGACGAACAGGATGAACTCGCTCTTCTCCGTGTCCGCCTGCCAGTAGAACTTCTTCCCGCCGGTCCATTTATGCTTCAATTCTTTTTCATCGAGCAGATACTGCTCGCTCATCGCCTTGCCGGTGAAATAGAGCGAGCCTTGACAGACGGTTGTGTGGCCGTGAGCGTTGATGGTTCCGAAAGCGTCTTTCGTGAAACGGCCCACGAGATCGCCCCGGCCTCCCTTCATCCGCCCCCACATGAAAACAAACTGATTGTTTTTCGGTCCAAAGTCGGGATGGTTGGGATCGATGAGGAGATGAAGATGGTCTTTATGCTTTTCCTTGAACTCCGCGACCGTCATCTCTTTCTTCCAGATCTTTCCTGTGTCGTCCGCCATCTCTTTCGCCAGCTTGGCATCCGTCAGCGCGCGAATGCTCTTAAGCCCCTCGACCTTGCGGCTCTCTTCGCCCGGCACATGCTTGAAAAGATTTCCGCCGTTGACGATCTCATTGATGGCCTGTTCAAAGGAGATTGCCGTCCACTTTCCCTCGCCCCGTTTTCCCGCGCGCTTGAGCACCTTGACGATGCGATAGGGATCGTAGGCGCCTTGAAGTCCCGCCTGACCCTTGGGGCAGAGCAGGGCATCGACGCCGGCCGTCTTAAATGGCGAGGTCTTGTATGAGAGATGCGGCGTCAAATTCCACGGGCTGTAGGGGCTGCCGTCGATCTTGGTGAGAATGCCGTTCTGGATTTTTGCTTTGATCCCGCACTGCGTATTGCACTGCTGGCAGACCGAGTAGAGGATCTGCTCCGGTTTGGCGAGAGTGTAATCCGCATTAGGCGTCAGATAATCGCTCTGTCCGTAAGCGAGAGTCTCCAAGAGGCCCGGGATCTGTCCGGCCACCGCCGCGCTGCCGCCGAGCAGCGCCGCGCTCTTCAAAAAGTCTCTGCGGGTGCGGGGAAATTTTCCATCGCCTGCCACGCTTGAATAAGCCTGCGGATTTTGCTTCGTGCTCATGCCCCGCCCCCTTCCCGTAACGGCTCCAAGCGCGCGCTTGCCGGCCTAACAGGTGGCGCGCGCCGCCCTTCCACAAAAGGCAGCTTCTCGATGGCGATCAAAAACACCAGGGCCGCCGCGGCGACTACCCCGATTGCAAACAGCCACTCGGTCAGGCTGGGAAAATAAACGGTGGACAGTCTTGGGTGGACGAACGCATCCGGCAAAGCTCGGAAGTCGGGAACAGCCAAACCTAGATAGACGAAATTTTGCTTGGTGCCGGCGAGGCCGAGGGCGATGAAGAGACCGGCGATCCCGAGGTTGGCCGGTTTGCCGTCGCACGGCGGAACAAGCAAGACGATGGGGAGCACAAGACCGATGCCGATTTGCACAAGCCAGAACAACCACCAGTAAGAGCCGAAAAGCATCAGGTCATAGGCCTCGACGATTGCCGGCGTCGAAGAGTAGCTGGTAACGGTAAACTCGGCGAATTCAACGAGAAGATTCAGCGCCAGAAAGCCGAGGACAAGATATCGCAAGAACTCGACCTGCCCGTGATGTTCCTGATCGGCCTGCCAGCGCCGGAAGGCGACGGTGGTAAAAGCGACGATTCCCGCTCCCGAGAGAAACGCTGAAAAGAGAAAACGAATCGGCTGAACGCCGGAACTCCAGGCGGCTTTAGAGCCCAGCACGCCAAAGAGAGCGCCTTCGCCCCCGCCAAAGGTGATGACTAAGAGAAAGCCTACGACCGACAGCGGCTTCAGCCAACCCTGCTTCTCTTTCGCGATGGCGTATAACATAGCGAGCAGCACCAGAGCGTAAACCGTGTAAATCCAAACCATCCAGGCGAGAATGGATCGAGGATTGGCGAAGGTGTAAAGCCTCCAGAAACGGTCCATGTGGCCCAGGTCGGCCAGAACGAGGACGAGGCCCGCCCCGAGCGTCGTCAGGGCGACGAGCAAGGCATAGACGCTCGCGCGCCTCAGCGCGCGAATCCCCAGCGCGTGATGGAGAAAGACGATCAGGAAGGCGCCGCCGGAGAGGCCCACCAGATAAATATAAAGCCCTACCCAAATGCCCCACGGAATGTAGCTTCCGAAATTAAGACTGAGCTTGCCGGTGGAAAGCCGATCCCAGGCGCCGATTGCGCCCAAAACAACCAGCGCGATCAGGATCGGAAGCAGCACCTTGGTTGCCTTCAGCATGGCCCGTCCTCCTACATGCGGTAGTAGACCTTGGGCTTGGTACCCAACTCTTCTTTGAGCCGCATGACATTGGGCTTCGCGATCAGTTCGGAAACCAGGCTCTCCGAATCGTTCGTGTCGCCGAAGTAGGTCGCGTAGCCGATGCAGGTGGTGACGCATGCCGGAAGCATCCCGGCCTCTAACCGATGGATGCAGAAGTGGCACTTTCTTGCGTTGCCCACCGGAGACTTGTTTCCCGCTCGGTTCCACTCTCGTCCGTATTCAAAGTTGGGCTGCGTTTCGTACGCCTCGACTTTTGGAGTTCCAAGCGTGAAGAACTCGCCGAAGTCCGCCGTGCGCGCGCCGTAAGGGCAGGCGGGCAGGCAGTAGCGGCAGCCGATGCACTTGTTGTAATCGATCTCCACGATCCCATCCGGCCGCTTGTAGGTCGCTTTGACGGGACAGACGGGTACGCAGGGAGGGTTGTCGCATTGCATGCAGGGACGGGGAGTGAAGCGCCGCGCGACGTTGGGATATTCGCCGAACTCCTCGTCCAGGACCGGTCGATAAACGACGCCCGGAGGCAGCTTGTTCTCCGCGACACAGGCGATGGTGCAGGCCGAGCAGCCGATGCACTTGCTGAGATCGATCACCATCGCCCAGCGCCTCTGCTCCACCGGTTTTTTCAGAGCGCGCTGCAACTCCCGCTGCATCCGCAGGAGCGGATTGTCGCCGGCGGGAATCTCAGGCAGCTGTTTCTCGGCAGGAGCGGGAGCGCCATCCGCGTTCCGCGCCGAAAGGCCGGTGGCTACGGCGGCGCCGGTTAGCACCAGCTTCAAAAAATCCCGCCGTTCGTCGCTACGCTTGGGAACTCTTGCTCTTTTCATCGTTCCCTCCCGAGGTTCGCTGCGGCTCTGTTGCCGCCTCCGGGCGCTCGATGCCGACTTTGTGCAAGGCTTATGCCACGCACGCTCCGATAAGCTCCGCTAATGGGCCGAGCGGTTCGGCTTATCCGGGCGACTGGCGCGGCGGCGAATGCGCCGAGAAATACGAAGACATTAGCCGCGCAGGGATCGCGGCGCGAAAAATTGTCTGCCACAGGCGGGGGGCAAGTCTGAGCGAAAGGCCGGGGCCGCGTCCTAAATCCAAGAAAATCTAACGGCTTGTTTGCAGAATTGGCAATCCATGTTCTCCTTGCCGCGCAGCCCCTTCAGAGCGAGGCGCTCTAAATTCGTTGGCCTCCATTTTGCTCCCTCCCAGGAAAGATGTGGACATCGAGAGCCTAAAACTATTCTGCGACGTGATCAAGCTGAGAGGCTTCACGCAGGCGGCGGCGGCGAATTCGATCACGCAGTCTGCCGTGAGCCAACGGCTGAAGGCGTTGGAAAAGAGATTTGGCGCGCGTTTGCTGGAGCGGCGCGGCAGCGAGATGCAGCTGACTCAAGCGGGGGAGGCGGTTTACCGGGGCGCGCGGCGGATTCTCGGCGAGCTGCGCGAGGTCGAAGAACATCTTCAAGAGCTTAGCGGTCAAGACGGCGGCGCGGTACGGGTGGCGACGATCTACAGCGTCGGGCTCTACGAACTCGATCCGTTCGTCAAGATGTTTCTCAAGATTCATCCGAACATCGAAGTGCAGGTGGAATACAGCCGGGTGAACAAGATTTACCAGGATGTGATCAACGGCGCCGTCGATCTGGGCATCGTCGCTTACGCGACCGCCAAACCGCACATCCGCTCGATCGCCTTTTCTCAGGACGAGATGGTGCTCATCTGCCCGCCCGACCATCCCTTCGCGCGCCAGGAGTCGATCAGTCTGAAACGGCTGGCCGGCCAGCCGCTGGTGACGTTTCACCGCGACATTCCGACGCGCGGCGAGCTGGACGCGCTGCTCAGAAAAGAAGGGGTGACGCCGGTCGTCAAGGCCGAGTTCGACAATATCGAATTGATCAAGCGCGCCGTAGAGATCGGCATGGGCGTCTCCATCGTGCCGTCCATCACGGTCAGGTCGGAGATCCAGGCCGGGCTGCTGAAGGCGCTGTCGCTTGCGGAGGGGCCGTTCATGCGGCCGATCGCGATCGTTTACCGGCGGGGCAGGTCGCTGCCGCCTGCGGCGAAGAAGTTTATCGCCGTGCTGACAGGCAACGGACCGGGGATGTAAACCGGCTAAAAGGAGGATGTCATGCAGGAGCCTCTGGTGTTAATCGCTGCGATCGTCGCTTTGGCGACCTTCTATGTGTTTGTTCCATTGGCCGCGCACACCTACCGGCGTTATCGCAAGTGGCGGGGCGTTCGATGCCCGGAGTCGAAAGGCTTTGCCGAAATCCATATCGACGCGCGCCGCGCCGCGGTTTCGTCGGTGTTCGGCAAAGCGCAGCTCAGAATCAAGCGTTGCTCGCTCTGGCCGGCGAGGAGAGGCTGCGCCGAGCGGTGCCTGCCGACGGAGTAGCTGCCGGCGCTGAACGCTGAGGATATTTCTGCGGCAAGGGCAGTTGGCGAACCGCCCTTACGGCTTCAACTGCGTTTTTTCGTAGGCCAGGCCGGTGCCGTAATTCGGCCAGCGCTCCACGAGATTGTCGTGGCAGTTTTTGAGCCAGTGGTCGGCCAGATCGATCCCCCGTGGAAACCAGACTCCCGGATGGCCTTTGGCATAGCGCAGAAACTCTCGCAGAATCATCGTCCTGAAGGGTCTGCCGATCAAAAACGGGTGCAGCCCGAGGCTCATGAAGCCGGGATTGGTTTTCCCCTCTTCGTAGATCCAATCGAAGTTGTCTTTCCAGATCTGCAACATCTCCCTCGCCGTGCGCCCGCCGTCCGCCTGTCCGGTGCGATGGTCGGTCATCCAAATCCCATAGGAGGCCAGCACCAGCTCGCCGCCGTCCACTTTGAGAACGTAGGGTAGATCTTCGTGGAGAAAGCACATCCAATACTTGTAACCGAGATCCACCAGTATTTTGGGAGTATCGTCCGTCGGCCGCTCGCCGGGCATGATGAAGCCCTGCGGTTTAAAACCGAGAACCTTCTGGAAAGTGTCCGCGGTGCGCTTGATGTCTTCACGCTGCTCTTCCGGCGTCATTTCAAAAACGTACTCGTGGCGCCAGTTCTCCGAGCACAGCTCGTGTCCCTCCGCCACGATCTGTTTCATCACCTGCGGAAAAGTCTCCACGGTGTGGCCGTTGACGAAGAAGCTCGCCTTGATCCCTTCTTCGCGCAAAACGTTCAGCACCCGGTAAACCCCGACTCTCTCGCCGTACTGCCGGTCGCTGATCGAGGCGATATCTCTTTTGAACTTGGCGTCCGCCGGAATCCCCTTGCGGAACTCGGATTGAAGAGACTTCGCGGTTCCCAGGTTGTCCGGCCAGCTTTCCATGACGACGCAGGTGGTGATGGCGACGCGGGCGTTGTTGGGCCACTGAATGGGCTTTCTCCTGAACATCGGCGGGGTCCTCCCTATGACTGATTTTTTGCAGTGCGTTGGAGTCAGGTCAAGGAGCTTCCGCAAGTTGTGTGCCAGGGAAGCGGGGAGGTCGCACACTCTATCCTTGCTCGACAGAGGCAGTGATCTCCTTTAGCCGCTCCATCATCTCCATCATCGCCGCAAGCGGGCGCGGCTCAGGGATGTTGAGATCGAAGCAGATGTGCTGGACGCCGGCGTCCCGGTATCCATGCAGCGCGCGTTGCACATTCTCAAGTTGAGGTTTGTCCGCCGGCTCTGGCAGCGAGTTCCAACGAAGCGAGAGCGTAATCCGATCCGGATTGCGGCCGGCCTGCTCCGCCGCACGGCGCAAATATTTCACTTCGCCGGCAAAGGCCGCCGGCGCAAGACGGCTGGTCGGGTGCCAGCCGTCGCCCAGCTCCGCGGCCCGCCGGATGGCGCGCTTGCTGTTGCCGCCGATCCAGATCGGCGGATGAGGCTGCTGCACCGGCCGGGGCAGGAAGATCGACGGCGGGAAGCGGTAATATCTCCCGCTGAAAGAGGGCTCCTTCGCCGTCCACAGCTCGCGCACCGCGACGATAAACTCATCCGTTCGGAGGTCCCGCTCCTCGATCGACTGATTCGCCGCGGCGAATTCGTCGGCGCTCCAGCCCGCGCCCAATCCTAGAATCAACCGCCCGTTGGAGAGCGCGTCCAGCGTCGCGCCGATCTTCGCCGCGAGCACGGGACTGCGGTAGGCGGCGACGAGGACGCTCGTGCCGAGACGGATTCTCTTGGTGCGCGCGGCGACGAAGGCGAGCGAGGTCAACGGCTCGTACACCGTTTGCATGACGGTAGGAAGCTCGCCGCGCGGATTGCCCGGATATTTCGACGCCGGCCGCACCGGCCACAGCAACCGGTCCAGCGCCCAGAGCGAATCGTATCCCAGAGCTTCCGCGCGCTCTGCGACCTCCATGATTGCCGCTGCGTTTGAGCCGGGACCGATATGGGGAAGCGCGACGCCGAACTCCATTCTCACCTCCAAAATCCTGGGTGCGGACAAGCCAGCAAAGCCGATGCCACGGGCTCAGGTCTATGGCTAATGGCCGGGTCAGACCCCACTCTAATATTCCCGAAGATAAGAAAAAACAGGGCTATTTTCCTATCCGTGACTGAACCGAGCCGCTCTCGCCATAGGAAGAACCGATTCGTCGGCCGTTCAAATTGCGGCACAGAAGTTGCTCCAATTCATGAGCGGTTATTTGCGCCGAGTGGCGATGACCCGGATAAAAGCCGGTCATGTTGAGACTCATTGCCGTACACTTCTTCTTTGCGCTTCTGCTGACTCCGGCGGTTGCGCCGGCCGACTGGCCGGCCGAGTTCGATCGCTGGTTTTTTACCGCCGAGGAGATCGAGGTCGCGTACCGATATCAGGAGCGCTTCGGCGAGCGGCTCTTCCGTCCGTTGAGAGCGCGCGATTGCCTGCTGGGAAAGAAGGAATTTACCGCCGGGTACAAAGGGATCGAATTTGCAGCGCCGTGCCGGTTTATCAAGGAGACCATCCGCCATCTGAGGGAGATGCTCGAGCAAGGAGCGGCGAGGTATCTTTTCCCGCTCGATGCCGATCACGCCCATCTGGCGATTCCTCTGGAGCTTTGGGAGAACAAGTACAGCAAGTTGCCGCGCGAGCAGATGCTCTCTTCTCTTTTGAGCGAGCCGGCGCTGGCGGCTTTGTATCATACCGCAGAGCACCTGACGGTGATCGATCCGCAAACCGGGAAATCGGATTCGCAAGTCCGCCTGTGGAAAGACAAGCGCAATGTGGTGGGCTACTACGACGGCCGTCCGACCGAGATCCTTCCGCCGGATCCGAGAGGCCTGGGCGTCAACATTCCCCAGCCTTACTATTCGCTCGGCGGCTTTAACTTTCTCGCCAGCTCCAAGGGTGAATTGTCTCTCTTTCTAAAGAGCCAGGCGATCACTTTCGATATCTCTTTCGATATCGGCGAACCGCCGGATGACGCGCTGGCCGCGGAGTCCCAGGCTCGAAAAGCCAACCGTTAATTCCTCCCGCCGCTGAGAATAGTCCTGCCGCCTTTGTCATATCCTTCGCGTCTATGCTTACGGGCGAGTTCACTGCTTCGCTTTCGTTGTATAATGGCATAAAAGTTGCTTCATCAAATGTCCATACGTTAACTATTTTTCTCTAAATCCATATTCGAGGTGAGCAATGAAGCTACTTTTTCTGAGCCCTCCTATGTCCAACTGGGCGCGGTGGGGAGCGCGCCATGTCGCCTGCAACCCGCTCTACGCCCATCTGGCAGCCTACGTCCGCGAACGAAAGGCTGCCGAAGTCGAGGTGCTTGACTGTCGCGCGCTGGGGTTGACCGAGGCCGAGATGGTGGAGCGGGTGAGGGAGATCGCGCCCGATGCCGTGTTCGTCGGCACGCGGCTGGTGACGGAAGGGGGCGCCGGCCCGGTGCTGCGCTACATCGAGGCGCTGAGTATCCTCAAAGAATCGCTTCCGCATTTAATTACGATCGCCGGCGGGCTGGCGATCTCCGCCATGCCCAAGGAGATCCTCGGCTTCGCGCCGCAGCTCGACTATATCCTCGTCGGCGAAGGGGAGCTGACGCTGGTCGAGCTCCTCACTGCGCTTAAAGGCGAGAACGGCAAGCATCGCGACATCCTCGGGCTGGCTTACCGGAATGGCGCGAACGTTAAGCTGACCCCGCCGCGGCCGCTGCTCGGCGACCTCGACCGCCTGCCGATGCCGGCTTACGATCTGTTCCCGATGGATAAATACCTGGGCTTTTCCAGAATCGAAGGCTACAACGAGGCGGTGACCAGCCGCGGCTGCGAAGGCGCGTGCAGCTTCTGCTATGAATGGGGGCTGATCGATTACCGCCGGCGGCAGGACTTTTTCGTTCATCGGACCCGAAGCGGGAAACTGGTCGCGGATGAGATGGAGCTGCTGCATAAACGCTATGGGGTCAAGGCGCTGAACTTCCTGGACGACGATTTTAACTCCGACCGGAAGAAGATGATCGAGCTGCTCGACGAACTGGAACGGCGCCGGCTGGAGGTGCAGTGGTTCTTCATGGGCCGGGCGCGAAATCTCCTCCGCGACGCGGACTTGATTCCGCGCATGCGCCGCGCCGGCTGCTATCAAGTTCTGTTCGGCATCGAGGTCGGCAGCGACGAGGAACTCGTCAACATTCACAAGAGCAAAGATCCCTATACGATCGCCGACCTGAAGGAGTTGGTGCGGTTGCTCCGGCGCAACGACATTTCGACCGTGGGGACCTACATGACCGGTTTCTGGGAGGATGACGCGGAAAAAATCAACAACCGCTTCCGCGTGGTGGACGAGATCGATCCGGATATCGGCGTTCTCATGCTGCTCACCCCGATGCCAGGCTCTCCAATCTGGCGCCAGGCGTTGAAAGGGGACCGGCTCGAGGACGTGGATCTCAAAAACTGGGACGCGATTCACACGGTGATGCCGACCCGTTATCTATCGCGGAAAGAGCTGGGGGAGATCTGCGTGCGGGCCAACCGCGACTTCTTCGGCCGGCCCCATCGGGTGGAACGGATACAAAACGGCTACAGCTCGCCGTACGTGCGGGCCAAGTTTGAGACCTATAGCGCGAACGCGCATCTCATTGACCAGTGCGGGCCAAGCCGTTGAAAAAGGCCCATATACGGCGTTGCGCCAGGGGGGGGGATCGTGCTCGTGATCGTGACTCGTGTTCGGCCCGGAAAACACGAACACGGACACGAAACCTGGGAGGGTCGCTTCGAAGTGAGACGAACACGATATTTTGCCGCCTTGTATCTGGGAACCTTCGGCTTAGCTCAGGTCAGGCCTTTTTGACCGGTCTGAGAGAAAATTTCTAAACCGTCCTCTGCCAGAAGACGTGGACGAACTTATTTTCGCATGAGTCGGAAGAGTAAGCTGAACGCTTCCTGAAAACGCGAAAAGATCTTCCAGAGCCTGCCAAAAAACGTAGCTTTGACACGGAGAATCTTTACCGTGCCCAGGGCATAGAACTTGCTCCTTGGTTCAAGTGATTCAAGTGGCTCAAGAGGATGGTAGTCCAAGAAGGAGCGGGGCCATGGACGCGGCAAAAATCAGACAATGCGAGGAGAAACTTTTACGGCGCAAGGATCAGATCCGGGCGGTTCTCGCGCGTATCGAGAAGGAAACCCGGGAACTTACGGAGGAACGTGCGCTCGACTGGCTGGATCAAGCGCGGGACGTGAGCGAAGTCCGGCTCCGCGATCATCTAAGCGAAGGCTATTTGGACGAGCTGGAACATATCCAGATGGCTTTCAGACGGATTCTGGCGGGCGGCTATGGGTTCTGCACCGCGTGCCATGAGCCGATCGAGGCACGGAGGCTGGAGCTGTTTCCCGCAACGGAATTTTGCAGCGGCTGCCAGGCCACGCGGGAGGCTTTGGCGCGAGCGCGATAGGAGGTTGGTATGAATCCGACCAAGAAAATTCTGGCGCCGACGGATCTCTCCGATCTGTCCCAAGCCGGGGTGCGCATAGCCCTGGAGATGGCGGCGGACCGGGGCGCGGAGGTCGTGGTCTATAACGTGTTGGGCTACGAAGAGACGACGGTCATCTCAGGGCTGGAAGACTGGACGCCGGTGGATCCCGCAGAGATTCCCCGCGTCGAGGAGATCGTCACCGAGCGTAAGATCCAGCTGCGAAAGTATCTCGAAGAAAATTTCGCCGACCTGCTCTCCAAGGTCAAAGTTCGCTGCGAAGTCGGCGTCGGCGTGGCCTATCAGCGGATCGTCGAAAAATCCGCCGCGGAGGGCGTCGACCTCATCGTAATGTCTACGCACGGCAGGACCGGGTTCCTCCATGTCCTGATCGGCAGCGTGACGGAGAAAGTCGTGCGTATGGCCGCCTGCCCGGTGCTGTCGGTCCGCCCCGCTAAAGAGGCGGTGCCGGCCAAAGCGGCGGCGTAAGCGAAGTCGTCGCGCGCTCTTGGTGACTCAGGACGGCGGGCGCGCAAGATAGAGCCGGGCGCATTGCTCGCTGCAGAAATAAAAACCGCCGCGGAGCAGCGCCGAACCTTTCGGCAGATAACTCTGACACTGCGGGTCGAGGACCATCTCTTCCCCCAGTTTGGTTTCCTCGCGACGGCGAAGGTCCCGCTGTTGCCGCCGCCATGAGAAAACACTCCTCAAGACGGAAACGAAGAGATAGACGAGAGCGAAGAAAAGTAAGAACCTGAGCGCCAACGGCGATCCCTCCCGCTCTCCGCGGCGGAGAGCGGCTACGACCTGAAGAGACTCACTCGTTTATCGTCTTTGAGAGTCACGAGCAGCTCCGAGATCGTCGCCTGAAGCAGCGGATGGATGACCTGGGGGGCGATCTCGCTCAGCGGCACCAGAACGAACTTGCGCGTCTGTATCTCCGGGTGCGGGATTTTGAGATTCTTCTTATTCAGGACCGCTGTATCGTAGAGCAGGATATCGAGATCGATGATCCGCGCCCCCCAGCGCTTGCGCACTTTCTTTCGCCCCATCGCCCGCTCGATGTTCTTCAACTTCTTGAGCAGCATCTCCGGCCTGAACTCGGTCTCGATCTCGATGACGCCGTTGACGTACCACTCCTTGGAATCTCCGAGCGGCTCGCTCTCGTAGACCGAGGACTCTTTGATGATCCGCGTCTTGGGGAGCTTGGCGATGCGCGCCAAGGCTTCGAGATAGTTCTCTTTCTTATTCCCCAGATTGGAGCCGATCGCTATGTAAACCTGATGAGACATTTTCCTTCGAAGTCACGCTTACGGCGGAGCAATTTTTGATCTTAGATTTTCGATTAATCCAAAATCGGCAATCCAAAATCTAAGTTGAAAGAATTCGGCGTTCATCCATCATCGTTCACACCTAAATCTTTACACGCTGAATTCTGTCAGTAACCTCCTTCAGGCGTAGTTTGTCGACGCACAGCGTAAAACGAACGTAGCCCTCGCCGGGCGCTCCGAAGCCGTTGCCGGGCGTGATGACGACGCCGGCCTGCTCCAGCACGCGGGTGGCGAATTCCGCCGAGGTCAGCCCCTTGGGGACCGAAACCCAGACGTAAAACGTCGCGCGCGGTTTTTCGCACTCGAAGCCGGCGGCCCTGAGGCCGTCCACCAGTATATCCCGACGCTCCTGAAAGACTTTTCTTGACGGCTCGATAATCGCGTCGCCGAGGCGCAGCGCTTCGATCGCCGCCTCCTGCACGCCTTGAAAGATGCCGGAGTCCACGTTCGACTTGACCTGCGCCAGCCCCGCCACCAATTCCTTATTGCCCACCGCCATGCCGACGCGCCAGCCGGTCATGTTGAACGTTTTCGAGAGCGAGTGAAATTCGATTCCCACCTCTCTCGCGCCGTCCACTTCCAGAAAGCTCATCGGCCGGTAGCCGTCGAAGCCCATCTCCGTGTAGGCCGCGTCGTGGCAGACGATGATATTGTGGCGCTCGGCAAACTCGACCACGCGCGTGAAAAAATCCTTCTCAGCGACGGCGGCTGTCGGATTGTTGGGATAGTTGATCCACAACATCTTCGCCTGGCGCGCGACATCGGCCGGGATCGCATCCAGATCGGGCAGAAAGCGATTTTGTTTGGTGAGCGGCAGAAAGTAATTTTTGCCGCCGTTGAAAACCGTGCCGATGTGATAAACGGGATAGCAAGGGGTCGATACCAGCACCGTTTCTCCCGGATCGACGAACGCCACCGCCATGTTGGCGATGCCTTCTTTAGAGCCGATGAGCGAGACCACCTCGCTCGCCGCGTCGAGCTTGACGCCGAAGCGGCGGCCGTACCAAGCCGCAACCGCTTGACGAAACTCGATCATTCCCGCGCTGTTGGGGTAGCGGTGATTGACCGGCTTGCTCGCGGCTTCAACCAGCTTCTCGACGACCGGCGCCGGCGTAGGAATGTCCGGGTCGCCCACCCCAAGATCGATCAAATCGACCCCGCGCGCGATCGCCTCGCGCTTTTTGCGGTCGATCTCGGTAAAGATATAAGGCGGCAACTCATTGATTCTTCTAGCTTTTTTAATCGCGATAGCCAATGGCAAAAACCTTTCCGTAAAACAAAATCGCATCTTTCTACCTGTTTTTCGAGCTTTTGACAACCACATGGCCGATCCCCGGCTTGGCGCGGGGCGAGAGATTCTATAGAATTTTGCCATGCACATCGTTATCGACGGCTACAATCTGATCGGCAGCGTCAACGGACTGAGGGGCAATCTTGAGGCGCAAAGGCGGCATCTGCTCAGCCAGCTCCAGCAATACGAGGCAACGAAGGGTCATACGGTCACGGTCGTCTTCGACGGTTGGCGCTCCGGCTGGGTCAACAAGGTCAAGGAGACGCACGAGCGCGTCAACGTAATCTATTCGCGGCAGGGCGAGAAGGCCGACGACGTCGTCGCGCGGCTGGCGCGGGAGATGGGGAGCGGATGCGTCGTGGTGAGCTCCGATCGCGAAGTCAGACGAGCGGCCGAGGCCGTCGGTGCGGTCGCCGTCTATGCCGGAGGGTTCAGCGCCAGGCTGAGAGGGATTGAGAGCGGGATTCTTTTCAAAGAAGAAGACAGGGCGGAGTTCAGCGACTCAGCGCCGAAAGAAAAACGCGGAAACCCGCGCAGGCTTTCAAAGACGGAGAGAAAGAGAAGGGAGCGCCTGAAAAAACTGTAGGCGCTGTCCGACGTTAAGCTCACGGGCGCGCGCTGCTGGCGCGCCCGGTGCAGCGACTTGTTAGCGCGAGACCGATTGGATCGTGGAGACCGTGTCTGGCCTTTATTATTTACTTTTGGGGTCAACTGTGCTGACCGAGAATACAAATATAAAATAACCAAAGCGTGACACTCACACCTCACACTCACACCAAACAACCGGGCCTCGATGCCGGGTAGCGGACGGATGGGCTCACGACGGAGGAGCACGACGAGCTCCGTCGGCTTCGCCGCGAAGTGCGCCAGCTCCGTGAGGAGTGCGCGATCCTCTGTACGTGGGGGTAGGGCTCACGGAGCCCAGTCACCGGGCATAGGAGAGTTCCGAGAATGGCACCTTACATCACCCGGCGGCGGCGCTCAGCCCACATTATCTGTTGTGGACGTGCGCTTCCGTGAGAACCTGCCCGGCAGGCGGGATCCCGGCGAAAGAGAGGACCTCGGACTGATAATCCGGGTCGCTGAAGCGTCCGAGCTCGACGAATCGGAAATTCGTTTTGAGGTTCGCGGCAAGGCTTTCCGCTTGCTCGTAATAGTATTCGCAATATTTCCGGATCGCCTCTCCCTTCGAAGACGCGTCGGATTTCGGAAACAGCTTGTCCCAAACGGGGTTTCGCCGCCATTTCGTGCCGGAGTGTTCCATCCAGAAATTTTCGGAATCGTAAAAAGGCCTACGCGTAATCAGGCTGGCCAAACGATCCGCAATATAAAGGGAGCGCCATCGCTTGATACACGTCTTTTCCATCCAGCTTTGCACGGTCTGGCCGATATCGCGGCGCATGCACAGAAATCGCACCTCGGGATGGCGCTCGGCGATCAATCGGACGTAGGACAAATAGTACGACGCGACGTCACCGATCATCCGCACGTTCGTCATCCGGCAGAGCCGATCGTAGGTCTCGGTTCCTTCCCTGCGCGTCAGGTCCACTGTTAACATGGACCGGTCGCCGTGGTCCAATATCCTCTCAAACTCCTCGATTCCGTTCAGGATCGGACGCGGGGTTCCGAAGAACCGCGTGCAAGACGGGTTCATTTCGTGAAAACAGATGCTGTCGCGCTGCGCGCTCAACAAATGTGCAAGCGACCCCGTTCCTGAGCGCCCGGTACCAAGGCCGATGACGATTAGCCGATCTGTCATGCAGGACCTGCTCACAGCTAGTGTCCCGTCTCTAACGCTTGTTTGCAAGGTTGACAACTGCGCCGCGGGGTGGGATGACCCTACCGTTCCTGTACCCTGTCTTCTACTGTCGGCGCAGTCAGGCGCAAGGAATTGCATTGCAGGCGTCGCCGATTGTATATCTAGCGCATGGGGGTGGCCGGCGAACCAGTGGATGCCGTCTATTCATGGGTTGACGGCAGCACACCGCGCTTTGCGCACGATCTGCAGCTCGTCTGTGCCGGCGCCGAGCGGTCGGCCGTCGACGTTCGCAGGCGGCGCTTTCGCGACAATGGGGAACTCCGCTACTCGATGCGGTCGCTGGTGCGCTTCGCGCCGTGGCTGCGCCGCATCTATCTGGTCACCAACGGCGACGTGCCGGCCTGGCTCGCCCGCTACAGCAATCGCGTCGAGGTCGTGACGCATGCGGCGTTGTTCGACACGACGGACGACCTGCCCACGTTCAACTCCAACGCCATCGAGATGCATCTGCACAGGATTCCGGGACTGTCGCGGAAGTTCCTCTACCTGAACGACGACGTGTTTTTTGGCAGACCCTGCACGCTCGCCGGATTCAGCGACGGAGGCACGGATTTCTTCCTCTTCGAACGGCAGCGTTGTCCCAGTGATTCGGAGCACGGCGAGGTGCACGACCGTGCCTACGCGTACACCGCGCGCCGCGTGAGCGTTGTCACCGGGTGTCCGCTGCTGACGCGGCTGCCAGCGCACACGCCACAACTCTACGATCGCGAGGCGATCAGCCAGCTCGAGGAGCAGTTCCGCGCCGAGTTTCAAGCGACCGCCAGCCATCGACTGCGCCGCTCGACCGATTTCGTCCTCCGCATCGCTTACGCCGCGGCCGGCCTCGGTGCCGGTCGAGTGCAGGAACGCGTACTCGATTGGGGATCCAGCGACTACACCTTCTTATCGTTGGACGATCGTCCGCTGCTTCTTTCCCGCCGCCTGCTCGCCATCCGCGCACGGCGACCACGCTTCTACTGCCTGAATGACGATCTCGGAGACGTGTCGCCCAACCACCTCTTGTTGCGCCTGGTGCGCTGGTTTCTGCGCGCCTATTACCCGCAACGGATGCCGTTCGAGGCGAACCTCAGGGAGACGCGGCGCCGGTGAGGATTCTGTTGGTCCAGCCATCACTCAATCCGCCCGGCGGCGGCAACCTGGTTGCCTGTTGGATGCTGGAGGCGCTGCGTGACGAGCACCAGCTCAGCGTGCTGACGTGGTGCCCGCCCGAGATCGACGCATGCAACCGATTCTACGGTACCACGTTGCGGTCGGACGATTTCGAGCTTCACCTGGCGCCGCAGGTGGCGAAGCGGCTCATCGATCTGGTGCCGCTGCCGCTGCGCTTCCTGAAAGACAGTCTCCTCTACCGCTACTGCAAAGCCGTGGGGGCGGACTACGATCTCATCATCGCCACCAATAACGAAACCGACCTGGGGCGCCGTGGCATCCAGTACGTCCACTTCCCGCGCCTCGAACTCGATCGCCCCGCCCACGAGCGTCGCTGGTACAACTCGCCGCGCTCGCTGGCGGCTGCCTATGTCAATGTGTGCAACCGGTTGGCTCGCTACTCGCCGCAGCGGATGACCGCCAACCTGACGCTCACCAACTCCGCCTGGACCGCCCGTCGGGTGCGCGCCTTGCACGGCTCCGCGACGACCGTCCTCTACCCACCGGTGCCGGGAACCTTCCCGTCGGTCCCATGGGAGGAGCGTGACGACGGCTTTGTGGCCATCGGACGTTGGTCACCGGAGAAGCGCTTCGGTCGAATCATCGACACGATCGCCGCGGTGCGCGCCGCAGGGAGGAATATTCGCCTCCACATCATCGGCACGCCGGGGCCGCCGCAATACACCCGCGCCGTGCGCCGTCGGGTGGCCGAGAATGCCGAGTGGGTGAGTCTCCACGAGAATCTCGATCGCGACGCGCTGCTGCAGCTCGTCGCCCGGCAACGGTACGGCATCCACTGCATGCCGGACGAGCACTTCGGCATCGCGGTCGCGGAAATGATCCGCGCCGGCTGTATCGTCTTCGTGCCGAATCAGGGTGGACCGGCCGAGATTGTCGGCCAGCATGCACCCCTCCTCTTCGCCTCGCCGGCGGAAGCGACCAAGAAGATCCTGGCGGCGCTCACGGACGAGAATCTCAGCGCCTCCGTGCGAGCGCATCTGGCACAGCGTGCCCAGCTGTTTTCCTGCGACAACTTCGTCGCCCAATTGCGTGACATCGTGCGACACTTCCGTTACGGAGGGCCGGCGGGGTGGTAGGAGGCGATCGGGGCGAATACCCGTTTCGAGTTCTGGCTCTTCCCGGCTCAATAAGAGGCGGCCGGGCCAAGCAATGATTTCGGGGTAACTTAGTGAGGCATGGCCGCGTGCCGCGCGAGGTCGCGCAATAAAGGTGTAAGTAAATAAAGTTGTTCAGGCTTTGATCTGTATCGCGGTGAGAAGAGCATGAAAATCGACAGGCTAAGCTGGCCGACCGCCGATATCCTCGCGGTTGTGCAGCGCTACTGGGGCTTCTCCGGCCTGCGTCCGCTGCAAGAACAAGCGATCCGAGCGGGTCTCGAGCGGCGCGACTCGCTGGTCGTGATGCCGACCGGGGGCGGAAAGTCGCTGTGCTACCAGGTCCCCGCCGAGTTGGCGCAGCGAACCGACATCGTGGTCTCGCCGCTCATCTCGTTGATGAAGGATCAAGTCGACGGGCTGCGTGAGTGCGGCTATCCGGCGGGCGCTTTGTACAGCGGCATGTCTGTCGCCGCCGTCCGCGAGACTGAAGCTGAGATTGCCGCCGGCCGCTACCGGCTGGTGTTCGTCGCGCCGGAGCGCCTGCTAACGCCGCGTTTCCTGCAGTTGATCGAGCGCCTCCAAATAAGCGCATTTGCCATTGACGAGGCCCACTGCATCAGCCATTGGGGCCACGACTTCAGGCCTGAATACCGCCAGCTCGCCGGGATCAAGAGCCGCTTCCCGCAGGCCAGCGTGCATGCCTACACGGCGACGGCCACCGAGCGCGTGCGCGCCGACATCGCCGAACAACTGCGCCTGCAGAACCCGGCGGTGCTCGTCGGCATCTTCGACCGTCCCAACTTGGTCTACCGCATCGTCCCCCGCGTCGATGCGCAGTCACAGGTTCTGGAGGCGCTGCGGCGCCATCGCGGGGAGGCCGCGATCGTTTACTGCATCAGCCGGAAGGACACCGAAGCGATGGCGGCGGCGCTGCAGGCGAACAGGCTCAGCGCCGCCTTCTACCACGCCGGCATGGAAGCGGACGAACGGCGCAGGACGCAAGACGCGTTCGCGTCGGAGGAGATCGATGTCGTGGCGGCCACGGTGGCGTTCGGCATGGGGATCGACCGCAGCGACGTGCGCTGCGTCATCCACGCGGCCATGCCCAAGTCGATCGAGCACTACCAACAGGAGACCGGCCGCGCCGGACGCGACGGGCTGGAGGCGGAGTGTCTGCTGCTCTATTCGGCCGCGGACTTCCTGCGCTGGGAATCGTTGATCGAAAAAAGTGCCGCCGAAGCCGACGCCCCCGACGAGGTGATCGCCACGGCGCGCGGGCTGCTCGAACAGATGCGGCGGTTGTGCGCCGGCGTTCATTGCCGGCACCGGAGGCTATCCGAATATTTCGGGCAGGAATACTCGAATCCCAATTGCGAGGCCTGCGACGTCTGCCTGAACGAAGTCGAAGGGCTGGCGGACGCGACGATCACGGCGCAGAAGATTCTCTCGTGCGTGGCGCGCGTCGGCGAGCGCTTCGGCGCCGAGCACGTCGTGGACGTGTTGCTGGGCGCCAAGACCGAGCGCGTGCGGCGCTGGCGCCACGAGCAGCTCACCACCTACGGCCTGATGAAGGGCGCGAATCGCAAGGCGCTCAGCAACATGGTCTACCAACTGCTCGATGACGGCCTGCTCGACCGCACCGCCGACGAGCGCCCGGTTCTGCTACTCAACGACGCGTCGTGGGAGGTGCTGCGCGGCAATCGCGCCGTGCGGCTGCTTCAGCCGAAGACGAAAATCAGTAAGAGCCGCTTCGATGAAGAGTCGTGGGAGGGGGTCGATCGAGGACTGTTCGAGCGGCTGCGGATGTTACGGCGGGAAGTCGCCGAGGCGCGGCGCGTGCCCGCGTATGTATTGTTCAGCGACGCCACGCTGCGCGACATGGCGCGCGTCCGGCCGGGATCGGCCGCCGCGCTGCTCGGCGTACGCGGCGTCGGCGAACGCAAGCTGGCCGACCTCGGACAGCGCTTCCTGGAACTTATCGCGAGCTACTGTCGGGCCAACAGCCTGCCGCTCAATGCCGCCACCGGCGGCCGTCCGCGCCGCTGAAACCTATCGTCGAACTCCTCGGCGGCAAGGCGCCCTACGAACAGATCCGTCTGGCGGTCGCCCATCTGGACGCACCCCGCGATGCGCGTACAGGGAAGCGTGATTAGGCCAAGGTTCCTCGTATGAGGCTTTCAACAACAAGCATCAGCCGCCCGTATCCCATGATCGTTTACCTACGACCCAACACCTAAGACCTACGACTCCGCGGCTTCCGGTTGACAACCAACGCGCCTGCCTATAACCCTTTCTCGACTATGGCTGACATCAAAGAGCGGATGATTCGAGCGGCGCGGCTGGATGCGAGTCTCTACGAGGAAGTGGAGGCGGATCAGGATGCATTAGGGCAGGCGGCGGTGGTGGTGCTGCTCTCCAGCGTCGCCGGGGGTATCGGCAGTCTCGTACATGGAGGGCTCAGCGGGCTGGTTCTCGGCGTCGTCGCGTCGCTGATCGCGTGGTACTTGTGGGCTTACATCACTTACCTTGTCGGCGCTAAATTGTTTCCCGAGCCCCAGACCCACGCGGATATGGGTCAGCTTCTCCGCACTACCGGTTTCGCCAGCTCTCCGGGTCTGATCCGCGTCCTGGGCATTATTCCGGGACTTACGGGCATTGCCTTTTTCGTGGCGCTGGTCTGGATGCTGATCGCGATGGTCATCGCCGTGAGACAGGCGCTGGACTACAACAGCACACTCAGGGCCGTGGGCGTTTGCGCGGTCGGCTGGGTCGCACTGATCGCCGTGCTGTATCTCCTCGGTCTAGGTGCCTCGCTTTGATTCCCCTGCGCGACGACAATCCAACCGTCCTCTGGCCCATCGTTACCATCGGTTTGATCGTTGCTAACGCGGCGGTCTTCCTCTACGAACTGTCGCTCGATCCCCGGCTCCTGGAAAGGCTCTTCTACCAGGCGGGCATGGTCCCCGCCTCCCTGACGCACGGCCGTCTGCCGGGCACGGGCGGCTATATAACGGTCTTCAGCTCGATGTTTCTGCACGCCGGCCTGATGCACATCGCGGGCAACATGCTTTACTTATGGATCTTCGGCAACAATATCGAAGACAGCATGGGGCACCTGCGCTTCGTTTTCTTCTATCTGCTTACCGGCGTCGCCGCCGCCGTCACGCATCTCGCATTCAATCCCGCCGCCACCGTTCCGACCGTCGGCGCCTCCGGCGCGGTTTCGGGAGTCCTGGGCGCCTACCTCGTGCTTTTTCCGCACGCCCGGGTCAAGACGCTGATTTTTTTGATCGGACCGTTCTTCCGCATTTTCTATCTCCCTGCCTGGGTGCTGCTCATCTTCTGGATCGGCCTCCAGCTGCTCAATCAAGCGCTCACGCCGACGGACCCGACCGCCGGGGGCGTCGCCTACGCAGCGCACATCGGCGGCTTTGCAGCCGGCCTGGCGCTCATACCTCTGTTTCGCAGATACCGGCGGAAAGGCCACTTCCGGTACAGTTAGGCGGCGGAGCGAAGAATCTCTTTTTTTAACCGTCTAAGCGATTGACAACGTTTCACGGCCAATGGTAGAAGCAGCTCATCGGTAGTCGAAGGAGGGTAAGTCCATGAGAAGAACAACGGTTTTTGGCTTAACGTTCCTGGTGATGGCTTCCTTTGGATTCCCGGCTGAGGCCTGGGAGCCCACGAAGCCGGTCGAGTTTGTCATCCCGGCCGGCACCGGCGGCGGCGCCGATCAGATGGCCCGGCTCATCTCCGGCCTTGCGGAAAAGCACAAGCTTTCCCCTCGCCCCTTGATCGCCGTGAAC
>MGSS01000019.1 GCA_001798595.1 Deltaproteobacteria bacterium RIFCSPLOWO2_12_FULL_60_19 | reverse complement strand
GGTCGAGTTCAAGGTTTACGGCAGCGTCACCGACCAGGAGTACTACGATCGTTGTGTCGAATTGCGCAACGAGCTGGGGCTGGAAGGCACGGTTTCTTTCCTGGGCCACAGCGATGTCCCGTGGGAAATCTACAACCAGGGAGACATCGTGGCCCTGACCAGTATCTCGGAGGCCTTTCCTTATACCGTCATCGAGGCCATGGCTTGCGGCCGGCCGGTGGTCGCCTCCGACGTTGGCGGAGTCAGCGAAGCGCTGGAAGGCTGCGGCCTGCTGGTTCGACCGAAACAACCCGAGGCTTTCGCCTCATCGCTGCTTTCTCTGCTCCGCGACCGCGACACCCGCTCCGAGATGGGGCAGGAGGCGCGCGACAAAGTGCTCAACAACTTCACTCTCGAACGCTTTATCCAGGAATACGGCGACAGCTATCTTCAACTGAAGGGAACAGGAGCGTCAGCGTGAGCGCCCCGCCCCAGGAAGAGCAACTGCGCCTGTTGGCCGAAGATGTCCTCTCCGAGCTGGAGCGGCCGAAAGATCTCTGGGAGGTCGCCGCTTATCTGGAAGTCTCCGGTATCAGAGACCTCGACGCGCGCCAGGAATATCGCTGCGCCGACGTCTTCGATCTGGCGGGGAGGATCCTGTCCTTGACCCGGCAGATACCGCCCGTCGAGCCGCGCAAAGTGCGGAGGCAGGCGCCGCTCTTGTGGCGTTTTATCAAGTCCTACGCGCGGGGTCTGCTCTTCTCCATGCCGATGGCGTCGCAGATGTTCGCCATGCTTTTGTTCGGCTACTCCCTCTGGGCATGGGTCGATTTCAGCCTGCGCGAGGCGACGGCGATCGGCCTCGGAACCGTGATGAGCTTTCTGGTCACCGGCGGCTTCGCACAGGCCATCGCGAGGAGAGGGCTGTTCTATCTCCACCAGAAGGAAGACATTCTGACCAAGAAGGTCTCTTACCGGTTCTTCCTGGTAGGTCTTATAGCCGCCGTCGCCCTCGGGCTGTTCTTTTTTCTTGTCAACGTGGTTTTTGAAATGCTTTCGCCCGACATGGCTTTTTACGCGCAGCTCTACTACTTCATGCTTTCGCTTCTTTGGCTTTCCTTCTCGATTCTCTACATGCTTCGACAACAGTTGCTGTTCACGTTGATTACGGCGGCCGCCATCATCATCGTGCACGTTGCAATCTTGATTATGAACTGGCCGATGATCGCCGCTCAATCTCTAGGGCTCGGAGCGGCGATCGCGCTCAGCCTTATCGCCGGCTGGCTCATCCTTCACCTCAGGGCCAAGCGGGCCGAGGCGGAGTTCGCCAACACTCAAATGCCGCGCACGTCGATGGTGGTCTATGCGGTGGCCCCGTATTTCTTTTATGGGACGCTTTATTTTGCTTTTCTTTTTGCCGACCGGCTCATCGCCTGGTCGTCCGACACCGGTCGAGGCCTGATCCCATACTTCATCTGGTTCGACTCGCGCTACGAGTTGGGGATGGACTGGGCGCTGTTGTGCTTCGTGCTCATCGTGGGCGTGCTCGAGTTCACGATCGAGGAGTTCTCCGAGCGCGTCGTCCCCTCGGAGCAGGCGGCGCGCGCCGACGGATTCGCAGCTTTCAACCAGCGCTTCACGCGCTTTTATTACAGCCATCTCGTTTTGTTCCTGGTAGTGTCCTCGGTGAGTGTCTTCGGAGCATTCTTCGGAATGATCTACCTGCGCGATACAGGCGTGTTCCCGTTCATCGAATCCTTCTTCGATCCTGTGACGGAGTGGGTTTTTTGGTGGGCGGCGACCGGCTACGTATTTCTCGTGTGGGGATTGTTCAACAGCATCTTCCTCTTCGCTCTTTCGCGGCCCGCATTCGTGCTCAGGTCCCTGACCCCGGCTCTGGTGTTGAACGTTGTCGTCGGTTTCGTCTTAAGCCGCACCGTCAGCTACGACTGGGCGGTCATCGGCTTGACGGTCGGCTCGCTGGCGTTCATGCTGACCAGCGGGTACTACACGCGCCGCACGTTCAAGAAATTGGACTATTTTTACTACTCTGCTTATTGAGAACATAATAACGGGTTAGATAGAAAGGAGATCGTTCAGATGGTATACTTGTCATTTATGAAGCCGCAGGGGATTGCGCTTATCTTAGCGGCCGGGCTTTCGGCCTGCGGGCCGACGCCGGCCCTGGAAAAAGCCGTCGATTGGACCCCAGCCCGGATCGCCTTCCCTCCCTCCGCCGATCTGAGCGCTCGCGTCGGAGCCCCCGGAGGGCGGCCCGCGTCGGGAAAATACTCGCTCAGATTTTACCAGAGGCTCAAGGCAAAACCGACGGTAGCCGCGCTGGCCGAGGTGGATATCTGGGATCTGCGGCATCACCCGCGCCGTTATGACGTGATCACGATCGGCCCCGTTTCCATCCGGCAGTACCGCGATAAGACGGAGCTGCTCGATCAGCTCGCGACCACACACGGCCTGTCCAAGGAAAAGGCCCAGGTTTTAACCAACTGGGTCAAAACCGGCGGCGTCGTTTGGGTCGAGCTGGGAGTGTTTATTCAAGGACACGAGTGGATCGAAAAGGACAACGTCAAAATGCTCCCTCCGTTGCCCGACCTGAAGGGCTTTACGATTTTCGGGCTTCCGACCCGGACCTATACTTTCGAGGCGACGCGCCGCGGGGCTTTCGCTGTAGGGCCCGCGGTCTTTACCTTCCGCAACGAGGCGACGCACGAAGTCGCGGCGGATGTGAAAACTCTCAAGCTGGTGCAGTCGGATTTGAAGACGATCTACGCCGTCATCGACTCCGATCAGGGTCAACCCCTGGTTCGAGAATCCGGTAGAGTCTATGCCGTTGCGGTCCCGTTCGGACAGGGGAAGATTATTTCCACCCTGCCTTTCGACGAGTGGGACGTGGGAACCGACGGGGAAAAATACCGGGTCAATCTTTTCGAGTGGCTGGCCGGCTATCCGATCCCGACGTTCGATCCCAAGGTGGACATCGAGCGAGCCAAGGACTAAAAAACCGTGAGTTACGATTGGCTCGTAGCCGTCTCGCTGGTGAAGATTCTCGCGGCCTTCGCGTTTTTCTTCATTTACCTGCCGACCAAGATCTTTCCCCAGCGGCGGGAGGCTGCCCCGGTCGACCGGTTTTTCGACAACCTGGTGTTGATGACCTCCACCGGGATCGTCTTTGTGCACCTGCTGGCGTTGCTGCACATCTACAGTATCGTCACAGTCCTGCTGTGTTACCTCCTGCTCTATACCGTGAGGATCTGGCATCGTGAGAAAACCTTTCCCCTAGAGGTGCTTCGAAGCTTCGTGGTGCAGAAAACCGTGCTGACTTTGGACATCCTCGACAGCGTGGTCGACCTCAAGGTTGCGACCCGGGAGTTCGTCCAGAAAAAATGGGCGGAGTGGAAGGAAAGAGCCGGCGATCGCCAGGCGGTGGTTCATGTTCTCCTGTTTGGAACTATCCTGATCTACGCAGCCGCCCTGCGCTACGCCAACGTGTTCCGCTCGCCGGTTTTCGTCTTCTCCGACCCCTACAGCCACCTGCTATGGATGAAGCAGCTCGAATCCGGGAACCTCTACCCTTCGGGAACCGACGGTCAGTATTATCCGAGGGGTTTCCACTCGTTCTTAGCGATACTACACGGGTTAACCGGCCTTGACGGATCATTATCCGTCCTACTCACCGGCCCACTTGTCGGCACGCTGCTGGTGGTCGCCGTCTACTACCTGGGCAAACGACTGACCCAGAGCACAGAGGCGGCCCTGATCGGGATGTTTCTCTTCGGGACATTCATCGAGCCCATCACTCTCCTCCATAGTTATTATCTCGACGAGGGGGTCCTCGAGACGAAAAACGCCATAGACGCCTTGTACCCACGCTGGTTCATGAGGCAAACTACCCCACTGCCGGACGAGTTCGGTCTGCTTTTCTTGTTGCCCGTTCTTTTTTCCGCATACGTCTACCTGACCGAGAGACGCCGGAGGGTGTTTGTCCTATTTTGCCTTGGCTCGATCACGATCTTCATGACGCATCCGTTGATCTCCGCCACTTTGGCAGTGGGGCTGGGCGCTCTTGTCATCACGAGTTTCCTGCTAAGGATTTTAGCCTGGAACAGCCTCAAGGCCCTCACCATCGCTGGATTCGTTACTGCGGTAGTCGGCAATCTACAGCTTATCTACGCGTTTCTCTTCGACCAGGGGGTTGTTGAAAGAGTCGCGCAAGGCTACAGCGGCGCTTCTTGGCTCGGAGGATTCGGGGCTTTGCCCTATACGTTTGAGATTATGACCAGCGCGGCTCTGGGGTCGCTTTTTCTGCTCGGCGGGGTTTTTTTTGCCGGCGGAAGGGAAAGAAAGTTGCTGTGGGGTTTCTTTGGCCTGTATGTTCTGCTCCTCGTTTTTCTTGGACGGTCGGTCAACTTCGGCGTCCGTTATCTGATAGGCCCTGACCGGCTGGGTCATTACCGGATCTTGCTCCTGTGTGGCGCGCTAGCAGGCGTGTACTCGCTGGTGACATTTTTCCCGCTCCTTGCGGAGTGGTACCGGGCGCGGCGATGGCTCTATCAAACCGTGACCGCTCTTTCCCTGATGGTTCTCGGCGTGTTTGGCTTCCCGTCGGAGATTCCCTCGCCGCCGCACTACGAGTATGATTCGCTGGCGGAGGTTTCTTATAGAATCAAGCGCGCCTTCCCGCCACTGGAATGGACTCTTGTCTCCACCACTGAGGACTACAGCAAGGTCTACAAGGACAAAGGCTGGCACATGAATGTCGGGGAGTTTCTCGAAACCTACGATCCCTACGATCCCGAATTCGAGATCCCAACACCCTACACGTTCATCTTTGTGGAAAAGAGGTTTTTCGCAGTCTCTTCGGACCCAAGTCTCAACCGACCCGGAGTGCGACTCGACCTGGAGCGGCGGTTGCAGGAATGGACCTCCATTTACCGCATGCTGCATGAGGACATGTCTGTTTTTTATGAAGACTGGGACATCCTCGTTTACCTGGTCACCCAGAATCACGTGCCTAAACCAGCCGAGCCGTTGCAAGCCGTCAGCGGGGCCACCGAATTTCCCCTAGCGTTCCTTCATGGGATCAAAAAGCTCTGGAGAGCATGGGGCTCATAGATCAGATGGAGAAGGTAGAGGAAAACCTTTACTTAGCCGCTCGGGTGGATGCAATGTCCATGGCTATATCCCCTAAAAACGCCCTCGCCAGAAAAGAACCGGCCGGCGCATTGCCCAGGGCTCTTACTGTTGCGGCACTAGTTCCCTGTTATAATGAAGAGGCTTCGATCAGAAAAGTTGTTCAAGACTTTCGCGAAGCGTTGCCCCGGGCGACAATTTACGTCTACGACAACAACTCGACCGACGGCTCGGTCGAGGTCGCTCCCGAGGCAGGGGCAATCGTTTACTTTGAACCTCTTTAGGGTAAAGGGAACGTGGCGCGAAGGATGTTCGCCGATACGGGAAGCTGACATATATGTTCTTGCCAACGGCGATGACACCTACGATGCGGCCAGCGCGCCTATGCTGATTCAGCACCTTATCAGCGATGGGGCTGGATAACGGCCCGACAAGGCCGCGCGTCACAATTTCGACCTAGGGGTATGGCGGCACCCGATCAATATCCATTGTCGATGAAAGTAATTCTTAAACGATTTCTGCTAATGCCGGCCATACATATCGTGCGAAAGTTATATTATATTCCCGGAATCCGAAAGCTCTATCATTTTCCAGTGGATGCCACTGACTCGCTGTTAGGCCGACGAACTGAATTAACGCCTCCGAGGAGCAAGATATTTGTGGGTTGTGGTGATTTTCAGGCGATTGGGGAAGAATTTCTTCGGTATTTCGCCGAACTCGGCGCATTAAAACCGAATGAAAAGGTGCTCGATGTAGGATGTGGAATTGGTCGAATGGCTGTACCATTAACAAGATATTTAAAGGACGGCGGTAGCTACGAAGGATTTGATATAGTTACGGATGGAATTAACTGGTGCAGAAAAAAGATTACTCCGAATTATCCACATTTTCATTTCCAATTAAGTGATATTTATAACAAATTATTCAACCCAAAAGGAAGATACAAAGCATCGGAGTACAACTTCCCGTACGACAAGGAATCCTTTGATTTCATATTTCTCATCTCGGTATTTACCCATATGCTGCCGCAGGATATGGAAAACTACTTTTCTCAAATTGGGCGCGTACTGAAAAGAGGCGGGAGGTGTTTGATTACTTTCTTTCTATTAAATAAAGAATCCTTAAAACTCATTGACGCAGGATTAAGCAGGCTGGATTTTAAACATGAGTTCAATGAATACCGCACGATAGATCAGGATACACCCGAATACGATATTGCTTACAACGAAGAATTCATTCGAAGACGTTTTAATAGCTACGGATTGAATATTGTAGAGCCCATTCATTACGGTTCATGGTGCGGGAGAAGAAGTTTTCTAAGTGATCAAGATATTATTATTGCTATCAAGAAATAGGAGGTTTGATGGTACGAGGAACTATGGGTTTAACTGGGCATGATCCGACGTCTCCTCGTGCGCTATCGGTCTGTGACGAACTGATCTTACCACGCGAGTGGCCCATCAGGCCTAATGTCTTTTAAGTTGTGGGACCACAGTGCTGATAAGGAGAACAACAGTGCCGATAAGGAGAAAGGAAGCGACCTTCGGCATGATTGTGGCGGTTCTGGTCTCAGCCTGCGCCGCCCCTTTTCCCCCTCTGGAAAGGGGGATCGCGTGGAGACGCTGAGCATAGTTATCCCGGCGCTCAATGAGGAGGCTTCGATCGGAGCCGTGATCGCACGGCTTGAGAAAACCAAAGAAGAGATTTTCCGCAGCGGGGTGGTCTCACAGGTGGAAATTATTGTCGTGGATGACGGATCCAGCGATCGCACCACTGAGATCGTCCGGTCCTATCCAGGAGTTCGCTTGATTCAGCACGGTGTCAACCTCGGGTACGGAGCGGCCCTGAAGACCGGGTTCCGGCACGCTCGAGGCGAGTATATCGGGTTCCTCGACGCCGACGGAACCTATCCTGCCGAGTTTCTTCCGCAGCTTCTTCAGCACTTGATCGACGATCAGGCCGATGTCGTTGTCGGTTCACGGCTGATGGGATCGAGTAGCGCGATGCCGTTCATCAGATACATGGGAAATTGGGTCTTCGCCTTGCTGCTCAGGTGGCTCGCTGAGCGAAAAGTCACTGATCTAGCCAGCGGAATGCGTGTTTTCAGGAAGTCCGTCCTTCATGCCCTTTCCCCATTGCCCGACGGACTTGACCTAACGCCGGCGATGAGTACTCGGGCTCTTCACGAGGGCCTGAGGATTCTTGAGGTTTCTATTCCCTACGCCGAGCGGGTCGGCCGCTCAAAGCTGAGCGTAATCCGGGATGGACTCCGATTCCTGGCTACGATCTTCACGATCGCGAGGCTGTACAATCCCATGAAGTTCTTCGGGCTAATGGGCATAGGGTTGCTCGTGGTCGCGCTCCTGCTGGGGATCGATCCGGTCGTGTATTACCTTCGGATGCGTCGAATCGAGGATTTCGAGATCTATCGCCTGTTTAGCATGATGGTCTTCATCATCACTGGCATCAATGTGATGACGTTCGGTGCGTTCTGCAATCAGGTGCTAACGATCCTTCATCCCAGCCACCCGACCAAGCGGAGCGCCTGGGGTTGGTTCCTCCTCCACGAACGTGTGGTCCAATGGTCAGGCTGGATCGGGGGCGCCTTTGTTTTAGCCGCCATCTTGTTGAATCACGAGACGATCAGGCAATATGTTCTCACCGGGCGCATCTATGCCCACTGGTCGTATATCCTAACCGGGGCTACTCTTTTTCTCACCGGCAGCCAGCTCATCATGAGCCGGTTTCTCATCAAGGTCCTGGAGGAGCTGCGGGAGCGTCAGCTCAGGGTGGGTCAATTCCTAGGGGAGAGCCGCGATGAGAGCTCCTGATGATGCATTAGATGCTTTCCATAATAGTGCGCGTGATAGTCAGTTTCTACGATGAACTTTTCCAATCAGCAGGGATACTGGTGCAAAGAGGAGACCTTCAACGGCAACTCCAACGATAGCCCAATCCTGTCCCACGATATGAAGGATTCATGTTTGTTGCGGTAAAACGCCTCCTTCGATCCTATGTCCAAGGCGGGCTCATCGCCAGGGCAGAAAGTCTTGTTGCGCGAATCGTACCGCGCATTCCACCCGGTGCAACGGTTGTCGACATCGGTTGTGGAGCAGGCTACGTTACAGAGTCGCTCCGTCGCCACGCGTTCCGGGTACTACCTGTTGACATCGACAATCATGCTATTGAAGGATTCTGGCTGATCGTGGCCGACGCTCGCGCGCTGCCGTTGCACCCAGGGCGTTGTAACGTTGCCCTAATGGTGAGCATGCTGCATCACTGCCTGGATCCTGATGCGGTACTGGCAGAGGCGGCTGCATCGCCTCGCGCCTGATGGTGATCGAGGATACGTTCACCTCGACCCCGGATCGCTACCTCTTATGCCTAGGATAACCTGGCGAACCTACAATTTTTTGGGAACCCCTATACCCACCGCACCAAGGCCCAGTGGCGAGAGGCGTTTGCGCGGCTGCGATTGTCGGTCCTACACGAGGAGGAGTTTACTTCGGACGTCTTTCGGGTGCTGCGTTTTCGAAACGTGCTTTATGTTCTGGATCGCTCTCCTTAAAATTGTCGGGGACTGCTATATATTTGGACAACCTCCATGTACTTATAGGAAG
>MGSS01000018.1 GCA_001798595.1 Deltaproteobacteria bacterium RIFCSPLOWO2_12_FULL_60_19 | reverse complement strand
AAGACCACGATTTTCTGCTCAAGGGGGACGTGTTTACCAGGGACGTGATCGAGGTTTGGCTGGAGTACAAGAGAAAGAAAGAGGTCGATGCGATACGCCTTAGGCCCCATCCGTATGAGTTCGCGCTGTACTTCGATATCTGAACCGGGAGCGGATGATTGGTTAGATGGAAGACATTCTGGTCTTTCAGCATGATCCGTTCGAGGAGCTGGGAATCTTTGTCCCGGTGTTGGAAGAGCACCGTCTGAGCTGCGCTACGGTTCGTCTCTTCGAAGGTGAAATTCCCGCCGAGGATTGGGAGACCGTCAAGGCGCTGATTATCCTCGGCGGGCCGATGAGCGCCCGCGACGAGGAGCGCTACCCGTTTCTCAAATGGGAAAAGGCGATCATACGGGCCGCCGTCAAAGAGCGGCTGCCGATCCTTGGGATCGGCCTGGGAGCGCAGTTGATCGCCGCCGCAACGGGCGCGGAAGTCTACAGCGGAAACGTTCAAGAAATCGGTTGGTATCCCATTTCGATGACTCCGGAGGGGCAGATGGATTCGATTTTTGGTTATCTGCCCGAAAAACCGACCGTCTTTCAGCGGCATAGCGACGGCTTCGATCTGCCCAAAGGCGCGCAACGGCTGGCTTCGTCGCTCTATTACGACAACCAGGCATTTCGCATCGGGAAAAATGTTTACGGGCTGCAATTCCATCTCGAAGCGACGCCGAAGATGATCGAGCAGTGGATGGAGCGTCATTGGAAAGAGCTGGCCCAGAGCCCCTACATCTCGCCGGAGAAGATCCGGGCCGACACGCGTTCGTACGCGCAAGAGTCCCGATACTGCGGCGAGCGGTTTCTCACCGAGTTTATTCGGCGGCTCCTGGTTTCAAAGGAACAAAGGGAAGAGAAACACCCGGCGAAGGTATGAAACGGAAGGTGTTGGTGATCGACGACCACCTCCCGTCGAAGACCGCGCTCATGACAGCTTTGGTCGCCCGAGGCTTTGAGGTGGCCGGCGAGGGAAGTGACAGCAGGGCCGCGCGGGCCTTGGCGAGGACAACGTCCCCCGATTTAATCCTGATGGCTGTCGGGCTGCCCGATCCGGACGGCATTGCGGCGGCGCAGGCGATCATGGAGGAGAATCCGCTTCCCATTGTCTTGTTGACCAGCCATTACGATGCGGCGACGATCGAACGGGCGAAGGAGGCGGGCGTGATGGCCTGCCTTATCAAGCCGTTGCGCGAGGAGGAGCTGGCGCCGACGGTGGAACTGGCGATCTCGCGCTTTGAGGAGTTTGTCTCCGTAAAGAAAGAGAATCAGGACCTCAAGAAAACCTTAGAGGCGCGGAAGGCCATCGAACGGGCAAAGGGCATTCTCATGAAAAAGCAAGGCCTCTCCGAGGCCCAGGCATTTTCCTTGATTCAGAAAAAAAGCATGGACATGCGGAAACCCATGGCGGAGATCGCGCAGGCGATTGTGTTGACGGAGGAGATGACGAGAGACAAGACAGGCTAAGCAGCATTGCGAGAAAACTTTACGGCTGCGCTGTTGCAGCCGTCGACCGGGCAAAGGCGCCTATTCTCACACGGGATCAGGCGCCTTTGGTTTTTCCGGGAACGGTCATGAACAAGATCGAAGAATACAAGAAGGAAAAAGACGGGCTCGATATCCTTCAAGACGTCCCGCGCTACGCGCAGGAGGGCTGGGAGGCGATCACCGAAGGCGATCGCGAGCGGCTTAAATGGGGCGGTGTCTTTTTCCGCAGGCAGACGCCGGGACATTTCATGATGCGCGTGCGCATCCCCAACGGGATCAGCACCGCCGAGCAGTTTCGCGCCCTGGCTCGGATCAGCGAGGAGTTCGGCAAGGGCTTCGCCGATATCACGACGCGGCAGCAACTCCAACTGCGCTGGTTCCGGATCGAGCATGTGCCGGAAATCTGGGAGCGACTCAAAGCCGTGGGTCTCGTCTCGCTCCAGACCGGCATGGACAATATCCGCAACGTGGTCGGTTGTCCGGTGGCGGGCTTGACGCCAAATGAGCTGTTAGACGCTTCGCCGGTCGTGCGCGAGTTTACTCAAACGTTCGTCGGCAACAAGGCCTACACCAACCTGCCGCGCAAGTTCAACGTCGCCATCACCGGCTGCAAAGAGAACTGCACGCACGCGGAGACGCAGGATGTCGCGCTGACGCCGGCGGTGAGAGAAATAGACGGCGAAGAAGTCCGGGGCTTCAACGTCGCCGTCGGCGGCAAGATGGGCTCCGGGGGGTATCGGGTGGCTTCGCCATTAGACCTGTTCGTCCGTCCTGAAGAGGCCGCAACGATCTGCAGCCATATCGTGTTTATCTTCCGCGACCACGGCCTGCGCGAGTCGCGCACCAAGGCGAGGCTGGCTTTTCTCATTGACGCTTGGGGCGCGGAGAAGTTTCGCCGCGAGTTGGAGCGCCGGGCCGACCGCCCGCTGCCGCCGGCGGGAAGAGACGAGAGGGTTAAGAGATACACGGATCACATAGGCATTTTGCGGCAGAAACAAGCGGGACTAAACTCCGTGGGGCTTGCGGTGCCGGTCGGACGGATCGCCACAAAGCAACTTCTTGAGGTCGCCCGCTTGGCGGAGACTTACGGCAGCGGTGAGATAAGAATCACCACCGGACAGAATTTAATCATCGCTCACGTCCCCGATCGCAAGATCGGAGAGCTCACCGAAGAGCCGCTGCTCAAGGAGCTGCGCTACGATCCGTCCGAGCTCGCGCGGGGATTGGTGAGCTGCACGGGAATGGACTACTGCCACTTCGCGCTCATTGAAACCAAAGAGCTGGCGCTCCAGACCGCCCGTTATCTGGAGGAAAAGCTGGGCAAGACCAAACCCATTCGCATCCACTGGTCGGGCTGTCCGGCGGGCTGCGGCAATCACCTGGCGGCCGATATCGGGCTGTTGGGAAAAAACATCAAGGTCAACGGCGAGGTGGTCGATGCCGTGGACGTGTTTGTCGGCGGGAGCTCGGGACCGGAGCCCAAGCCTGGAAAAAAACTCCTGGAGGACGTGCCGTGCGAAGTGCTGCCGCAGGTTTTGGAGCGTCTGGTCCCGTATCTCTCCCGGGCGGAAATCAGAAGAGACAAAGCGGCAGGAAAGGAAGGGATCGAAGATGAAGTTCAGAGAGTTTCTTAAGGCCGGCCATCCGGCCACGCTCGTCAGCGCCTTTCTCTATTTCGACGTAAGCTTCATGGTCTGGGTCATGATCGGCGCCCTCGGCGTCTATATCGCCGAAGACCTTTTGCTTTCCGCCACGCAGAAGGGTTTGATCGTCTCGGTTCCGCTTCTGGCCGGCTCTTTGCTCCGTCTGCCGATGGGCATCGCCGCCGACCGTTTCGGCTCCAAGAAGACCGGCGCCGCCGGGCTTTGTCTCACGCTCATTCCGCTCCTGCTCGGGTGGCTCAGCGCCAAGAGCCTGAACGATATTTTCCTGGTCGGCCTGATGCTGGGCGTCGCCGGCGCGAGCTTCGCCGTCGCTCTGCCGATGGCCAGCCGTTGGTATCCCGCGCGCTACCAGGGATTGGTCATGGGCATCGCCGGCGCCGGGAACAGCGGCACGGTGCTGGCCGTCTTCTTCGCTCCTCGCCTGGCCGAGCACGTCGGCTGGCAGAGTGTCTTCGGCCTCGCCGTCGTTCCGGTGATGCTCACTCTCGCGGTTTTTCTCTTGTTGGCCAAAGATAGCCCGGCAAAACCACCGCCCCAAAGACTGGCTCACTATCTCGCCGTGCTCACCGAGAGGGACGCCTGGTGGTTCAATCTGTTCTATCTGGTTACGTTCGGCGGCTTTGTGGGGCTCGCCAGTTTTCTGTCGATTTTTTTTCGGGACCAGTACAGCCTGAGCCCCGTCATGGCGGGGAACTTTACCGCCATGTGCGTCTTCGCCGGCAGCTTTCTCCGTCCGCTCGGAGGATTTCTGGCGGATCGCTTTGGCGGCATCCGCTGCCTGCTTGTCATCTACGGCGCGGTCTCCGCTCTCATGCTGCTGGTCGGCGGGCTCCCGCCGCTGCCGTGGGCCGGCGTTACTCTCTTGCTCGCCATGAGCGCGCTGGGAATGGGCAACGGCGCGGTGTTTCAGCTCGTGCCCCAGCGATTCCAGAGAGAGATCGGCGTGGTGACGGGAGTGGTCGGAGCGGCCGGCGGCCTGGGAGGGTTCCTGCTGCCCGCTCTGCTCGGGCTGCTAAAGGATTTCACCGGCTCTTACGGCATGGGGTTTTTCGGCTTCGGCCTGGCCGCCTCCGGCTCGGCGTTGCTGCTTGTGTATGTGCAACGGGAGTGGCGCGGACAGTGGGCCAGAGAGAAAGGATTGGAGATTTCGCTTTGAGGCAGGATGACAACACCAACGGCATCGAGCGCTGGGTAAAATCCTACTGCCCCTACTGTGGCGTGGGGTGCGGCCTCGTTGCCGGATTAAAAAACGGGGCCGTCGCCAGGATCAAGGGCGATCCGGACCATCCATCGAGCCTAGGAGATCTCTGCGCCAAGGCGGTCTATCTCCCGGAAACGCTGAGGACTCCCGACCGCCTGCTCTACCCGCAGATGCGCCGCTGTCAGGACGGCGCTTTTACGCGCGTCTCCTGGGAGACGGCGCTCATGGCGGTGGCCGGAAAGTTCCGCGACATCATCGCGGCGCATGGACCGGACGCCGTGGCCTTCTATGGCTCTGGGCAACTCACCACCGAGGAATATTACGTGGCGAACAAGCTCGCCAAGGGTTTTCTCGGCACCAACAATTTCGACACCAACTCCCGTCTCTGCATGGCCTCGGCCGTGGCCGGCTACAAAACCTCCCTCGGCGCCGACGGGCCGCCGGCTTCCTACGCCGACATCGATGTGGCGGACTGCTTTCTGCTCCTCGGCACGAATACCGCCGACTGCCATCCGGTGATCTTCAAGCGGATCAAGCGCCGAAAGCTGGAGCAGCCCGACGAAGTCACGATCATCGCCGTCGATCCCCGCCGCACCGAGACGGCGGACTTCGCCGATCTCCACCTGCCGATCCGTCCGGGAACCGACATCGCGCTGCTGAACGGCATGCTTCACGTCTTGGCCAAAGAATCTCTCATGGACCCGAACTTTGTCGTAAAACATACCAACGGCTTTGCAGAAACGATGTCGGTGGTCGAAAAGTACCCGCCTCACGTGGCGGAAAAGATCTGCGGCGTTCCCGAATGCTTGATCGTCGAGGCCGCGATGATCTTCGGCAAGGCCGACAGAGCGATGAGCCTCTGGAGCATGGGCATCAACCAGAGCACGGTCGGCGTGCACAAGAACAACGCCATCCATAACCTCCATCTCGCCACGGGAAAAATCGGCAAGCCGGGCTGCGGCCCGTTGTCCCTAACCGGCCAGCCCAACGCGATGGGCGGTAGGGAGGTCGGCGGGCTGTCCCATATGCTGCCGGGCTACAGGGAGGTTCAGAATCCGATCCATCGCGAGGAGGTCGCCCGTTTATGGGGAGTCCCGTCTGAAAATATCTCGTCTCAGCCTGGCTACAGCGCGCTGGATCTGTTCGAGGCGGTGGCCGAGCGAAAGGTCAAAGCAGTCTGGATCCTCTGCACCAACCCGCTCGTCTCCGCCCCCGACATCGACTTCATCGAGAAGGCGCTGAGACAGGCGGAGCTGGTGGTGGTCCAGGACGCCTACCATCCCACCGGCACGACGCAACTCGCGCACGTCCTTCTCCCAGCCGCCCAGTGGTCCGAGAAGGAGGGAGTCATGACCAATTCGGAGAGGCGCATCACCTACATGCCGCGGCTCGCCGAACCGCCGGGCGAGGCGCTGCCGGATTGGAAAATTATGACGCTGTTCGCCCGGGAGATGGGATTTGAAAAGTTTTTTCGGTATGAAACCGCGGCAGAGATTTTTGCCGAGTTCGTTCGGACGACGGAGGGGACACTCTGCGACTACTCCGGCGCAAGCTACGAGAGATTAAAAAACGGAGGGCCGCTCCAATGGCCCTGCCCGGCGCCGGACCATCCGGGCACGGAGAGGCTCTACGACGATCTCCATTTTCCCGCGCCGGAAGGTCGAGCCAACCTCATTCCGGTCGAGCACCAGGAGCCCTTCGAGAGACCGGATGAGCAATATCCGCTGGTCCTCACCACCGGACGGGTTAAAAACCAGTGGCACACGATGACGCGGACCGGGAAGGCCGAGAGCCTTAAGAAAAGTTGTCCCGATCCGTTCCTGGAGATGAACCCGGCCGATGCCAGGCGGTTCGCCATCCGCGATGCGGATTTTGTCGAGGTGATCTCCCGTCGCGGCAAGGCGGTGGTTCAGGTCCGGGTCACCGCCGAGATAAAAGCGGGCAGCTGCTTCATGCCGTTTCACTGGGGGAGACAGTTCGGCTTTTACAAAGCGGCCAATAACCTGACGATCGCCGCCAGAGATCCGGTGTCGCGCCAGCCGGAACTCAAGGCCTGCGCCGTGGCGGTAAAGCGCGTGATCGACTTTCCGTTGGAGGACAATTGACTTGAAGCGCGCACCGGCTTCTCTTAGGTTTGATCGACGAGGGCGCTTTCCGTGAGTGGTGCGGGGGTTGGACAGATGCCTATTTTCTAGCCTTCTCGTGATGAAGATTGAGGCATCTAAACGTATTCTCCTATGGTGAGATCGAAAAGCGCTTCAAGTTGCCAATGAAAACAGGCGGTTTTCTCAGCCTATCTCCTGGCATGCGGATTGCTGAATTGTGAACAGCCTTGAGCTGCTCAATTGACAAAATAGACGTTGCTTGGTAAGGATGCGTAAATCACTGACAGGGAGGTGTGCGATGAAAAGAGGTGCGGTTGGTTTAGTTGTTCTGGCGGTTCTGTTCCTGTCGAGTTGGTCGCTCCAGGCGGCGGAGGAGCCTAAAGGGCTCGCGCCCGGCCTGCTGAGCCTGGACGGCACTGTTGGCATCCTCGATCAGAAGATCGAGGAGGGCAAGTCCGTTGTGGAAAAAGCTCTCGGGATCAATATCAGCGGCTTTTTCGATGTGGGCTACACCTGGAGCTCCAATCGCGCCAAGCCCATCAGCGGGAGATACTTCGACAAGGACCACAACGACCTTGTGTTCAACTATTTTAACCTCACCTTGGAAAAACCGGAGAAAGATTGGGGGGTCGGCTTCAAACTCGTTGGCGACTTCGGCCGCTCCGCAGAGCTGTTGAGAGAGGCAACCCTTTGGGGCCCTAAGCTGGTCAGGGAGTCGTCGGCCGAGCTGAGAGAGGCGTTTCTGACGACCACCATTCCTATAGGCGAGGGGCTGCAGGTCAAGGCCGGAAAATTCGTCACCCTGATGGGGACTGAAATTATCCCTGCTCCCGGTTCATACAACCCGAACATCTCCCGCTCTTTCCTGTTCAATCTTGCGATACCCTTCACCCATACGGGTCTTCTTCTTAGCTATCCCGTCACCAAGTCGTTCACTCTCATGGGCGGGGCTGTGACTGGCTGGGACAATCCCCGAGACAACAACAACAGCCCATCCTTTCATGGAGGATTCACCTATACTCCCGCCGAGGCATTCTCGCTGACGACTAGCGTGATGGCCGGCCCAGAGCAGTCGAATAATACCAGCCGTCAGAGAGTGGCGGTGAGTAATGTAGCGACGATCAAGCCCATGGATCCCCTGACTGTCTTCCTCGAATACACCTACGGGAACGAGGGAGGCAACTGGCAGGGGTTCGCGGCGATCGGTTCCTATGACTGGACCGCTCGTTTTAACACGGCGCTCCGGGCGGAGTACTTCCACGACAAAACCGGCTCAAGAACCGGCGTCTCTAACCTTAGTGTAGGGGAAGCCACGTTGACCGCAGCATATAAGTTCACGGCCAAACTTCTCGGCCGGTTCGAAGTGCGCCAGGACTGGGGAAACAAGCCGGTGTTCGCGAAGGGAAATACCAGCGCGGATTCCAATCAGACTACGCTTGCCCTGCAGGCCATCTACGGATTCTAGTTCGCTCTAGTCCTATCTTTACATCGTAAGCCCGTGGCAGCCGCGCTGCCACGGGCGGTTCCCACCGTTTGACTTTTACCTGCCCCGCAGCAACTATTTCCGTTGCGAGGCGCGTGTGCAAAAATCCAGGCTCCCAAATTCTTTTTCACTCCTGAAATCGCTCTGCGCGGCGCTGTGCATTTTGCTTGTCGTCGCCTCTGCGCAGGCTTTCTTTCACAAGAAGGCGGAAAAACCCGCCGCCGGCACAGAGCTGTTCGACAAGCTCATGGTGGAGAAACCGGAAAAGGCGCTCCGCGCGCCGGACTTTACGCTCCAAGATCTTTCGGGGAAACGGTTGAGTTTGAAAGACTTCAAGGGCAAGTTGGTGTTTCTGAACTTTTGGGCGACCTGGTGCATCCCGTGCCGCGACGAGATGCCACAGATGGAAAAGCTCCACCGCGAATTCAAGAGCCAGGGCCTCGAAATCGTCGCCGTCAATTTCAGAGAAGACAAACAGACGGTGAAAAAGTTTGTGGCGGAACTCGGGTTAACTTTTAGAATTTTGTTGGACTCTGACGGCAGCGTCTCGAATGAATACGGGGCCTGGAGCCTGCCGCTTTCTTACTTCGTCGACCGCAAAGGGATTTTCATCGGCAAGGTCAATGGCGATCGACCGTGGGACGGCAAAGAGGCCAGAGCTTTTCTCCGCGAGCTTTTGCAGCGAAAACATTGACGGTATTCGAGGCCGGACGCCGAAGATGACGAGCATGTGGAAACGGGCCGCGCAATGGGCAGGGTTCTCGCAGCCGACAGCTAGGAGGTCTCACCGTGGGGAGTAACTTAACGTTGGTCCTGGGAGTCGCAACTATGGCGGGTTTGCTCCTGGTTGCCTGCTCGAAGGAACAGAAGAGCCAGACTCCGACTCACGAGATGAGCCGGGGGCACGGCACA
>MGSS01000017.1 GCA_001798595.1 Deltaproteobacteria bacterium RIFCSPLOWO2_12_FULL_60_19 | reverse complement strand
CTGTTCGCCGATTAAAGTGGCACGCGAGCTGGGTTCAAAACGTCGTGAGACAGTTTGGTCCCTATCCGCCGTGGGCGCAGGATACTTGAGGGGTGCTTTCTCTAGTACGAGAGGACCGAGAAGGACGCACCGCTAGTGTTCCGGTTGTCACGCCAGTGGCATGGCCGGGTAGCTATGTGCGGATGGGATAACCGCTGAAAGCATATAAGCGGGAAGCCCACCCCAAGATGAGGTATCCCGGGACGCGAGTCCCCTAAAGGCCCCTCGTAGACTACGAGGTTGATAGGCCGGATGTGGAAGGCCAGTAATGGCTGAAGCTTACCGGTACTAATTGGCCGTGAGGCTTGACCATATTTACTATTGCGACCTGGCGCGATTGCAGTCTTGCCCGTATTCAGTCGTGAGAGAATTTTCAATTTTTAGTTTTGAGTTTTTAATTTTGAGTTGCTCCGGAAACTTAAAATTCAACACTTAGAACTCAAAACTAATAAGGCTTCCGGTGGCGATAGCGGAGGTGTCACACCCGATCCCATCCCGAACTCGGTCGTTAAGCCCTCCAGCGCCGATGGTACTATGCGGTTGCCGTATGGGAGAGTAGGTCGCCGCCGGATTTAGTTTCAATGAGGCCCGTGGGTCTCCCGACCCCGGGCCTCTGTTTTTAGCGTAAAATCATCTTTCCCCTGAAACCTTTCTCCAAATAGAGCGTCCAAACGAGGGAGAGGGGCGAAAAAAACGATTAAGGAGGTCTATCAACTTGCCGATAAACAGATACATGAAACTCGCACTACTGGCGTTGATGCTCTGGCAGATCGCGGCTCCCGTTGCTGCGGCGGAAACGCCGAAACAACAGCTCCAGGCAACCATGGAGCGCGTGATGGCGGTGACCCGGACGTTTCGGAGCGCCAGCGACTTTGAAAACAACAAAGCTCGCCTGAAGCAGATCATTTTCCCGCGCTTCGATTTTTCCGAGATGGCCCGCAGGTCCCTGGGGAGTTACTGGAGCGGCCTCCAAGGGAAAGAGAAGGAGTTCCTAGCGGCTTTTGTTCAATTTGCCGAGGCCTCATACATGAACGCGCTCGGATCTTACCGGGGTGAAAAGATGGTTTACGGCCGCGAGCAGATAGACAACAACTTCGCCGAGGTCGACACGGAGGTTCTCAATTCCCGGGGGGACGGGACGCCGATCACCTACAAACTCCATCTCGTTCGCGGCCAGTGGAAAGTCTACGACGTGATCATCGATCAGATCAGCCTGGTAAGCAACTATCGGTCGCAGTTCAGCCGCATCCTGCAGACCGCTTCCATGGATGAGTTGATGAGACGGCTGCGCGAAAAAGCATCCGCCCAGACGTCCTAGCTACAGGCGGCGTACAACCGGCTGGAGTGGGTTCAATAGAAATTCAAAACTCGCAATTCGAGTTAAAAAGGCCCGGAGCTGAACAAGCCCGGGCCTTTTTTTGGTGCTGGCGGCAAAAGTTTTCGCGGCGATTCTGTGATACTCTTCTTCCCAACACCCTGAGGAGGTTGCCATCATGACAGCCGATTCGAACGTGTTCGCAGCTGTTTCCGCTGGGCTTAAAACAACGGCTGCCGCCGCCGCATTCGTCGAGAATGTGAGCTTCGATTCCATCCCCGTCGAGGCGATCCGCATCGGCACGCGCTGTCTGCTCGACGGTCTCGGCCTCTATGTCGCGGGATCGGAGGAGCATTCGGTTCGCATTCTCATCGACGAAGCGGAAGAGATGGGCGGCCGTCCGGAGGCGCTGTTGCTCGGCCGGGGCGATAAAAAGGTTCCGGCTACTATGGCGGCGCGCGTGCTCGGGACGGCGGGCCATGCGCACGATTGGGACGATAGCCAGGTGAGCCACGATCCGGCGCACGTCTACGGGCTGTTGACCCATCCGACGATTCCGCCGCTGTCCGCCGCGCTGGCGATGGCCCAGAGACTCGGTGGTATTGACGGCAAGGCTTTCATGCTGGCTTTTCTCACCGGCTTCGAGGTCGAGTGTAAGATCTCAGAGTGGATGTTGCCACAGCATTACTTAAGAGGCATGCACTCCAGCGCCACGGTCGGCACGTTCGGCGCGTACGCGGCCGCGGCGAAACTGCTGCGCCTGAACCGGGACAGGCTGCGCCACGGTTTTGGGATCGCAGCCAGTTTCGCGGCGGGGATTCGCTGCAACTTCGGCACGATGACCAAGCCGCTCCACGTCGGCCGGGCGGCGGAAAACGGCGTCGCCGCGGCCCTGCTTGCAGCCAGGGGCTTCACGGCGGACCCGGACGCGCTGGACGGTTCCTGGGGCTTCTTCGCCGTCCAGGGCGGAGGAGTCAGCGCGGGAAAGATTTCACAGGGTTTCGGCAAAACCTGGAGCATCGTCGAGCCCGGCGTTTCGATCAAACCCTATCCCTGCGGCGTGCTGACCCATCCGACCATCGACCTGATGCTGAAGCTCGTCACGGAGCACGATGCGAAGCCGAACGACATCGAAGCGGTCAGAGTTTACGCTGGAACCAATATTCTAAAACCGATCCGTTATCCCGTCGCGGCCAATCACCTCCAGGCCAAATTTTCCCTGCCGGCGGCGCTTGCCATGATCGCGCTCGCGCGCAAAGCGGGAAAGCGCGAGTTCTCAGACGAGTTCGTCGGCGACGCTCCCATGCAGGCGATGCAGCGGCGGATCTCGACCGAGTTCGATCCGGAGATCGAAAAGATGGGCTTCGACAAGATGCGCTCGCGCATCGTCATTCGCCTGAAAGACGGGCGTGCCGTCGAGGGTTCGGCGGACGAGCGCTACCGCGGCGGCCCGAAAAACCCGCTGAGCGACGCGGATTTAGAGGCCAAGGCGCGCTCCTGCTGCGACGGCGTCCTCGATGAAAAGCGGCAGTCGGTCCTGATCGACGCCGCCTGGTCGGTGGTTCAGCTGCATGATGCCGGCAAGCTGATGGAGGCGATCAACTATGTGAGCAAATGACACAGAAGCGGGGACGCCCGCCGCTTCTTCCATCTATTGGAACTGGATGACCGCCTTCACCACCTGGTAGCTCGCCATGGCCTTGAGCGCGTCGTTCACCTGCTCCAGCTTGTAGCTCGCGGTGATCATCTCCTCGAACGGGAACTTATTTTTGCGCGACGCCAGAAAGTCGATCGCCTGCAGCCAGTGGCGCGGCTCGCCGGACCTGATGGTGTGAAAGATCATCTCCTGTGGCAGGCGGTTAACTTCCACATTGGCCTTGCCCCCCGCGCCGATGCTCACGAAGCGGCCGCCGTCCCGCAGCATAGTGAGCCCCTCGGCGACGGCCATGTTATTCGCTACTTGAATCACCACGTCGGCGCCGCGCCCGTCGGTATGGTCATGCACCCATTTTTGGCGGGCTTTTGCATCGGTTACTTCTTCAAGATTTAAGACCGCGTCCGCGCCCATGCGCCTGATTACTTCCAATCGCGCCGCCGGTGCGCCGATCACCAGCACCTGCTTCGCGCCGTGATCCCGCGCCACCGCGGTGGCGAAGTTGCCGAGCGGCCCGCTGCCCTGGATGAGGACCGTCTCGTGGCTCTTGACGGCCCCCAACCGGTCGAAGCCGTGCATCACCGTTCGATACGCGCAGGCGGAAGCCGCCGCCGAGGCGGAGGAGACCGCCTGCGGCACTTTGACGATCAGGCAGGGCGGCGGCACGTACATATACTCGGAGCAGCTTCCCAGCAGGTACGGGTAGCGGTCGCTCCGGTTGTGCCCCCACGAGGCGCGTCCCGGACAGATACAGGGTTGAAGCGCGACGCTGCAATAGTAGCAGGAGCCGCAGCTCACGTAGCTCCAGACGATGCGGTCGCCCGGCTTCACCGGACTTCCCAAAATATCGGTCCGCTCGCCGTTGATCTTTTCGATATAGCCGCACGGCTCATGGCCGGTGATGATCGGCAGCGTGTCACCGTCGCCGAGCGGACCGTGCCAGCGATGCACGTCGGTGCCGCAGAGCGTCGAGGCCTCGATCCGCACTAGCAGAGCGCCCGGCTCCAGCTCCGGAATCGGCACCCGCTGTATCTCCAACGGTTGATTGTGGGCAGTGATGACGGCGGCGCGACAATCGTTCATGGCTCGTCCTTTCTTACAGCGGCAGCTTGTAGAAACGCTCGGCGTTGCGGTAGAGCATCGCCGCCTTGTCGTCGGCGCTGATTTCGTCGCTCTCCATCAGCTCGCCGATATCGTGTTTGCAACTCTCGTTGGTCACTTCGTGGGGAAAGTCGGAAGAGTAGAGAAAAGGCTCGTTGCCTACGACCTTGATGGCAAACGGCATGGTCAATTCCTCGGTCTCAATGCCGAGGAAGAAGCGCCCCTCTTTGATCAGCTTGACGATGACTTTGCCCGGCTCCTCGCCCTCCCGCACTCCAAACTCGCCGGGCGGAATATATTGGAAATGGGTTTCGTGCGACGCGTGCAGCCGTTCGAGCAACAATAGCAGCCAGGCGATGCCGCCTTCGAGAAACGCGATGCGCACGCGCGGGAAGCGGTCGAAGATGCCGTTGTAAACAATGCTCGCGCAATTCACCGTGAGACCCCACGGGTGGCCCAGAGCGTGCACCGGGACGTACATGTTCATATGGTCCATGCCGAAGCGGTCGTGCGCGCCGCCGTGGACGGCCAGGCAGCAGCCGAGCCGGTCGGCCTCGGCGTAGACCGGCCAGTAGGTCTTGGAACCCAGCAGCGATGGAAGACCGTTGGAGGGCATCATCGCGCCGAGCATTCCCAGCTCGGTCACCGCGCGCCTCAGTTCCCTGGCGGCCTCCTCGGGGTCCTGCATCGGGATGATCGCCATGCCTTTGAAGCGCGGGTTGAACTTTACATAGGTGTGGTAGAGCCAGTCGTTGTAGGCGCGAGCGGCCGCCACGGCGTAGTCGAGACTGACGATCTTGCCGTAGGCGAGGCCCACGGTCGGATAGAGCACCGTCCAATCGATGCCGACGTCGTCGAGAAAAGCGAGCCAGCCCTCAGGCCCGACGGCCGGCCGCCCGTCCCGCTGGGGCGGCGTCTCCACCGCCCGCCCGGCGTGGAGATGGTCCAGCGGAGGGAAGACGACGCCCCTTCGCTCCGCAATCTCCCGGTAGGGAGACGCCATGTGGGCGATGATTCCCGCGTTGTCCTCGATGATGTGGCCGTCGCCGTCGATGATTCTGGTCGCGCTTCGATTGGCCATCCCTGCAACCCTCCTCATGCGATAGGAATAAGTTTCGTCCTTCAAGGCTACGGCGTTGAAGGCTCGTGTCGATCTTATAATCCGAACTGCATCCCCCTAGCAAGAGAACGGGTAAGGACAGGCCTTTTTGTTGGTTGGACACTCGTATATTATACCCACGCGGGAGAGCAAGGTTTATGACGCAGAAAATTAAACACGGAGGAGAGTGACATGAAACAGGGTGGATCAGCTGCATGCATCGCCGTCGTCCTATTCCTGAGCGGATGCGCCGTTATGGAGCCTGCTCCGGCGCCAAAGGTGGAGCGGACCATTGTGTTGGACAACATTTTATTCGACTTCGGCAAAGCCGCTATCACACCGGAAGCAACCAAGGCGCTCGATCGCCTGGCTGTGTTCCTCAAGGAGAATCGGGACAAGAGGGTCGAGCTGGAGGGGCACACCGACGCGGTGGGCAAGGAACCCTACAATCTCCGTCTATCCGGAAAGCGCGCGGCGGCGGTCAAGGATTATCTGGTCAAACGGGCCATCGAGGCGAGCCGGATTTCGGTTCAGGGGTTTGGCGGGATCAAGCCGATCGCCGACGGCAAGACAGAGGCCGGCCGCGCCAGGAATCGCCGGGTCGAGATCAAAGTTCGCTAGGAGCCTGCTGAAAAAGGCCCATCTACTGCGTTGCGCTCGGGCGACTTCGCTCGACGTACTACAACGAGTACGCCTGCGCTCGTCGCCTCTCCCGCGCCTTGTACCTGGGACCTTTTTGACCAGGCTCAATAACGAGTTTTTTAGCAAGCTGCTGAGGGATTTTGACATAATAGACTATGACCGATCGCCGTGCGATCGACCTTGAGAGGCATCTTGCACCCTGACGCCCAAAACCCTCAGCCGCGTAGTTTGGTTTTGTTCGCGCTTGGTTTTCGTCCATTTTTCCTGGCGGCGGCGATTTTTGCCGTCGGTTTGATGGCGCAGTGGGTTTTCACGTTCGCGGGAAATCGCGAGTTTGCGAACTATTACGGAGCCATCGGCTGGCACAGCCATGAGCTGATCTTCGGCTATGCCGTCGCCGTCATCGCCGGATTTTTGTTGACTGCCGTCCGTAACTGGACGGACGTTCAGACAGCCGCCGGAGCTTCTCTGGCGGGGCTGACGGCGCTTTGGTTTATCGCCCGGCTCATGCCATTCTTTCCGGGCGCCTTTCCGCCGTGGCTGATCGCTTTGGTGGATATTGCTTTCCTTCCGGCCCTCGCCGTTGCCCTATCCATTCCGCTCCTCCGTAGCGGCCAAAGACGGAATCTGATTTTCCTTCCGCTCCTCGGCGCATTGGCCCTCGCGAACTTCTTGGTTCACCTTGAGTTGACCGGCTACACTGAGAGCTCCGCGCGTGCCGGGACCTTCCTGGGTTTGAATCTTATTATCCTGCTGATTGTGATCATGGGAGGGAGAGTCATACCGTTCTTCACCGAACGGGCCCTCTCGGGCGTGATCCCGAAACGCCGGCCGGCGATCGAATGGTTATCTCCCGCGTCGGCGACGGCCTTTGTGATAACAGACCTTTTGCTTCCCAACTCCATGCTTGCGGGAGCGCTGGCCGCTCTGGCCGCCGTAAGCAACGGCATCCGCCTGGGCGGCTGGTACACCAACCGTTTTTGGCGAGTCCCTCTGCTCTGGGTCCTTCATCTGGGTTATGCGTGGGTCGTGGCGGGGTTTTGTTTGAAAGCCCTGGCGGCGATCGGCCTGATCTCGCCGCAATTTATCGTCCATGCCTTTACCGTGGGTGGAATCGGCGTCTTAACGCTGGGTATGATGGCCCGTGTTTCTCTGGGCCATACGGGCCGGCCGCTGAAAACGGCCAGGCCGGTGGCGCTCGCCTTCGTCCTGGTTAACCTTGCGGCGGTTATACGGGGCATACTTCCCATTATTTTCCCTCAGTGGCTTCCTCAGCTCGTTGCATTGTCCGGCAGCCTCTGGATGGCGGCCTTTTCACTTTTTTTCTTAATTTACTTCCCGATCCTGACCCAGCCCAGGATCGACGGCCGTCCGGTTTAGAAAGAGGATGTAAGATTTTATCGGTGGTTAAGGCCGCCAGCACCGATGAGGATTTAAGCAACAACCTCTATCGGTTGTGGAATCGGCTGTCCTCCGGCAGTTACTTCCCGTCGCCGGTGCGCCGGGTGGACATCCAGAAGGACGAGAAGAGCACGAGGCCGTTAGGAATTCCCACGGTCTGCGATCGAATCGCCCAGACGGTGGCCAAACGATACCTGGAGCCGATTGTGAAACCGCTGTTCCATGGCGACTTGCATGGATATCGCCCGGGTGGTCAGCGCATCAAGCACTTTCGGTCGCGCGTTAACGTTGCTGGCGCTACGACTGGGTGCTGGATCTCGATATCAAGAGTTTCTTCGATACCATCGACTGGGAACTCTTGTTACGATCGCGTGCTAAGAGCGCCGCGTTACTTGGAAGCGGGGAGCCGTTGCTCGTCACACGGCACGGGAGGGTATCAGGAGTCTATGTCCCGCTCGACGAACCGGACCGCCTCCCTGACGACCTGCGGCGAGAACTAGCGGGGGTAGTCGGTAGGCATTTAGCCAAGATACTTAAGCGCAAGAGGGTCACTGAGAGGGATATCGCAGAGGATTTTGATGCCTATCGCAGGCGTCGCCGCTGACGCCAACGTCCTGCTCTCAGCCGTGGTGGGAAAAGCGGCGCTGCGAGTGTTCACCGAGTTCGACGTAGCAGTACACGTTGCCCAGTTCAACGCAGACGAAGTGACTGAGTACCTGCCGCGGATGGCGAACAAGTATGAACTACCCGTGGAGTTCGTCGAGATGCAGTGGAGACTCCTCCCGCTTCGCATTCACCCGGTGGACGAATATCGCAGGCGTCTTCGGAAAGCGATCACTGACCTAACAGGCCGAGACCCGGAGGACGCCCATGCGCTGGCTTTGGCCCGGTCGTTGGCCTTACGGATCTGGTCGAACGATCGTGATCTGAGCGGTATGGACGCTGAATGTTACACGACTGCTCGGTTGCTGCGGCTCCTCTCTGAGCAGTAAGACTCGCAACGGCGACCTAGCGCAACCGATTCCAAGAACTGCTGACTGACAACAGTGGCCCCCGCGGTTTTCCAGCTAACATCCAACGCGAGCAGGACGCTCACTACGGTCTAACTCCCGCCAGCGGATGCCCGGAGCGCGCCGTTGATAGTTGGCGCTTGAGGACGCGCGCGTGGCGGGATCAGTTTTCTTCCCGAATTTCGGAAGTTCTCCGCGCGCTTTTCTCAGCGGAAGGAAAGCGATGATCCACGAAACCGCTTTCGCCTTCTAAATCGTCGCTTGATCGTGGTATACGGTTTGCTTTGAAAGCTGCCGGTCCTATCACGTGTCGGTGAGCCACAGGCAGACCATGTCGAAAGTCTTAATCATCCAGCACGTCCGCGCCGAGACGCCCGGAACTATCGGCGAGATACTCCGGGCCGCGCACATTCCGATCAAGATCGTTCGTCTCTATGACGGCCAGCGAGTTCCCGATTCGCTGGCGGATGCCGGCGGACTCGTCGTCATGGGCGGGCCGATGGGCGTTTACGAGCAGGATCGCTATCCGTTTTTGCGCTGCGAGCTTCGGCTGATCGAGCAGGCGCTGAAGAAAGAAAAACCGGTTCTCGGAGTGTGCCTCGGCAGCCAGCTTTTGGCTGCCGCGCTCGGCGCGGAGGTGAAGCCGGGGAAGAGAAAAGAGATCGGCTGGCATCGGGTGAGGCTAAAACAATCGGCAGCGACCGATCCCCTCTGGGGCGGCATCCCTTCTTCTTTTACAGCCTACCACTGGCACGGCGATGTATTCGCTCTGCCGCGCGGCGCGGTTTCGCTCGCGTCGTCGGATATGGCCCGCCATCAGGCATTTCGCTACGGCAAAAACGCTTACGGCTTTCTCTTCCATATGGAAGTGACGGAGAAAATCATCGGGGAGATGGCGCGCGCGTTTACCGACGAGCTACGGCAAGCGAACCTGAAGGGCGCTGCAATCCTCGGCGGCGCGAAGAAACATCTCGCTCGTTTGAGCGAGATCGGCGACACCGTCTTTAGCCGCTGGGCAGGCTTGCTGCAAGCGAGAAAGTAGCGCCGAGGTCGCTGTGCCTCTACAAGATCGCATCAAATATCCACTCATGGCCCTGGCGGGCCTGGGGCTTCTTGTGGGCCTGTGGGCCGGGCTCAAGCGACTGGGCTGGGACCTGCCGGCGCTTCACGCCGACTTCTCCGCCGCGCACGGGCCGCTGATGGTGAGCGGCTTTCTCGGCACGCTGATCGGCCTCGAGCGCGCAATAGCTTTGAAATGGGGCTGGGCCTACGGCGCTCCGCTGTTCGGTGCGCTGAGCGTGCTTGCGCTGCTGTTCAACTTGCCGCCACCGGCGGTGCAACTGCCGGCGTCGGCAAGCAGCCTGTTTCTGAGCGCCATTTTTATCCTGCTTTATCGCCGGCACCCTGCCAATTTTCTGGCGACGATGGGGACGGCCGCGCTGCTGTGGCTGATCGGCAATTTACTCTCGCTCGCGGGGCTGCCGGTCAATGAAGTTGTCCCGTGGTGGATCGGTTTTCTAGTCCTGACGATCGCCGGCGAAAGGTTGGAGCTGTCCCGGTTGCTGCGTCTGTCGCGCTGGGACTCGTTGAAATTTACGCTCTCCTGCGGCCTCTTCTGCGCCGGTCTTGCCATTTCTCTTCTCGATTTGAGCGTCGGCGTGTGGCTTGGCGGCGCCGGACTGATCGCCTTAAGTTTTTGGCTTTTGCGCTACGATATCGCCTGGCGCAATGTCCGCCAGCAGGGGCTGCCGCGCTTCATGGGCGCTTCGCTGCTCACCGGCTACGCGTGGCTCGCGGTGGGAGGCGCTTTGTGGATGGGTTTCGCGGACGATTTTGTGGCCGGGCAGCGCTACGATGCCATGCTCCACGCGATTTTTCTGGGCTTTGCCTTCTCGATGATCTTCGCCCACGCCCCGATCATCTTCCCCTCGATCACCGGCATGAGCATGCCGTTTCAGCCCGCGTTCTACGGTCATCTGATTCTGCTGCACCTTTCTTTGCTGCTGCGCGTCGGCGGCGATCTCTCAGGCTCGGAGGCGACTCAGCAGTGGGGTGGTTTGCTCAATGCGGCGGCGATTCTTCTCTTTCTCGTCAACAACATTCGCGCCGTCAAACGCGGCCACGCCGGCCTAGGCCGTTGACTATCGTCGGCCTGCCTGGGGAATCTCTCTCCGGGCCGATGCGATACGTCGTTGTTACGCTGCCCCTAAGAACTGAGAGCACTACTGAACTACGCTTGCATCTCCTTATTCCACGCATTGGCCCTTCGAGAGACCCCCCGGGCGGGCGGTGATGAACGTTACGCTCGATCATCCGACTCCGGGCGAGTCAAGGCCGCGAGTTTTTCTTACATCTGCTTTTTTGCCGCGAAATTCGTCCTGTTTTTGAGAAGGATTTCGGCGCCAGCGGTAGAATTTCCCGCAATTTCAACGGTCTGCCGCCGCCGACTTGGTGGCATACCTTTTGCGCCATTGAACGCCGGTGAACCTGTGAGGAGGTGGTATGCCGCTGACCAAAGAGGAAATTTTAGAGGCGCTTCGAAACGTTTACGATCCGGAGATTCCGGTGGACATCGTCAACCTCGGCCTGATCTATGATGTCCACGTCGGCGAGGGAGTTGTCCGGGTGAAGATGACGACGACGGCGAGCGGCTGTCCGGTCGGCAACCTGATCGCCGCGGAAGCCAGAAAGGCCATCGGCAAGCTCGCGGAAACGCGGTGCGTCCTCGCCCGTCACGAGTCTATGCCGGAGATTGAAGTCGAGCTGGTCGACGATCCGCCGTGGGACGAGGCGAGGGTGAGCGAGGATGGGAGGAGGATGTTGGGTTGGAGGTAGTTTTTTTCAAGTTGCAGAACTTCACCAGGAGGTAGATCGATGGCGAATCAAGCGGTCACGGATAAAGGAAATAGCTGTTGCGGTCATGCCGAGTCCCATGCGGAGCACACCTTCAAGACAGCGACGGAGGCGCTCAAGGCGGATCACCGGGTCATCGAGGAGGTCCTGAACGCGCTGGAAAGGCTGGCGCGGGCACCGGAGCTTTCCGCGCTGGATCAGTGGGAGAAGGCGATCGACTTTATCCGCAACTTCGCCGACAAATGTCATCACCTGAAAGAGGAAAAGCTCCTTTTCCCCGCGATGGAGGAGCACGGAGTTCCCCTCGAAGGCGGGCCGCTCGGCGTGATGCTGATGGAGCATGAAGAAGGACGCGGTTACGTCAAGGCGATGGCCGCGGCGCTCACCATCGCCGCTAAAGACCCCGCCGCGGCGAAAAAGACGCTTCAGGAAATGGGGCGCGCCTACGTCCGGTTTTTGCGCGAGCACATCCAGAAGGAAGACGACATTCTGTTCAACATGGCCGACGACGTCCTCAGCGGCGAGGAGCAGAAAGAACTCCTGCGCGATTTCGAAGAGCACGAGTTGAAAGAGATCGGCTCCGGCGTGCATGAAAAGTATCTGGCCATCGCCCAAGAACTGACCGCAGGCCGCTGAAAAAGTTCCATCTACTGCGTTGCGCCAGGGATCGTGCTCGTGATCGTGACTCGTGTTCGGGCCGGAAAACACGAACACGGGCACGAAACTTGGGAAGGCCGCTTCGAAGTGACACGAACACGATATTTTGTCGCTTCACATCTGGGACCTTTTTGAGCGGCCTGAAGACGGAGCCTTTTAACAGTCTGCTAGGCCGTTTTCTCGCCAACAGCCAGATTCTTGTCCCCACCACCTAACGATGGTATAGCGCCTTAGCGGTGAGGAGCCTCCAATGGCGCTTTACGACATCGTCATTCACAGCGGCAGAGTGATCGACGGAACGGGCAATCCCTGGTTCTCCGCCGACGTTGCCGTCAAGAACGGAAAAATCGCCGCTGTCGGAAAAATCGATCCAACATCCGGACAACGCGCAATCTCCGCGAAAGGACTCGTGGTTGCGCCCGGCTTCATCGACCTCCACACGCACAGCGACCAGCCGCTGATTGCCGACGGCAACGCCGAGAGCAAAGTCCGCCAGGGAGTCACGCTCGACGTTATCGGCGAGAGCCAGACGGTGGCGCCGCTCGAGGGCGCGGTGCTCGAAGAATATCGGGCGGAGCACCGGCGGCGCAACGCCATCGAGACGGATTGGACAAGCTTTGCCGGCTACTTCGAGAGATTGACGAAGGACGGCGTCTCGATCAACGTCGCCTCCGGAGTTTCGCCGCAGCAGATCAAGACCATCGTGGTCGGCTTCGACGAGCGCCCCGCGACGCCCAAAGAGCAGGAGCGCATGAACCGCATGGTCGCGCGGGCGATGGAAGAGGGAGCGCTGGGGCTGACCGCGGCGTGGCACGCCAAAGGACCGGAGAATCCGGGTGAAATCGTCGAGATGGCCAAAGTGGCCGGGCGCTACGGCGGCTACTACGGCGTTCACCTCGGCAGCGAAGGCTTCGACATCATGGAAGAGCTGGAGAAGGCGATCCGCGTGGCGCGCGAGGCGGCGATCCCGGTGCACGTCTACCATCTCAAGATGCGCGCCAAGAGTAACTGGGGACGGGTGCGGCAAGTCGTCGAGCAGATCGAAGAGGCGCGGCGCGAAGGGCTCGGCATCACGGCGAACCAGTATCCTTACACGGCGATGCAGCATCCCTGGCGCAGGCTCTTTCCGCGCTGGGTGCAGAACGCGCCGCTGAGCGAGACGATACCGCGGTTCAAAAATCCCAACTTCCGCGCGCGCGTGATCGGCGATCCGGAGTTCGATCAGTACGTCAACGAGCACGGCGGGTGGGAGGGGGTCGTCGCGGCCCGCTTCGACACGCCCGCGCTCAAGCGCTTCGAGGGAAAGAGCATCGCCGAGATCGCCAAGATCCGGGGCGAGGATCCGGCGAGCGCCTGCTTCAATCTGATCTACGAAGAAGGCAACTTTATTTACGGCGTACACCACACGATGTCGGAGGAAGACGTGAAGACGGTGATGCGCGTGCCGTGGGTCTCCATCGGCTCCGACGGCAGCGCGCTCAATCTCGACTATCCGGGCAAGCCGCATCCGCGCAGCTTCGGCACGAACCCGAGAGTGCTGGGCAAATACACGCGCGAGGAACAAGTGCTGACGCTCGAAGACGCGGTGCGCAAGATGACCACGCTGCCCGCGCAGGTGTTGGGATTAAAAGACCGCGGCATGATCCGAGAGGGCTGCTGGGCGGACGTCGTGCTGTTCGATCCCGATGCCGTCGCGGACACCGCCACCTATGATAGCCCCAAGCAGTATCCCAAAGGGATCGACACCGTGCTGGTCAACGGCAAAGTCGTGATCGATCAGGGCCACCACACCGGCGCCCGCCCGGGAAAAGTCATTTTCGGTCCGGGAAAAAAACCGAGTCGCGCTTGAATCAGGCTCGTGGTCCAGACTAGAATCTACGCCTATAACATGAAGAAACAGGAAATCATCGACAAGCACAGGGAGTTTCTCTTTCCCGTCGTGGCCAACTACTACGATGAGCCGCTCGTCGTCGACCACGCCAAGGGTTGCCACGTTTACGACGTCGAAGGAAAAGAATATCTCGATTTCTACGGCGGCATCGTCACCATCAGCGTCGGTCACTGCCATCCAAAAGTCACGGGCGCTGTCCAAACGCAATCCGCCAAGCTGCAACACATCTCGACGCTCTACCCGAACGAGCCGCACGTGCGCCTTGCCGAGAAGCTCGCGCAAATCACCCCCGGCAGGCTGCAAAAATCCTTCTTCACCAACAGCGGCACCGAGGCAAACGAAACCGCGGTGCTTTTGGCGCAGCTCCATACCAGATGCCAGGACGTGATCGCGCTGCGCCACAGCTACAGCGGCCGCAGCCACCTGGCGATGAGCCTGACGGCCCACGCGGCCTGGCGGCTCACGCTCACGCCGGCGCCCGGCGTGCATCATATTCCCAACGCCTATTGCTACCGCTGTCCGTTCGGCCTTACCTATCCGAGCTGCGATCTCAAGTGCGCCAGGGATCTCGAGGAGGCGATCCAGACGGTCACATCGGGCCGCCTGGCGGCGTTTATCGCCGAGCCGATTCAAGGCATCGGCGGCCTCATCACTCCGCCTAAGGAATATTTTCACGAGATCGTCGCGATCGTGCGCAAGTACGGCGGGCTGTTTATCTGCGACGAGGTGCAGACGGGTTGGGGCCGCACCGGCGGCAAGATGTTCGGCATCGAGCAGTGGGGCGTCGAGCCCGACATCATGACCTTCGCCAAAGGAATGGCCAACGGCTCTCCCATCGGCGCGACGATTGCGATTCCTGAAGTTGCCGACAGCATGAAGGGGATGAGTATCTCCACCTTCGGCGGCAATCCGGTGACCAGCGTCGCGGCGCTGGCGACGATCGAGGTCATCGAGGAGGAAAATCTGGTCGAGAACGCGCGTGTCATGGGCAGGCGGCTCAGGGACGGCCTGGAGGCGCTCAAGCAGAAATATCCGGTGATCGGCGACGTGCGCGGCATGGGATTGATGCAGGGGTTGGAGTTGGTGGGGGAAAACAAGCGCCCGGCGCCGAAAGCAGTGAAGCACCTCTTCGAGTTGACGAAGACCAACGGATTGCTGATCGGCAGGGGCGGGCTCATGGGCAACGTGGTCCGCATCACCCCGCCGCTCAACGTCACCAGGGACCAGGTCGATCAGGCGCTGAAAATGTTGGACCGCTCGTTTGGACAGACGGGGATGTAGGGGATCGAACCGGGACCGCAACGCGTAGGAAAGGAGGACTTTATGGAATTCGTGAGCCTTGACAAAAAACAGACTGAGGCTGACAAGGGAAAAAAGCGCAAGATCAATCTCTTCGGCACGGAGAACTTTCGCTCGTGGATGCTTTATTTCACGCCGGGGGATGGGACCGACATGCACTACCACGCCTCCCCTGAGACGTTTCTCGTGATCGAGGGCAAGGCGTCGGTCAAAGGGATTAAGGGCGATGAGAGGATCATCGAGAAGAACGAGATCGTCTTTTTCCCGGCGAAAGACTACTACCAGATTACGAACGTCGGCACCGCGCCCCTGGTCCTTTTCGGCAATCGCTCCGAGGCGTTCGGCGGGCCGCATGTGACGGTTGAAAAGGATAAGGGGTGATCGAGATGAAAATCGCGAGGCTCTACACGGGGAAAGATCAGCAGTCGCACTTCGAAGAGGTCGAGTTGTCGTTTGACGCCGCCCTGGCGGTGCAGACGACCGCGCTGCAAAAGGCCAACAACGTCGTCTTTCGTCTCGCGCCCGTCGGGCACGCGATCGACTGGCATCCGGCGCCGCGCCGGCAGTACGTGGTTACGCTCGCAGGCTCGTGGGAGATCGAGGTCGGCGGCGGCGTAAAGCGGCTCTTTAAACCCGGCGACGTGATGCTCGCTGAGGATCTAACAGGCAGAGGCCACGTCTCGCGCGTCGTGGGCAGCCAGCCGCACGTGTTTATGACGGTGCCGCTGGCGGAGTAAAAGGCAGAAGGCAAAACTCGTACAAGGTATTTCGTATCTCGTATTCCGTCGAAATACGAAATACGAACGACGAGCGACAAACAACGATTGGACGAATCACGAGCAACGAAACCGTCATGTCTCTCGACGAATTCATCTCTGAACTCTGGGGCTGCGCTCGGGAAGTTCCGATGGGCGAGCACCCGTGGTTTCAGGGAATTCTCCAGCACCGCTGGACCCGAGAACAGATTATTTTAGGCGAGGTCCAGCATTATCTCCGCGTCCGCACCAATCCGATCTTTTTCGGCTACATCGCGGTCAACGCGGTCGCTTCGAAGGACTACGGTCTGATGGGGACGGTTTTGGAAAATTTCATGGAGGAGCTGTCGGGGCCGCGCACCCACGTCGATATCATGCTCCAGTTTCTCGAAGAGGGCGGGATCTCGCGCGAGGAGGCGGACCGCGCGGAGCCCGCGCCGGGAACCGCGGCGGCCATCGAGATGATTATCGGTTGTTGCCAGCGCCGCTCGGCGCTCGAAGGGGTGGCGATGCTGAGCTTTGTGGAGAGCCAGCTCGGCGGAGCGGGCAAGGTATCCGAAAAAGTATTCCGCGAGCTGACCGGCCACTATGGTTTTTCGCCGCGCGCCGCCGAGACCTACCGGCTCCATGCGGAACAAGACGCCGGCCACGGCGAACGCCAGATCGACGCGATCCGCCGCTTCGCAACGGATGCGGAGACGCAGGAAAAAGTCAGGCGCGCGGTGAAATTGGGTCTCACGGCTTTCTGTCTCGAATGGGACGGCCACGTCCAGGCGATGACCGGCAAGCGGGAGTTCTGGAGCGGCGTTGGGCCGCTAAGTCTCAGGCAACCGAAAGTCCGGTTGCCTGAGTAATTTTGAATTTTAAATGTTGAATTTTGAATTCAAAATTCAACATTATTTTAAAGCGGCCAATCCTTCGGCAGATCCTTTCTAAGCTTCAGGTATTCCTCGCTGCGGCCATGCTCCTTGCGCATGCGCTCGATCGTATCGAGCAGCTCCTGAAGAGCGATGTTGAGAGAGTTGGAGACCATGCCCGTGGTCTCTTCGAAGCCGAGGCCTCAGTTGTTGTGTCAGCCGCGTAGTTTCTGAAGAATGAGCCTCTCGCGTTCCGTCATCGGCATAAGACCTCCTGACTAACCGCCCGCGCGCTGCGAGGAGAATCCGACCCGCTGCGCCGTGATCAACTCGGTCGTCGTTGCCGGCGCGCCGTCTTCGCTCACGCGCACCCGCAGGCGGGCGAGGATGAGCCACGGTTCTTCACGCTGGAGAACGCGCAGAATCAGAAACGCGTTTTCCACTTCCGCTCCCGCAGGCTCCTCGCATCGCACTTCCAACTTAAGTTTTCGCGCCTCCTTCGAGCCGAGATCGATCGCAGGTGCAAACTCGAGCTCCTGCCAGCGAAATTTGCCGTGGGGGAAGCGGGCCGCGAGAATCTTGAGCGATGCGGCCCCGAGATTGCGAATCTCCCACTCCGTGGTCCACGTGCCGGTGGCAACCCGTTTAGCCGAGATTTGTCGTACGGCAACTTGGGGTTCCATGTGTCGCTAAAATGCTCCTCGCCACGAGCTGACGGCAAGGTAAATTCCGCCGCCGATCAACAGAACGCCCGACACGTGATGGAGGTAAGGTTCTACGCGCGGCGGCAAGAGCTGCTTCGTCCGCGCGACGAGATAGATCACGACCACCGTATAGCTGCACGCGCCGAGCCAGAAACCGAGGGGGAAGAGGGCCGCGCCGAAGACGCCTCCGCTCGCAAATCCCTGGCGGATGAACGATGCGCCGACGGTCGCCCAGTAGAGATAGGGGTAAGGACTACCGACGTGAGTGAGCAGCCCTTTTACGAAAGGGTTGATCTCCTGCTTGCCGTCGGCGAACGCGGCTTCCGAGCCGCCCATCATTTTTGCGTGCTGCATGCCTGCTCGGATCGATTGCGCGCCGAGCCATAGCAAGAAAGCCGCGCCGCAGAAAGCGAGAACCACCGCGCCTTGCCCGGTGAAGATGGAAGCCTGCAGGATGAGTCCCAGCGGCAGCATCAAAAAGGCGTCGAGCGCAAGCGGCGCCAGCATGGTCACCAAGGCGGCTCGCGGTCCGTGGCGAAGAGTTTGGGTGGCGATCAGGATGATCGTCGGCCCCGGGATCGAGGCGACCGAGACGCCGACGACGAAAGCCAGTGGAAAAGTCATATGGCGAAAGTAGAGCTTTTCGCCGCCGGCGTCAATGTAGTTTTACTTTCTGTCCGCTTATTGGTACTTTTAAGGAGTTTGCTGTCGGGTCAGATACGATACTCTGACGGCTCTGCGGGCTGGGTGGCCCGTGGAAAGGAGTGTTTTATGAAGCGCTCACAAATGATTTGGTCTACTCTGGCTGTTCTCATAGCTCTGAGCGGGCCGATGACCGATTTGGCATTCGCGCAGGAAAGGCAGGCGCCGGCCGAAGCCACCGAGGTCAAGATAGATCCTCGCCCGGTGATTTTGACCGCGGTGACCGTTCCGGCGCGCCTGGCGCTCTGCGGCTGGAACAGTTGGCTGGCCGCCATCTTCATGAGCTACAGCGCCGGGATGCGCTACGGCGACGCGGCCCACATGATGGAGACGGGCTGCGCCGGCTCGTGGGTTGTTACGCCCGAGATGATCGATCAGGCGGGACCGCCGCCGGCGGCGCAGAAGCGCGCGATTTGGGAGATCGATAATTTGCGCTGAGCCGGACGCAGGAATTTCTCCGCATGGGCTATTTCAAAGATCTTCGCGAACACCTCGACGCCCTCGATAAGGCCGGACTGCTGGTCAAGATCAACGAGGCGGTCAACAAGGACACCGAGTTGATGCCGCTGGTCCGCTGGCAATTCCGCGGGCTTGCGGAAGAGGAGCGGCGGGCGTTTCTGTTCACTCATGTCACCGACGTCAAAGGAAGACAATACGATATTCCCGTCACGGTCGGCTGTCTGGCGGCGTCGAGGCAGATCTACGGCTTCGGTCTCCAGTGCAAGCCGGAAGAGATCGTCGACCGCTGGACCAAAGCCGAGGCCGCGCCGATTCCGCCGGCTATCGTCGACAACGGGCCGGTGCACGAAGAGGTCCATATCGGGCCGTCGCTGCGCGAAAAAGGCGGGCTGGGGGAGTTCCCGATTCCGATCTCCACGCCGGGATTCGATTGCGCGCCCTACACGACCGCCTCGCACTGGTTCACCAAAGATCCCGAAACCGGCAAGATCAACATCGGCAACTACCGCGGCCAGATCAAAAGCCCGACGCGCACCGGAGTTTTTCTGAATTCCAGCAACCACGGCGGCTACCACTGGCGGAAATGCCAGGCGATGGGCATCCCGCTGCAGGCCGCGCTGGTGATCGGCGCGCCGCCGCCGGTCGCCTACACCGCGCCGGCGCGGGTGCCGCTCGGCGTGAGCGAGCTGGACGTCGCCGGCGGGCTGGCGGGAGGCCCTATTGATGTAGTCCGGTGCAAGACGGTCGATCTGCTCGTCCCGGCTCGCGCCGAGATCGTCATCGAAGGGGAGATCTCGACCGAATGGATCGAGCCGGAAGCGGCCTTCGGCGAATCGACGGGCTACATCGGCGAGAAGATGCTGAACCCGTATTTCGAGGTCAAATGCATCACGCACCGGAAAAATCCGGTCTTCGCGTGCATTGTCAGCCAGTTGCCGCCGAGCGAATCGAGCGTGATGCGCCAGGTCTCGGCGGAAGGGAACTATCTTCGTTTTCTCCGCGACCAGTGCAACATCCCCGGCATCCTCGAAGTGGTCTTCCACTCGATCGCCGTGCGCCAAATCTGCGTCATCCGCATGAAAAAAATGAATACGGCCCACGTCTGGCAGGCGCTGCACAGCATGGTCGGCTTTCACCCCGCCACTGGCAAGATCGTGATCGCGGTGGATGAAGACATCGATCCGCGCAACCTCGACTCGCTCTTCTGGGCGCTGGGATTTCGCATGCAGCCCCACCGGGACACGCTCATTATTCGCAACCGCACTCCCTCGATGGACCCGTCCGCGGCCCCGCCGGGCAGAGGGATGGACGTCGGCATGGACGAAATGAGTGGCTGCTCGGCGATCCTCATCGACGCGACGCGCAAGTGGGACTACCCGCCGGTGTCGCTGCCGAAGAAGGAGTTTATGGAGCGCGCGCGAAAATTATGGGAGCGGCTGGAGCTGCCTAAGCTCCGGCCGCAGGAGCCGTGGTACGGCTACAATCTCGGCGCCTGGTCCGAAGAGGACGAGGAAGAAGCCGAGCTGGCGTTGAAGGGGGAACATTATCAAACCGGAGAGAAAGCCGTGACCAAACGGGTCCGGGCGAAATAAGCCAACAGGAAGGAGAGAGCAGCTGTGATCGAAGGCAAACCGATGTCGAAGGAAGAGGCGAAGCGGATCGTGGACGATCTCTATCGCAAGATGCACGAGCGTTGGAAAGAGAAGGTGACGCAGAGTCTGTTCATGCGGCGGTTGCAGGAGGGGACGCTGCCGATGGAGGCGATTCGTCTCTACTACCGCAACTGGGCGGGCTTCGTGCTCACGATCAACACGCTCGGGCTGGCGGTCTATTACAAGCAGATCGACTTTCTCAAACAAGATATCCGGCTGATGAAAATGTTCGCCTCCAAGCTGGTGGACGAATTCGGCAAGCCGGAGCCTCCCGGCCATATCCTCATTCTGGTGAAAACAGGCCAGGCGCTGGGACTGACGGAGCGAGAGGTTCTCGACACGCAGCTGCTGCCGGCGGCGCGCGCCCTGGGGGATTTCCACAAGGTCGTGGTGTGGGACGGCGGTCTCAGCGACTACTGGGCCTCCGTTGTCTGGGAAGAGGCGATGGGGTACTTCTCTCAAGACTGGCGCGACGCGCTGATGAAGAAGTACAACCTCGATCTCAACCAGGTCGTCTATTACTCCACGCACTACGAGGCGGACCTGAAGGAGCACGAAGGAACCGCGTCGCACGCCTCGATCGTCCGCGGCGTGCTCGAATATATGTTGGAAAAAGGCTATGTGGACGAGCGGATCGGCATGGGGCTGGAGTACTGCGCGGTGACGCCGTGCGATCTGAACGGCGTGATGCTGCAGGGGATTTTGGACGAGTTAGGAATCAAGTGAAACATTTTAGATTTTCGATTGCCGATTTTAGATTTCCGGACCGGACTTCAATCTAAAATCTAAAATCGAAAATCAGTTGATTGACAATGCGGCGGCCCATGGCTATTCTTAAACAAGTCGAACTTTGAGGGTTAGCGATGCCGATCTACGAATATCAGTGCGGCAAGTGCGGCACGTTTGAAGTCACGCAGCGGATTACCGTAAAGTCGTTAAGCCGCTGTCCTACCTGCAAGGGCAAAGTCAAAAAACTCATCTCCAATACCTCTTTTCAGCTAAAAGGCACCGGCTGGTACGTCACCGACTACGCGCGGAAAGACCAGGCTTCGACTTCAGCCAAGAGCGCAAAGGCGACGGAGACGGAGAGCAAAGGCGAAAGCAAAGCCGCAGCGTCGTCGGATGCCAAGCCGAGCGCCACCTCTGAAAAGAGCGCGACCAAAACGACCTCGGAATCCGCGTCCGCCTCCAATTAGGCGCTGCCCGAAACGCATAGGCCGCAGGCCTCCACAAATATCCGTCGCAGAAAATGGGTATCAGCTCTCTCTGCAACTGCGATGCGATGCCTTCCCTTGCCTTGGGCAGAGTAATGACGACTGCGTTGGCGCTTATCGTCGCGCTGGTGGCTACCGGCGAAGTATTCTCCCAGCCGATCACGCGGGCGGAGGTCGCTGCCCGTATAGCCCAGGGCGAGCCGGCGAGGGGCAGCGACAAAGCGCCGGTCACGCTCATGGAGTTCTCCGATTTTCAGTGCGGTTTCTGCCGGAAATTCTGGCAGACAACGTTACCCCAGCTCGACAAAAAATACTTTCAAACGGCCAAGGTTAGATTCGTCTATCGTCACACCGCGATCCTGAGCCAATCCTCCGTGGCGGCGGCTGAGGCCTCGGAGTGCGCCGGCGAGCAGGGCAAATTCTGGCCCTACCATGACAGGCTCTTCGTCGGCGCCGGCGACCCTCTGGCTTTCCGCGCGGCCAGGCTCAAGGGCTATGCCAGGGACTTGGGACTAAAAACGGCGGAGTTCAACCGCTGCCTCGATGCGGAAAAATATTCCAAGAAGGTCGAAGAGCAAACCGCGATCGGGACCTATCTCGGCGTCCGGGGCACGCCGACTTTCATTTTGAACGGCAAGCTCCTCGTCGGCGCGCAGCCGTTGGAGGTTTTCGAAGGAGCCATCGAGCAGGAGCTTAAAGCCGTAGCGGCCCGCAAGCCCGTGCGCGCTCCTTGACGCCCTCTCACAGGGTTTGTTAGATTCCAGCGTCCGGCCGATATCCCCGACAAGTTATGACCTTACTGCTCACGCGCGAAGAGACCCAACCCCTGCTCGGCCTTGCCAAAGCCATCGATCTAACCGAGGCGGCGCACCGCGAGCAGGCCGCCGGGCAGGTGACGGCGCACGCCCCGTATCACGTCCAGGTCAGCGGCCAGCAGGCGCTGCGCGTCGTCTCCGGCGCGCTCATCCAGTCGCGGCGCATGGGCATCCGGCTCGGACCCAACTCGCAGTTGAGCGGCGAAAGCATGGTCGCGCTGCTCTACGACGCCGAAAGCGGCAGCCTGCTCTCGATCATGGGCTATCCGTTCGGCATGCTGCGCACGGCCGCCGCCGTCGCGCTGGCGGCGCGCTATCTGGCGCGCGCGGATTCCAAAACCGTCGGGTTGTTCGGCATCGGCAGAAATGCGTTGGGCCTGGTGAAGGGAATCGCCGCCCTGTGCAGGCTGGAAAAGGTCGTGGTCTCAAGCCGCGACGCCGAGCGGAGAAAAAGTTTTTGCAAGGAGGCGGCGCAAGAGCTTCAACTGGAGGTCGTCTCCGCGGACAAACCCGAGCAGGCGGTCGGAAAAATGGATATTATCCTCACCGCGACGAATTCGCCGTCGCCGGTCTTTCCCGCGGAGTGGCTCGAGCCCGGCATGCACATCAGCAGCATGGGCAAGCCGGCCGAGCTGAGCCACGCCGTTTATCTCAAGGCGGATCGCGTCGTCATCGGCTGCCGCGAGCATGAGCAAAACTACTGGGACCGCGCAGCGTCGCTCCCGCTCGTGGAACTCGACGCCAACGGCAGGCTCCCATGGAAGAAAGTCCCCGAGATGGGGGATCTGGTCGCCGGCCGCGCGCCGGGGAGAAAAAGCGCGGCGGAGATAACTGTTTTTAAAGAGTCTCAGGGAGGATTCGGCGACGTCGCCTTCGCCGCCTGGATCTATGAGGAGGCACGCCGCCGGGGACTGGGGCGAGAGATCGACCTTAACTAAAAGGAGGAGATGCTATGGCTCAAGGCAACGGTTTTCCGTCATTGTCCGTCAAAGAACGGGATCGCAGGTACGCGGCCATCAGGGAGCGCATGCGCGCGCTGGGCGTAGGTTGCGCGATCGTAAGCAGAAGCAATCTCTTCTATCTCAGCAACGGCGTTCCGGGGGAGCTATACGGCATTTTCCCGGCCGACGAGCGGCCGCTCTCGGTGATCGTCAACCGGCGCCACCTGATCGATATCTCGCCGCGCCTGCTGCTCGACTCCCAGGAATGGGTGACCGACGTAAAGCCGGGATTCGACGCCGCCGCCGTCGTCGACAAAATCAAAGAGCTCCATCTGGAAAACTCGCCCATCGGAGTCAGCGGCGGGCTCGACTATCGCTTTTACAACCGTCTTCAGACATCTCTTTCTTCCGCCAAGATCGTCGATCTGTCCGACGCCTTCGTCGACGTGAGGACGATCAAGAGCACCGAAGAAAACGCGATGATCGACCAGGCGAACAGAATTTTCGACGCCGCGATCGAGCGGATTCACCAGGTCGCGAGGCCGGGAATGACCGGGAAGCAGGTCGTGCAGGAGGGGATTTGCGCGATGTGGGAGGCGGGCGGGGATCTGGAGTCCACGCTGGGCTTCAACTTCGGCCCGGTGCCGGCGCAGAATCCGGTGCTCGCCGAGCTTTGTCTCGACAAACAAATTCAAGCGGGCGACGTCGGCACGCTCACGGCGCACGCGCACTACTGCGGCTACGCCGGCCACAGCGATCAGGAAATCTGCTTCGGCAAGCCCAAGCCGGTTCACGAGGAGATGTTCGAGGCGGTGATCCACACGAGGAAAGCGGTGCTGGCGCAGGTGAAGGCGGGCGCGACGCAGCGGGACTTGATCGACGCCTATCAGAAGGCGTGCAAAGAGACCGGCTTCAAAGCGTCCGCCCATTCGCAGATTCACCAATACGGCATCGACGTGCCGGAATTTCCCGGGCCGGCGTACCGCATCGCCGATCCCAAGCCGGAGGCCGGCGGAATGGGCGGCGCGGGCAATTTTGTTTTGAAGAGTGGGATGATCTATAGCATCTCGCCGACCATCGTCAACAAAGAGGGCAACGACACGCTGCTCGGCGGCACCTCGCTGGTCGTGACCGAGGCGGGCTATCGGGATCATGGCGAACGAAAAGTCGAAATGCTGGTGGCGTCGTAGTTCAGCGCAGCGCCGCAGCCAAAAAGAAAATGCTAATTTTATCACGAAAGACACGAAGGTCTCGAAGGAAAAGAACGCGACTCGCGCAAGGAGGCAAAGGGCGCCAAGGACTCAAATTTCCAAGCACGAAATCCGAAGCACGAAACAATTTCAAAGGTTCAAAAGAGAACACTAAGTCTCAAACAACATCGGATTCCGCATTTGGCATTTTGAATTTGGGTCGTTCGGATTTGTTTCGAATTTCGAGCTTCGGATTTTATAGCCGTCCCGCAGTCTTGGCGTCTTGCCGCGATGAAACAAACATACGGATCGTAGGGGCAACCCCCCCTGGTTGCCCCTTTGGGGAGGCACAAGGGCCTGCCCTTACCGCAAAGGGCTAGGATGCTGAAATGGATCAGGTAGACAGGTTAGTCGTCCCCCGCTTCTCGCTTGCCGAGCGGGACCGGCGCTGGCGGCTGGTGCGCCGGCTGATGGCCGAAGAGGGGCTGGACGCGATCGTCACGGCGGTCAACACCGGCCACTGGGACCACTTTCAAGCGAACACGCGGTATCTCACCGGCGTCGGCGGCAATTGCGGAGAGGCCTCCGCCGTCTTTCCGTTGCAAGGCGAAGTCACGGCGATTGCGATGGCCATTCCTCCCATTCACTACTGGCTCGGCTTCCAGGACTGGGTCACCGACGTGCGGAACTGCAATCGCTACTTCGGCAGGGGAATCGTCGAGCGGCTGCGCGAGCTTAACGTGGACAAGGGGCGGATCGGCATCGCGGGGCTATACAATATCAGCCGAGCGCCGGAGGGCGTCATGCCTTACGGCACCATGCGGACCATCCAGGAGGCTTTCCCCAACGCCACCTTTGTCGATGCCACCGACCTGTTGGAGCGTGCCAAGTACGTCAAGAGCGGCGAGGAGATCGACGCATTAACTAAAGCAGTGGACCTGGTCGAGAAGGCGATCGACGCGATGGCTCAAACCGCGCGCCCGGGCGTGCCCGAGTGCGAAGTCTACGCGGCGATGATCCACGCGATGGTCAAAGAGGGCGGCGAGCTGCCGACAATGCTCCAGTGGTCGGCCGGGCCGGAGCCGCACGGCAACAACATCATGCCGACGCTGCGCCCGTTGCAGAACGGCGACATCGTGATGAACGAGATCGAGGCGCGCTGGCTGGGCTACGTCGGCCAGGGCGTGCAGCCGATGTTCATCGGGCAGGTGGATAAAGTGTGGCACGACCTCTTCCGCGCGTGTCAGGAAGCGGTGCAGGCGACCTACGAGATATTCAAGCCGGGTCTCACGATCGGCGAATTGAATCGGTTCTGCGTCGATTGGGGCAAGAAGCATACTGCTTTCACAGTCCGGCCGCTGTTCCACGGGCGCGGCCTGGGCGACGACGCGCCGGTTTCCGCGCGCTCGACGACCGACGCGCATGCCCGCTGGAAGCTCGAAGAGAATGTCGTCTTTATTCTCAAGCCGACGGTCGCGACGCCGGACGGTAACAAACGACTTTACTGGGGCGATTGCGTGGTCTGCACGCCTGAGGGCGCGCAACGTCTGGGCAAGCGGCCGGTGAAGGCCATTGAGATTCAGTAGTCTTAGCGGTTTCGGGCTGGTAGCTGAGGAGACGCGGGAGATATGAGAACACCCAATGCCTGGTACGGTTTGTTTTGCGCTTTGGCCCTCACGACGGTCTTAGCCGGGGTCGCGTCCCCCCAGAAATACCAGCCGGATCCAAATTCGGCACGCGAAGCAATCGCCAGAGGCGACGCGAAAGAATTCCTTGCTTCGATGGAGTCCCAGGGCCAAGAAGCGGAAAAGAACGGCAAGTGGAGCTTTGCGGCTGCTGCCTACAATGAGGCTACGTGGACGGCTCAGAACATCGGCCAGTTGCAAAAGGCTCTCTCCTACGCCGGTAAAGCGTTAGAGTTCTCGGAAAGAGCAAGGGATCAAGAACTCCGGGTTCGAGCCATTATGTTTCTTGCCCAGGTACACGGTAATCTAAGGCAGTATGAAAAAGCGCGGGAATGGTCGGAGAAAGGTATCGAGGGCACAAAAAAGATTGCCTCCGGGTTGTTCAAAGAAGCCTACGAGGGCCATTTTTATAGAATGTTGGGCTCGGAGTTTTTGCGCCGGGGAGAATTCCAAAAAGCGATCGAATACCTCTCCTATTCCGTTCAAGTCCAGGACTCCCGGCTGAGTTACTTTGCCAGAAACCGAGCGTCCGCGCCTCCCGGCGCTATTCAAACCTCGGTACATCTGGTGGTCATAAGCCTCGGTCAGCTTGCCCAGGCCTATCAACGGGCGGGTAAGATCAAAGAAGCGATCAAAGCCAATCAAAACGGCATCGATCTTATCCGGCAGTTCGGGGCGCGGACCCAAGCGGAAAGCAATCTCTACCAGGGGCTCGGCCAGATATACCTCGCGCAAAAAGATTTTTCCCTCGCGCTAGAGAATTTTAAGAAAGCGCTCGCTCTGGCCGAAAGCCAGCAGAGACCCGCTGGGATCAGCGCCGCCAGTCTTCGCATCGGCGATATTTTTAACCAGAGCGGTAAATCCGAAGAGGCCATTCCCTATTATCAGCGTGCTATCCAACAGGTCGAATCGACCCGCACCCTGCTCCAGTCCGAAGAGCACAGGCAATCCTTTTTCGAAGGGGAACTGGGCGCCTATGTGCGGATGATGCAGGCGCTGGTCTCAGCGGGCAAGGCGGAGGATGCTTTTAACTACGGTGAGCGCGCTCGCTCGCGCACCTTCCTCGATATTTTAGGCAGTAAAGTCCAACTGTCGAGAGCGCAGGGCGGTTTGCTCGAGGAGGAGAGGGCGCTGCAGGAGCGGATCGCCGCGCTGAAGGCTAGGTTAGCGGGGCAGGAGGAGGGAACCGGGAGAGAGACGGAGAATTCAAGGAGAGAGCTGGCGGAAGCTGGGAAGGCTTATGAGGCTTTTCTTTCCAAGGTTAGGAAACAAGACAAAGAGCAGGCCTCGCTCATGAGCGTCGAGCCGTTGACCCTGAAGGAAGTCCAGCAACTTTTGGAGCCGGGAGTGACGGTGCTGGAGTATTTTGTGACAGAGCGGGAAGTTCTGCTCTGGATCGTGGAGAAAGACAAGGCACAGTTTGTGAGGCTTCCTACAGGCAGGAAGGAGTTGGTCGCTAAGGTGACCTCTTTGAGGGAGAGCATCTATCAGGTCGGGGAGAAGGAGAAATTCAAGGCATCTTCGCAGGAGCTTTACCGTCTTCTGGTAGAGCCGGCGCTTTCCCATGTGCGGGGCAAGGAGCTGTTGATCATTCCGCACGACGTGCTGCACTATCTGCCCTTTCAGGCGCTGCTGTCGCCGCAGGGCAAATATTTGATCCAGGACTATCCGGTTTACTATCTGTCGAGCGCGAGTTTGATGCAGTTTACCAAGGCGAAGAGGAGAGCGAGTGGAGAGAGGGTTTTGGTGATGGGCAACCCCAGTCTAGGAGACGAGGCGTACAATCTTCGCTTTGCCGAACGAGAGGCTAAAGAAATAGCGACGGTTTATCCTCAGAGCGCCGTCTATGTTCGCGCCGAGGCGAGCAAGCCCAGGGCGGTCTCTTTAAGCCCTAAGTACGACATACTGCATTTTGCCGTGCATGCGGAGTTTAGCGAGGAGGAGCCGTTGAGTTCGGCTCTTCTGCTCACGGGCGAGGGGAAAAACGATGGGCGGCTTAACGTGGGAGAGATATTCTCTTTGGGTCTCAATGCGAGCATGGTGGTTCTTTCGGCGTGTGAGACCGGGTTAGGAAAGCTGAGCAACGGGGATGAGATGCTCGGGCTGGCGCGGGCGTTTATCTACGCAGGGACGCCGTCGGTGGTGACGACGCTGTGGAAGGTTAGCGATCGGGCGAGTTACGAGTTGATGCGGGAGTTTTATCGGCAGCTAAAAACGGGCAAGAAGTCGGAGGCGCTCAGACGGGCGCAGCTCAAAACGATGGAGCAATTTCCCGAGCCGTTTTATTGGGCCGCCTATGGGTTGACGGGAGAACCGTGACGCGCGTTTCGGCGGAAAAGATCGTCGCGTTCCCCGACGGGGGCGCGGGAAATATCGCGTAACCAGAAGGAGGTCCTATTATTACGTGGATCGGATCCTGCAAGGCGCCAAGCCCGCCGACCTGCCGATGGAGGAACCGATACGATCCCGGTTCGTCGTCAACCTGCAGGCGGCCGAGCAAATCGGCCTCACGGTTCTTCCGGCCGTGTTGAACAAGGCGGATAGGATCATTAAATGACCAGGGCGGCGCAGGCGGTGGCGCCGAGGAGAGAATAGCGGCAATGGAGAACAAGATACTGCTGGGCCTTGTCGTGTTGGCGCTGGCCGTCGTGTTTCACGCGCTGGCGGCGCGCTTCGAGGTCATCCCGGTCGCCGACGGCGACAGCGAAGCGGCCGCCGCCGTCTATCGTATCGATCGGCTGACCGGAAGACTGTGGCTTTGCGCGAACGACCAGTGCCTGAAAGTCCGCGACATTGAACGAAAGCCGACCGGAGAGAGGACCTGAGAGGCGGAAAGTAAAAGTGAAGCGCCCCGTTTGCTCAGCCTATTGAGTAAAATTCCTCCCAAGCGGCTGTCATCTTAGGTTATTATTGGAAGGAGCTATTCTATGAGCAAACAGCGATACAATGCCGCGATCCAGCGGGCGAAGGGGCTGCTCGAATTGGCCTCGGGGCTTTACGACACTTCGCTGTCTCACCGGACGAAACGCGCGGCCGAGGGGGTGCTGCAAACCGACTCGCGGCTCGGCTATCATGTGAAGCTTTCCTTGTCGCCGCGAGGCGGGCAGAGCGATTCCGTCTCGCTTTCTTTTGCCGCCGACAGCTTCCGCGAGATCAAGCTGCTCGCGGAAGGAAAAATTTCCGTCGCCTGGATCAATCCGTCGGCCTCGGTAACGCTCGCCTACCGGGGAACCGGGCCGCTCGGCCGTCCGATACCTTTGCGGATTATCGCCGTTTTTCCGTCCTGGGACCTGATCGGCTTCGCCGTTCATGAATCCACCGGCATCGCGTCGCTGGCGCAGATCGGCAAAGAGCGGATTCCCATCAATCTCTCCACCGGACCTGCCGGCAAGCGCGCCCTGTTGGGAAGTCCGGTGACGTTTGCGGTCCATAGTGTTCTGCAAGCGGCCGGATTTACCATCGCGGACATCCGCAAGTGGGGCGGAAAGATCCAGGAGGTGTCGCGGCCCAGCGATCCCGTCCGGCGCGCGGCGATCGAAAAGGGGACGATCGACGCTATCTTCGACGAAGGGATCAAGAGCTGGGGGCAGTCCGCGCTCGATCGCGGTTTTCGCTATCTGCCGGTCGACGGCGCGGTGCTCAGGCGCGTGAAGGCGATGGGTTACCGCGCCGGGGTGGCGCCTAAATCGCGCTTCAAAGGCATGCGTCACGATATCCCGACGGTCGATTTCAGCGGCTGGCCGATGGTCGTCCGTGCCGACATGCCGAACGACGTCGCCTATGCCCTCTGCGAAGCGATCGAGGCGCGGCGCAAGGTGATGCCCACCGACAACTTCAAGCCGCTCAGCATCGCGCAGCTCTGCGCCAACGACGAAGAGGCGCCCTACGAGGTGCCGATCCATCCGGGAGCGCGGCGCTTCTATCGCGAAAGGGGATACTTGAAGTAGACGAGGCCTGTTGACAAGGGACGGCCGGTATCTGATAGGTTGCACGTTCGAATTATTTTATTTTTGGAGGAGAGCTTCATGATCATCGACATTCACAACCACATCGTCGCCGGCGGAGAGCTCGGCGCATACCAGGCGGGCCTGATCGCCAGCCGCGGCTTTCACGGCAAGGGGCACCACGGCGTGACCGAAGAGTCGATCAAGCGCGCGCGCTGGCGCGGCCACAGCCACTCGGACGTGCTGAAAGAAGTCGGGACCGACTGGGCGTTCATCTCGCCCCGGCCCTATACCATGATGCATTCGGAAAAGCCCGAAAAAATCGTCCACTGGTACTGCGAGGCGGTCAACGACACGATCGCCCTGCAATGCAAGCTTGAGCCGGGCCGCTTTCGCGGCGTCGGCGGGCTGCCGCAGTGCGCCGGGGTAAGCCCCAAAAATACCTTCGACGAGCTCGACCGCTGCGTCAAAGATCTCGGCTTCGTCGGCATCATGATCAATCCCGATCCCGGCGAAGGAGACTGGCAGACGCCGGCGATGGGCGAGGAGTACTGGTATCCGCTCTATGAGAAGCTGGTCCAGTATGACATTCCCGCGCTGGTCCACGGCGCGAGCTGCCGAAATCACCGCGAGTCGTTCCACGGCCACTTCATTACCGAGGAGAGCGTCGCGATCCTCTCGCTGTTGAATTCCAAGGTGTTCGAAGACTTTCCGAAGTTGAAGCTCATTATTTCCCACGGCGGCGGCTCGGTTCCCTATCAGGCGGGCCGCTGGCGCTCGCAGCTGCGCGGGCCCAACGACACGGAGAACTTCGACGAGCGGCTGAAGAAACTTTACTTCGACACGGCGCTCTACAACGTGGAATCGCTCGATTTGCTGTTCAAGATCGCGGGGCCGGAGCGCTGCCTGTTCGGCACCGAGCGGCCGGGCGCCGGCTCCAAGAAAGATCCGCGCACGGGGCGTTGGTACGATGACGTGCGGCCGACGATCGAGAGCATCTCGTGGCTGAGCGCGGAGCAGAAAGCGCAGATTTTTCAGAAGAACGCGGAGGTGGTTTTTAGCAGATTCAAAGCTCACTAAAAGACGTCAACGGCGAAGGCCGGGCAGCGAGCGATGATCGCTCGCCGCCCGGCATCTTAGTTAGTCTCTATCTCTCCTGTCGTCTTTATCTTTCTTGCGGTCCTTGTCGTAGTGACCCGGCGGGTGGTCTTTTTTAATGGTCGTGTGCCGGGTGTGCGGCTCATAGTCGAGATCCAGAACCACTCTCCTGTGGTCTTGGATCACGTAATGGCGGGGCGGCTGAGCGGCATATCTCCACTCTCCCCGCTCCGCCCAGTAGTATCGCCGGGCGCTCGGATAGTAGTAAACTTCGACGTCCGGGTAGTAGTAATAGGTTTCATGTTGGCGACGGTATCCGTGCGCGGGAGCCCAGGGCGGAGGCCCGCGGCGCTCCGACTCTATCACCGTAACCGCACGGGGTCTTTCCGCGACTACGCAGCCGTACGAGAATGATAAAAGCGCTCCTGCGAGAACGACGAGCGGTATCCTTCTATCTTTCATTGTATCCTCCTTTCCTTTCCGTGGATCGGGTGTTCGTTGTCCCTATCCCGGGTCATCGATCCTAGGCCTATTGTGCCATGTAGTGAAATAAGCAAGGGACATACCAGCACCATATGCAGCTAAAAAGGCTAAGTTTTTAATGAATTTTTCAGGCATCGCCAGGGTTACGGGAGGGTGATTATTACGGGGCTTGGTAATTGTTATCCGCCTTCATATTCTACGGCCAGCCAATATGAGGGACGCTTGTATAAGGATTTTATTCACCTGGTGATCGTCACGCCAGCTATA
>MGSS01000016.1 GCA_001798595.1 Deltaproteobacteria bacterium RIFCSPLOWO2_12_FULL_60_19 | reverse complement strand
CATCAGCAGCGCGCACTTCATTCCCGTGAGATAGGCGCCGGCGCAGATCCCCACGCCCTCCTCCTCGCGGCAGAGCGGGAGGTGCTTGAGCGAAGGATCGCGGCCGATGCTCTTGATCAGCTCGACCATCTTTTCATCCGGCAACGAAGCGACCAGGTCGATCCCCGCCCGCTTAATGCTTTCTTTGATCTGCTCGGCGCACTCCGGTTGTCCCATGCCCGTTTCCCCGCCGCTATCGCGGAATCAGGACCTCTTTCAGCTTGGCCACCATGCCGGCCTCAAGCTTGAAGAGTTCCCCGACCAATTTCTCCAGCTCTTCGCCGCTCACCGGCTCGAGGTCGAGATTCGACTTCTTCGCCTCGGCCAGGAATTCGGCGTCCTTGAGCGTATCCGCGAACGCCTTACGCAGAACCTGGACCCGATCTTTAGACGTTCCGGGCGGCAAAAAGTAAGGACGGGTCATGGTTGCGATGTCATGGATGCCGTGTTTGAGCAATCGGCGCGCTTCCTCGGTTTTGGCGTAGTCGACCGCCAACGGCACCTTGGCGATGTCAGGGAGCCTTTTCGGCATGGCCAGGATCACGACCGAGATTTCACCCCGCTCCAGCCCGCTCCGCCACATGCTCTTGATCGACTCCCAGGCCCAACAGCCGCCGGCAAGCTCGCCGCTTTCGGCCGCGAGCTTGATGTCCGCGGTGCCTTTGTAGGGCTCGACAACCTTGATCGGCAGCTTGATGGAAGCCGCGAGCACCCGCGCGACATCCGAAGCCGTCCCTCCCGGCCCGACGCCTCCGAGCTTCACCGGCTCTTTGGCTGCCAGCCATTTCTCCACGCTGCCGATGCCGCTCGCCTTGGTGAGAGCGCAAACCGGGTGGTCCACGGCGGGCGCGCCGATGTACTCGAACTGTTTGCCGTCGAACTCGATCCCCTTCGCGCCCATGAGCTGCTGCAAGAACAGGCCGCCGATGTTGTTGCCGACGGTCAGCCCATCGGGCTTGGCCTGCCGGAACATGTAGTTCGCTTGGGTAATGCCGCCGGCGCCGGTCATGTTATCGACGATGACGCTCGGATTTCCCGGGATGTGCTTGCTCAGGTGGCGGCCGATGGCCCGTGTGTAGGTGTCGAAGCCGCCGCCGGGCGCGAAGGCGACGATCACGCGAACGGTTTTCCCCTTAAAAAAATCGTCGGCTGTGGCCGCGGCGGCGCTGCCGCTCCAGCTCAACCCGGCGATTGCAGTCATGAGAAACAGGATCATCCACAACATAGAAACTCCCTTTTCGTTCCCAGTCGGGCGAAAGTGAAACTTATTCGCCAGACCGGAAGCGACATGTGCCAACGACGAATCGCACCGTAGCTAACACAGGTAACAAAACGATGCAAGACAAAGCCGGCGGCTTAGCCGGCACGCCGGAATGCTAATCCTCGTGCTTCGACACGCTCAGCACGAACGGAAACTCTTCAACGCGTGTGACCCCCCGACCCGTTCGCCCTGAGCTTGTCGAAGGGTGAACGCAGGATTTTCCGGAACCTGCTACCCGGCCGACTCGGCGGCGAGGCGCGGCAGCACGTCGCGCGCAAACCGTTCCATCGACTCCAGGACGAAGCTGTGCGGGACGCTCCCGATGTTCATCCAGGCGAGGATGTGCGCGCTGCGCGTCGCCTTGGCCAGTTCCTGCAGCGCGTCCAAAGTCGAACTTGAATCGCCGATGATCGCATGCTCCTCGCACACCCGTTCAAAGGTCAACCCCGTCCCGGTAGCGGTCTTCAACAGCCGCTCGGGCAACGGCGAGCCGCGGCGGTTGAGCCATTCGACGTAGCTGCTGCGCATGGCGCCGATCGTTTCGTAGTAACTCATGATCCCGGTTTCCGCTCGCCTGCGCGCTTCGCCGGCGCTTTCGGCCACGTGCATGGGAACCAGCAGCCCAAGCTCCCGCTTCGCCGGGTCGTAGCCCAGCTTCTCGATGAGTTCCCAGTAGGAGTTTGCCAGCGCGAGCACCTGCTCGCGCGTGCGCGTGTGAATCGGCAGGAACAGATTGACGCCCAGCCGCGCGGCCACTTCGACGCCCTCCGGCGAGCTGGCGGCGATATAAACGGGCGGGTGAGGCTTTTGCACAGGCTTGGGGTTGACCACGGCCTCAGGGATGTGAAAGAAGCGGCCGTCGAACGTGAGCACGTCCTCAGTCCACGCCGCCTGAATGACCTTCACGCCTTCTTCGATGATCTCATGCGTTCTTTGGTGATCGACCTCGAAGCACTCATAGACCCGGCTGTGCGGATGGCCGCCGCCCGCGGCGAAATCCATGCGGCCGCCCGATAATAGGTCGAGCATGGCCGCCTGTTCGGCGAGCTGCACCGGATGGTGGACCGGCAAAGTATTCACCGCCACGCCGAGACGGAGCCGCCGGGTTCTCTGCGAGGCGGCGCCAAGGACGACGTAGGGCGCGGAGAGCAGCGAGAATCGAGGCTGGAAATGGATCTCGGCGATCCAAAAGCCGCGATAATCGAGCGCGTCGGCCAGTTCAGCCTGTTCGAGAAATTCGTCCAGGCGTTGCTTGGGCGACCCCTCGCGTGCGCACTGGATCTCCGTAAAGAGGCTGACTTTCATCGCGTTCGTGTCACTTTGATGGGGCCCTCCGAAGTTTCGTGCCCGTGTTCGTGTTTTCCGGACCGACCACGAATCACGATCACGAGCACGGTAGTTAGTCGATGGCCCTTTTTCAACGGTCTGTCAGACCTTCCAGCCATGTTCAGACAAGTCCACGCGCGTCCCCACCGGATCCCGGACGAAGGCTTCCGCGAAGCGCCCGTCCTTGGGGAGCGAGTCCGTGCCCTTGGTGGCGCCGGTTTCCAGAGCGACCTGCATCGCCTCTTTTGCGTTTGCCACCTCGAAGCCGAAGTGAAAGATTCCCTCCGGCCGCCCGCGCGCGGGCAGAATGGCGAGGTTGATGTAGCCGTCGGAGAGATAAATGGCGTCCCGCTTCTCGCCGCTCCGCGCGACTTCTTTCATGCCGAAGGAAGCCTGATAAAATTGCGCCAGCTTGGGCGGGTCCTGCGTAAGCAGCGCGATGTGACGAATCCTGGCCATGAGACTCCTCCTTTTTTAACTTGCCGATACTGCCCCGGTTGAATGTTAAGACCGTTTGTTCTTCTCCACGATCTTCTTTCCCGCGGCTACGAGCTGCTCGGTGATTGGAATGCTCACGTTGTGGGCCCGTCCGACCCCTGCGGCGAGCGGAATATCTTTGTCGAAGACGTTCTGCCCCGCATTGGGCGTGGGGTCTTTGCCTGAGGGATCGAATATCCCTTCCCATCGCTGTATATGGCCGCCCGAGTGGGTCTTGCGCATCATCTCGAGCGCCTTGGTATATGGGATGCCTCCGGCTTCGCCGATCTGAATCGCCTCGTGGATGATCAGCGACTCCGATCCGGTGAGCAGATTTTTGATCAGCTTGGCGACGTTGCCCGTCCCGAGCGGACCCATGTGGAGCGCCTGCTTCGCCATTTTAAGCAGATGCGGCTTCGCTCTCTCGAACTGCTCTTCGGTTCCGCCGACAACGAAGCTCAGTCCGCCCTCCCTAACGACTCTCGGGACGCCGATCATACAGGCGTCGATCGCCTCGACGCCGCGCGCCTTGGCGGCTTCGGCCACTTTCTTCGTCGTGTCCGGCGAAATGGTGCTGTGAAGCAGGACCAAAGTTCCCGGCTTGGCTCCTTCCAGGATGCCCATCTTGCCTAATGTCGCGTCCAACATCTGCTCATCGTTCCGCACCACCACGTCGATTAGCTTCACCTGCTCCGCCACCGCCGCCGAGGATTCGGCAAGCTCCGCTCCGAGAGAACGCGCCGTGTCCATCGCCTTCTCTGCAATATCGAAAACAACGACCTGACCCCCGGCGAGCTTAAGGCGCTCCAACAGCGCGCTGCCCATCGCCCCGACACCCACTAAACCTGTTCTTTCCATCCAACCCCCTTGAACAATCCTTGAACCATTTTGAACAACTTGAACGGCTTGATTTGTATCAGTCCACGATCTTCCCTTCGTCCTGTCCCCCGCCGTGTTGATAGACGATGCGTTTTCCGGTTTTTTCATCGATCTCGTTCCTCGCTCCGCCCGCCTTCGCCAAGTCTTCGGCGGTCGCCTTGGAACTGTTTCCCAGCAGAACCATCGGCTCGTCGTAGGGATTGGAGCCTTCGTAGTATTCGTGGGCCGGAATGCTGAGGATCAACCCGGGAGAGAGTTCGTGGCTTTCGTTCAGCCCTTTCATAATCCCTCGCCCCGTCACGACGTAGTAAGTCCGGTCCGAGGGATGGTTATGCATTCGCTGCACGTCGCCGGGAGGAAAATAGAGCAACCACGTTTGCAGGTTGTCTTTCCGGAAGAGATCGGTCCTTCGCTGTCCCTTCTTTCTCGCCTTGATAAAATCCTGAACATCTAAAAGCTTCATAGCGCCCTCCTTTGGTCTATAAAACAACTCACCATCCGATTGCGTAACCTTCCCTTCTTGGATCCGCCGCCCCCATCCACACGCCGCCGTCCTTGACGATTACCTGCGACGCGCCGAACGACCAGCGGCCAACGACTTTGACTTTGTGGCCGCGCGCTTCCAGCCCTTTCACGATCTCCGGAGGAAATCCCTCTTCCATCCGCAGCTCCTCCGGCAGATGAAGCCGCGGCGGAGTGCCGGGCATGTGGCTCCAGCGCGGCGCTTCGACGGCGGACTGCGGGTCGCTTTGCCGGTCTAAAAGATTGTGAAGAATTTGGAAATTGCTCTGCGGCTGCTCGTCGTTGCCCGGCGTGCCGCCCACGGCGTAAAACTCGCCGCCGCGAAAAGCCATATACGAATTGAGCGTGTGCGCGGGCCTCTTGCCGGGTTTGAGCGAGTTGGCCTTGGTCGCGTCCAGGCCGAAACTGCACAGGCGATTGTTCAGCACGACGCCCGTGTCGCCGGCGATCACGCGCGAGCCGAAGGGAGCAAAGACGCTCTGAATCAGCGAGATCGCGTTGCCGTCGCGGTCTGCCGCGCAGAGGTAAGTCGTGTCGCTGCCGAACGATCCCGCGACGTGCGCTCTGGGCTCGGCCGCGGGCGTGATCGTCTCTCTTCTCTTTCCTGCATGCTCCTTGGAGATGAGCCGCGCGATCTGCGGATCGCCGAAACGCGGGTCCTCGAGATATTTGATCCGGTCCTCGAAGGCGGCTTTTTTCGCTTCGATCATCAGATGAATTGCGTCATCCGGACCCAGCCGATCGAGCGCATAGCCCTCCAGGATGTTCAGCATTTCGAGCACCATGAATCCCTGCGAGACCGGCGGCTGCTGGAAGACGACGAAATCCCGATACGAAGAGCTGAGCGGCTCTTGCCATTCGGCGAACTTTCCTTGAAGGTCCTCTCGGCTCAGGATCGCGCCTTCGGCTTTGAGCGCGGCGCACATCCGCTCCGCCAGCTCGCCGGTATAGAAAACATCTCTCCCCTGTTTCGCGATCTTCTCCAGAGTGTCGGCGAGCCCCTTTTGCGTGAGGATTGCTCCAGCCTTCGCCTGGCCAAGAGGCTTGCGATAGATACGATCGACCGCCGGAAAGGAGCTGCCGAACTCCTCGATCCGTTTGCTCAGGCCGTCGGAGATCGGGAAGCCCTCGCGCGCGTACTCGACGGCGTCGGCCGCGAGGCGCGTAAATTCCAAAGTCCCGTACTTCCGATGCAGCTCCACCCAGCCATCGACCGCGCCGGGAACGGCGATGCTGAACGGCCCCTCCGTCGGCACCGACGAAAATCCCTTTTTACGATAGAGCTCTATCGTCGCCTTCTTCGGCGCCGGGCCGCTGGCGTTCAACGCCTCGACCTTGCCGGTTTTTTTCATGTAGACCAGCGCGAAGATGTCCCCGCCGGGCCCTGAGGTTTCGGGCGTCACGACCGTGAGCGCCAGCGAGGCCGCCAGCGCCGCGTCCACCGCATTGCCGCCGTCGTGCAGCGCTCTCATGCCGGCGAGCGAGGCGAGATAATGGCCCGACGAGACCATTCCCTTGCGCCCCATGACGACGGGCCGGTTCGCTTTGCCGAAGATCATCAGCGCCCCAGCCGGAGAATCCTTGCCGCGTTGCCGCCCAGAATCTTCTCCCGCTCCTCTTTTCCCAACCCCAATCCGTCGAGCGCTTTGAGACTGTTTTTCACCAACACGCAGCCCTCCTCGGGGCCGTAAGGATAATTCGTTCCCAGCACCATGCGATCCGGCCCGAAGAAGTCATAAACGCATTTGAGAGTCGACGCCGGATGATCCGCGCTATCCACGTAAAACCTTCTAAGAGAGTCGAGCGGACTTTCTTTCAGCCCGTAGCGCCGGCGAATCTCCTCCGTCCTGCCGGTGTAGATATTGATCGCGCGCTGCGCGAAGAAGGCCAGCACGCCGCCGACGTCGGCGACGACGAAGTCGATCTCGGGGAAGCGCTCCAGCACGCGCCCGTAAACCAAGCGCGTCATCGCCACGGTCGAATCGAACGCCCAGCCGAAAATCAGGGTCGGCATGATGTCCAGTCCGACGGCTTCAGTCGCCAACGGCGCGGTGGGATGAAGATAAACCGGAAGTTTGAGGGCGGCGAGCCGCTCGTAAATTGGAAACAGCTCTTGGTGATCGAGCGCCCGGCCGTTCAAATTGGTGAAGCAGCCGAAGCCCTTGAGACCGAGCTCGTTCACCGCGCGCGACAGCTCGTCGAGCGCCGCTTGAGTCGAGAAGGTCGGCAGCGTGAAAAGGCCGGTGAAGCGGTTGGGATACCGTTTACAAAGCGCCGCGAGAGCGTCGTTGGCCGTCCGCGCGAGCGAAACCGCGCCGTCGCCGACAAAGCGGTCAGCGCCCGGAGCGGGAATGCTCAGCACGTGGACGTCGATGCCGAGCCGGTCCATGTGCTCGATGCGTCGCTCGATATCGCGCCCCTGGAACGTGGCGGTGTTGATGCGGCAGCCGAGCTTCTTGTCGTAGAAGTAGCGCATCCCGCTGTCGGGATCGGGCTCTTCAAGGACAACCTCGCCGTTCAGGCGCTGCATCTCGTCGATATAGCTCTCGGGAAAAATATGGGCTTGAAAGTCGATGACCATCTGTCCTCGCTACGCTCGGAATCTCAAATCGCAAATCTCAGATCTCAGATGCATTTTCACAGGCCGTAGAGCGCGCGGGCATTGTCATCCAGTATCATGTCGATGACCTTGCTGTCGACCTCGCCGTTCTCTCGAAGCTTTCTCAGCGCCTCCAACTCGCTGGAAGTGTCGGCATGGCCGTAGTCCGAGCCGATCACGATGTTGCGCGGCCCGGAGTAGCGAAGGACGTAAGAGAGATCGTCGTCGGTCTGGCAGGCGACGTAGATGCGGCTCTCGCGCATTACGTCGCTGCCGAGCTTTTTTCCTCTCCTTTGAAGACGCTTCGCCAGATCGTGGAGCGCGTAAGGCACCCACTGCGCGCTGACTTCGATAAAACCGAACCTGAGCTTGGGGAACCGCTCAGGAATTCCGTCGAACAGGATCGAATGAAAGGCGCCCACCACCGCCAATTTGAACTTGTTGAAACCGCACTCGCGCTCGAAGAAATCATGCAGCGCGAAATTTCCCGTCGCTGAGTGAACGCAAATCGGCATCTCCAACCGGCTCGCCTCTTCATAGAGCGGGAAAAAATAGGAGTCCGAGAGCCGCCGCTCGCCCTCAAGCCCGCGAATAAAAATCCCGCAGGCGCCGTTCTCCTTCGCCCAACGCGCCTCGGCGAGCGCCTTATCCATAGCGAGCAGCGGCAGGACCGCGACCCACCGGAGCCGCCCGTTGCCTTTTTTCCAGATATCGACCAGCCAGCGGTTGTAGCTCCGGCATAGCGCCACCTCGACCTCCGGCCGGCTGGTGTATGGCCGCAAGAAGATCGTCGGATAGAGAACCTGGATGTCCACCTTAAGCCGATCCATGTGGCGAATCCTGGCCGCGATATCCGCCATCTCGCGCGCCGCCTTCGGCGTGTCGTCGCCGACGTTGCGAGCTTTCGGGTGAAACCTTCCGTCGATCAACCACGACTCGCCCCCGCTCTCTTCGGCCTCAGGCGTGGCGACGACTTTCGGCCTGAACTCCCGCTCCGCTTCAAGCAGGTAATCCCAAGTCCGGTCGGTCTCTAAAACATGCGCGTCGGAATCGATTGTAGACATGATCGGTCTCTTGTCTCTCTAATGTCCTGTTTCAGAAGCTCTTCGGCAGGTTCGGCAGCCCGTTTTCCTCATTCTCGCGCAATAATGTGACCGATTTCTAAAAACGGCCTGCTACGCCTTGTGTGCCGCCTCCGTCGCCGCTTTGTAATCTTTTGTCTGCTTCACCACTTTTTCGACCAGATGCGGCGGCAGCTCTTCATAGTGCGAGAATTCCGTCGTAAAGCCGCCGCGGCCGCTAGTCATCGCGTTTAGATCCTGCGAATACTTCAAAACCTCGGCCATGGGGACGCGGGCTTTGACTACTTCGGTATGGCCGCGGGTCTCCATGCCCTCGACCTTGCCGCGCCGGCTGTTCAAATCGCCGATGACCGCGCCCATGTTCTCGTCGGGGACGGTGATCTCCATGTGCATGACCGGCTCAAGGATGATCGGCCTGGCTTTCTCCACGCAGGCCTTGAACCCCATCGAGGCGGCGATCTTGAAGGCCATGTCGGAAGAATCGACGTCGTGATACGAGCCGTCGTACAGCGTGGCGCGGATATCGACCATCTGATATCCCGCGAGATGCCCTTCGGCCATCGCCTCCCTGATGCCCTTCTCCACCGCCGGAATATAGTTTCTCGGAATCGCGCCGCCCACGATCTGATCGACGAATTCGAACCCCTTGCCGCGCGGCAACGGCTCGACCTTGATCCAGGTGTCGCCGTATTGGCCCCTGCCGCCGGATTGTTTCTTGAGTTTTCCCTGCGAGCTGGCGCTGGCTTTGATCGTTTCTTTGTACGGCACCTTCGGCGCCTTCAACTCTACTTCGGCTCCGTACTTTCGCCGTAGTTTCTCAACCATGACTTCAATATGGATCTGCCCCATGCCGGAGAGGATAAACTCCCTCGTCTGCGTGTCGCGATGCATGTCGATGGTCGGGTCCTCTTCCATCAGTTTGTGCAACCCTTGTGACAGTTTTTCTTCGTCGGCTTTGGTCTTCGGCTCGAGGGCGAAGGAAATGAGATGGGTGAAGCGGCTGAGCCCGTCGAATTGAACCGGCGCTCTCTCATCGCATAACGTATCGCCGGAGGAAACGTCTTTTAGTTTGGCCGCCGCGATGATCTCGCCTGCCACCGCTTCGTGCACGCTCTCCTGTTTCTTCCCTTCGAGCCGGAACACGTGGCCGATCTTTTCTTTGGCCTGTTTGTTGGGATTGTAGAGAGTCATGTCCGTCGCGATCTTTCCCGAGACGACGCGCATGATCGAGAGCTTTCCGGCAAACGGATCGATCAGCGTCTTGAAGACGTATGTGGAAGCCGGCGCCGCCGGATCGCACGCGCGGGTTTCCACCTCGCCGGTTACCGGATTCTTGCCCGTGAATGCTCCTTCTTCCGGCGGCGACGGCAGATAGTCGATGATCGCGTCAAGAAGCTGCGGAATGCCGATCTGGCGGAACGCGGAGCCGTAGAAGATCGGAAACAGCTTGCCGTTGAGAACCGCCGCCCGAATGCCGCGCTTCAACTCCTCCAACGGCAGGTCCTGCGCCTCGAGATATTTTTCCAGAAGCGCGTCGTCCGTATCCGCCACGGTCTCCAGCATCTGAACGCGCGCCTCTTGCGCCCGGCCGGTAAGATCCGATGGGATCTCGGTCTCCTTGAACTTGCCGCTGTCGCCTTCGAAAAGAAAAGCTTTCATCGCGACGAGATCGACGATTCCCTTGAAGCCTTCCTCCGCGCCGATGGGAAGCTGGAGCTCGACCCCTTTCGCCTCCAGGCCGGACAAAATCGCCTCGAGCCCCTCGCGAACGTTGGCTTTCTCTCGTTCCATCTTGCCGATGAAAATCAGCCGGCTCACGTTCTGCTCGTCGGCGCGCGCCCACAGTCTTTCGGTTTCGACTCTGAGGCCGCTCGAGGGGCTCAGCAGCAGCACCGAACCGCGAAAGGCGCGCATGCTGTTCAACGCGTCGGGCAGGAACGTCGCGTATCCGGGCGTGTCGATCAGATAAAAATTAAACTTTTTCCAGGAAAGCGAATGGAAAGCGGTGGAGAGGGAGATACGCCGGTGGACCTCTTCCGGCTCGAAATCGAGAATCGAAGTTCCGTCGGCCACGCGCGCCGGTCTCTGCGCCGCTCCCGCGGCGAAGAGCATCGCTTCTCCCAAAGAGGTTTTTCCAACGCCGCCATGACCCAAGATGCCCACGTTCCGCAACTTGTCTATCTCGATCATCTAGAGTTCCTCCTCAAGTCCAAGCTCTCTCGTAGCACGTCCGCGGCCCTCTCCCTCGCGCCCCTGTCGGCCTCGTAGTGGAAGCCGCCGCCCGTTCGGAGAGCCCGCGCATCCGATACCGCCGGTGGGAATAACTCGCTACCCATTGCGCGGGCTCGGAGAGCGGGTGGCGGCTTCCATCGTCAACGAATTGTGAACCTCCAAACTATTTTCCCTGGGCCTTCTTCTTTATCTCCTGTACCGCGTTGCGCTCGTGGATGATGCGCAGCCCTTCCAGCGTGAGAAATTCGTCCACTTCGTCGATCGCCGACGACTCCGGCGCGATGAGCGACGCCAGCCCGCCGGTGGCGACGACTTTCGCGCCTCCCCCCTGCTCCTTCTGCACCCGCCGCACGATCCCGTCCACCAGGCCGACGTAGCCGTAGAAGATGCCGGCCTGCATCGAATGGACCGTGTTCTTGCCGACCACCTCTTTCGGCTTCACGATTTCCACTCGCGGCAGCTTCGAGGCCCGTTGAAACAGCGCCTCCACGGAGATCGTCAATCCCGGCGCGATCGCGCCGCCGACGTATTCGCCCTTTTTTGAGATAAAGTCGAACGTGGTCGCGGTGCCGAAATCGACGACGATGCAGGCGTCGTGAAATTTATCATAGGCGGCGACGGCGTTGACGATCCGGTCCGCGCCGACGTCTTTAGGGTTGTCGTAGAGGATCGGGATGCCGGTTTTGACCCCGGGACCGACTATCAGCGGGTTGGTGCCGAAAAAGCGCTCTCCCAACTCCTGCGTCATTCGCAGCATCGGCGGCACCACGCACGAGGCGATGATGGCGCGGATCTTATCGCGCGCGATCCCGCTCGCCGAAACCAGCTGGGCGATCAGCACGCCGTACTCGTCCGCCGTGCGCTCCGGCTGGGTCTGCAATCGCCAATGGGTTACGAGCTTTTTCCCCTCGTAGATCCCCAGGACGATGTTGGTGTTGCCGATGTCGATTGCCAGCAGCATGTTGTCTCACGCGTCGAGTGGGATCACGTCGCCCGCCAGAATTCTCCGGCGCGATCCGTCGTCGAGCTGCAAAATCAAAGCTCCATCCTTGTCTATTCCCGCGGCCCGGCCCGAAACCGTCTCGCCGGCCATATCCACCCGCACCCGCTTTCCCCTCAGCGCGAAGAAGCTCTCCCAGCGCTCCGCCAGCCGGCCGAATCCTTGCCGCTCAAGCTCCCCATAGCATTGGTCCAGGCTCCGAATCAATCGGCAGGCGAAGGCCGTGCGGTTGATCGGCTTCCCGGTGAGCGTCAAAAGGGACGTCGCGCTGTCCCGCAGGGCGTCGGGCAGCAGTTCGAGGGGCAGGTTGAGATTGACCCCGATTCCAAGGATCACGTAGTGAATGCGCTCCGGGTCGCAGGAGGATTCCGCGAGAATGCCGGCCAGCTTCTTGCCGTTGACCAGGATATCGTTCGGCCATTTAATCGAGACAGGCTCCGCCAGAAAGGACTGCGCGGTTTCCGCCAGCGCGACCGCGGCCATCAGCGTGATCTGCGGCGCGCGCAGCGGATGGAGCCTCGGACGCAGGATCGCCGAGAGGTAGAGATTTAAACCGGGCGGCGAGAACCAACTCCGCCCCATGCGCCCTTTTCCGTGGGTCTGGCGCTCGGCAACGACGATCTCGCCCTCCTCGCCTCCCTCTTGCGCGCGCCTGACGGCAAAGAGGTTGGTCGAGTCGAGCTCTGAAAAATAGTGGACTTTTTTTCCGAGTCGCCCGCCCTGACTCGTCTCGCGGATCACTTCGGGCTGGAGCGGAATCTCCATGGCGCGCAACTCTTCGAAGCGGACGACCGGCAGAACCCCTCACCTCTCACGCCTTACGCCTCACTTTTCGCTCTTCATCGCGGCGATCTTCATGTTGAAGTCGACCGCCGGCGCCGAGTGAGTCAGCGCGCCGACTGAAATGAAATCGACGCCGGTCGCCGCCACTTCCCGCAGGTTTTCGATCGTGATGCCTCCCGACGCCTCGATCCACGCGCGTTTGTTCACCAGCCGCACCGCCTCCGCCATCTGCTGCGTATTCATGTTGTCGAGCATGATTACGTCCGCGCCCGCCGCCAACGCCTCGCGCACCTCGTCCAGGGTCTCGCATTCGACCTCGATCTTCGCCATGAAGGGCGCCTGCGCGCGAATCAGCTTCACCGCCCCGGCGATCGAGCCGGCGGCGGCGATATGGTTGTCTTTCACCAGCGCGGCATCGTAGAGGCCGAAGCGGTGATTGGTCCCGCCACCCATGCGCACCGCGTATTTTTCCAGCATCCGAAAGCCGGGCGTGGTCTTGCGCGTGTCGATCAGCTTGCAGGGAAAGTCCTTGATCGCGTCCACGTAGCGCCGCGTCAGCGTCGCGGTGCCGGAGAGACGCTGCAGAAAGTTGAGCGCCGTTCGCTCGCCCATGAGGAGCGCCCTGGCCGGTCCTTCCGCCTCGGCCACCACCGTGCCGCGCGCGACGGGGTCGCCGTCCCGGCTGAGGCAGCGGACCGTGACGCGCGTGTCCAACACGGCGAAGATCTTCTCGATCAGCACGAGACCGGCGACCACGCCGTCCCGCTTGGCGCGGAACAGCCCTTTCCCGCGCGCTTCCGCCGCGACGGTGCTGAGCGTCGTGATGTCGCCGGGGCCGATGTCCTCCTCGAGCGCGCTGCGGATTAACTGCTCGATCTGCGGAGTGATGACGATATCCATAACTAAGGCTTTCCCTCCGCCTGTTCCACCTCGCCGATCCTCACGAGGCTCAGGTTTAACGTGCGAATCTTGTCTTCGAACTCTTCGGCTTTTTCTTTTTCCCTGCGCACGACCTCTTCTTTCGCCTTGGCGATGAAGTCGCTATTGCCGAGTTTTCGCCGCACGTGCTCCAGCTCTTCTCCCGCGCGGGCCAATTCTCGGTTGAGGCGGGTTTTCTCCTCTTCCACGTTGATCAGATCTCCGAGCGGCAGATAAACTTCCGTTTCGCCGACGACGGCGGTAGCCGCGCCGCGCGGCCTCTCGCCTTCGGTCAAGTACTCGACTAAGCCCACGCGCGCAAGCGCGCGCAGATAGCGCTCCTGCGAGCGTAGAAGCGCGAGACTTTGCTCGGTCCCGAATAAGATGACTTTCACTTCTTTGGATGGCGGGCAATTCATCTCCGCGCGCAAATTGCGCACCGCCCGTGTAACCTCCATCAGATAGCCGATGTTTTCCTCTATCTCCGGCTTCATCCATTCAGCATTCGAGCGCGGATAGCCTTGCAGCATGATCGTTTGCTCTTGCGTGTCGCCCAGCTTCTCTCTCAAAACGTGCCAGATCTCCTCGGTGACAAACGGCATTACCGGATGAAGCAGCCGCAGAATATTTTCCAGCACCTCGGCGAGCACCCGTTCCGTTCTTAGCCGCTCGCTCTCGTTTCCGCTGTTGAGCGCGAGCTTGCTCATCTCGATGTGCCAATCGCAGAACTCATGCCACGTGAACTGGTAGAGATGATGGGCGTATTCGTTGAAACGGTACGAATCGATCGCCTCCCGCACCTTGCCGACGGTCACAGCGAGACGCGAAAGAATCCACTGGTCGGCCGGGTTCAGTTTCTCTCCAACTAACCGCTCTCGAAGCTTCTCGGCCTGGAGGTTAGCGATAGTCAAATTCATCAGCACGAAGCGGGCGGCGTTCCACAGCTTGTTGACGAAATTCTGATAGCCCTGAATCCGCTCCTCGGCGAGCTTCACGTCCCGGCCCATCGCCGCCAGCGCCGCCAGCGT
>MGSS01000015.1 GCA_001798595.1 Deltaproteobacteria bacterium RIFCSPLOWO2_12_FULL_60_19 | reverse complement strand
GCAGAATGAAAGCGGAGCCGATCGGCTCCAAAGCTTTGGCCTTCAGCAGGGAGGTGGAGGTTCCGCCGCCGAGCATCATGACATCGGGGAGAAATTTCTCAGCCCGCCGCTCGGCCATGATGCGCTGAAGGATTTGCGCCGCGCTGGCGGGGGCCAGCGTCAGTTTGATCTTGGGAAATCTCTTCTGAAAGCCATGCCACTCGATGTCGCTGCGCAGTTTATAAACGACGACCTCTCCCTCCTGCTCCGCCGCTTTTATCGTCCTCTCCCACTCGGCGTCGGGGGCTTCCCCTGCGATGGCGATCGCTCCATACAAAACAAACAGTGTAAGAACGGTGAGAGACGCCGCCCGGTCGTAGAGCCTGCGCATCCGATACTGCCGGCGGGAATAAGTAGCTACCCATTGCGCAGGCTCGGAGAGCGGGTGGCGGCTCTCACCATCAAACACGAACCCAGACCGCAATCTTAAATTTTTACACATCCAATGTGCTCCGCGCGAAGAGATCCTCGAGCTTGAGCTTCTCGGCCGTGAGACCCTGCTCGTGGGAGTAGTCGATGATCGTGTCGAGCATCGGGCGATTTTCCTTGATGCCGTAGGGAAAGGGGTCAGCGCCGAATATCTTTCTCGTCTCCGCCGCATACTCCGGCCCGAATATCAGGCCGGACGGAATACTTTCCGCCAAGCTCTCCTGCGCCATCTGTTTGGCCTTGATGAACGCCGTGTACAGATTGAACGCGACCCAGGGATGATCCCGGTGGACATCTCCCCGGATGATATAGGTATGGTTCGCCGGGATGTAGCCGTGCGCGCGAAAAAAACGCGCGCCCTCGGCCTTCCTGTCGGGAAACAGCGGTTTGATTTTGCTCCAGTCTCCCTCGGCCGCCCGGATGTGGGTCGATCGGTCGATGATGTTCGAGCCTTTTTGAAACGCCCGGTGGACCGAGGCGGCGTCGATTTCATGGTTGACGAGCATCGACGCGAGACTCTTGTCGGCCGGAATTCTCTGAAAAGAAATTCCCTTGGGAGGGGTGAAGCCCGTCGCGCCGCCGTGACTCAACTCCTCGCTCCGCTCCATGTACCAATGGACTTTGTACTGCGACACGCCGAAGTCATGCTCCAGAATGCCCCGGGTCCAGAGCGAAGCGGTCTGCTGGTATTCTCCGACGCCGATTCTCTTGCCTGTCAGGTCGCCCGGCGCCGTGATCCGCGAGTCCGCGTGGTAGGAAAGTTGCGTGTGCATAAAGCGGCGCGCCGGAAACGCCGGGATCGCAATCATATCCATGCCGCGCGAGCGGGCGATGAGATAAGACGAAAGCGACATCTCCGAAATCTCAAACTCCTGAAACTTGAGCTGGCGCCAAAAAGTCTCCGATGGATCGGAACTGGTCGGGACAAGCTCGATACCCTCGGGCTGGACCGCCCCATCCATGAGAGGTTGAACTCTTTCGTTCACTCCGGAGATGAAACTCAGCCGCAATCTACCCATGAGCACCGCCCGCCTGGGGGTCTCTCGAAGGGTCGATGCGTGGGACAGGGAGATTCAAGCGTAGCCCAGAGAGACTTTCAGAACGTAGATGAGCGTAACGCAGCCGTATCGCATCGGCCCGGAGAGAGATTCTCAGGCGGGCTGACAGCGGATACGGTGTTTTGAACGGCCTCTCAATCACCATCTGTTATCTGACATCCGTTACTGTCCCCGGTACTCCGGCGCATTCTCCAACTGCTCGATCCGCGAGTAGCCGATCATCCGGTAAATCCGGTTCGACCCGGAGATCAGCCGCACGGGCTTGGCGGGATCGGCGTTGAAGTGCTGATGGATCGTGTTGTGCGGAATGTAAACCATGTCTCCCGCCTTCCACTCCCAACGGCTCGGCTCTTTGGCGATGCGGGCGTGGTATCGGTCGGTGATCTCGACGTCCACCTCCCAATGGAGATCGTAGCCGCGCCCTTCCAACACGTAGAAAATCTCGTCCTGCATCTGCCACTGGCGGCCGGAGCGGCTGCCGCCGGGAATTTCCTGAAGGTGGACGTCGATCGCTTTCACGCGGAGCGGGACGGATGCATCCGCCAGCAGCCGGATCTTTCCGTGCGGCGTAACCCGCCACGGCGTGTCGGACGGCTTGATGACTTTCTTGAGCTTTAAATCTTCCTCCGCGCGGATAACCGGAAAATCGACCGGCGGCCCCCACCGATGATCATCCTCGGCCGGCGCGGTCCCGAGCGGTCCCTGTTGGTGGAGTCCCAGAAAAATCCACAGGGGCTTGGCCTTCATCACCAGCGCCACTACGCCGCGGTCGGGGTCGGCGTTGTTGTGCCAGTGCACGGAGTCGTTGTGGACCGCGACCGCATCGCCCGCTTCCCAGTCGTAGCGCGTGCCGTCGTGCATGTCGAAGCCCCGTCCTTCGAGGATGTAAAAGAACGCCTCGTTCTGATGGCCGTGGCCTTTGTCTCTTGCTCCGGGGCCTAGAGTGACGAAATGGGCCTGGAGGCTATGGGTAACGAACGGCTCGTTGGCGGGGCTGATGATGTTCTTCTCCCGCGCGCCGCCGCCGTCGAGATAGTCGCGGTAGTCTTTGGTAATCCCCCTCGGGACCGTGGCGAGCCGCTGGCGGCGCATCTCGGTCAGTGAGTAGGTCTCGCTCTCGATCCCTTTCACAAACCTGCGGGGTTTATCGTACCTTGGAGGAGGATTGGCCATAGGCGTCCTTTATCGAAAATCTCTCAAACGGGCAACTCCGCCGGCGGCGACGCTCTTCCCTACTTCTTCGTGGGCACAATTTCATCGAGCAGCTTCATCACCGGCCTGATGTCTTTGGTGTCGGGATCGTCCACGTCGAAATATCTCAAGCCGTCTTTCCGGCGCTCGTTCGGCGGAATGTGCTCCTTGGGCACGTCGATCCGTCTTGAGTTGCGCGCGTCGCCGGGCACGCTCATGATTTTCTGGAAGACGGTCTGCCCCTCGCGCGACAGCATCCAGTTGATAAAGACCTTTGCCGCGTTGGGGTGCGGCGCCCGGTTCATCAGCGCCAACTGGCCGAACGCCGACGAGAGCGAGACGCCCTCTTTGAGGTGGTAAGGCTCGAATTGGTCGACGGGCAGCCCCTGGTTCTTCGCCTTAACCACGGGAGATCCCTGGCAGGGGAGACAGAGAACGACTTTCCCGACGGCCATCCAATCCACCGCCTGGCGCAGATCCGCCGTCATCGTCACCTCCATCTCGCTGTAAAGGCGCTTCAAGTACGGCGGTCCGAGCTGCGGGTGGTAGTAGAGATACTGCCAGGGCAGGCCCGCTCCGCGAACTTGCCGTATGTCGGTGGCGACGATCTTTCCCTTCAGCTTGAGGTTGAGGAAATCCCAGTGTGAGCCGTAGTCCTTCGGGGCAAGGAGCGCGGTGTTGTAGCTCGCACCCGCCCCGCTCGACACGTTGCCTTCGTAGACGAATATGTGCATCCCCTCCGGGTCGCCGTACTTGTGCTTCCCTTCCCACCACTTGGACTCGTCCAACACCTCCAGCAGCATGAGCGCGGGTTTGATCGGGTCGAGCATTTTTCCAAGGTAGAGAATCTGTTGGAGCGAGTTGCCGCCGCCGTTGTAAACGTCTGCCAGGTATTTTTCCGCTCTCCGCTCAGCCGCAATCCGCGGCGCGAGTTGCGTGCCCGATCCGGTCACACTCAGCACTTTGATTTTGGGGTAGGCTTTCTGAAACGCCCCGGAATCGACTATCGCGCCGTAGCCGGCGATGTAAACCGTAACCTGCCCCTCCCGCTCCGCCGCCTGCAAGGTCTTCTCCCACTCCGCCTGCCAACCAGTTTTTGGCTCCGCAGCTGTGAGCAAGGATGGATCGAACAAAAATGCCAAGACTAGAAATCCAAAGGCGCCAAAGATTTTCCACGCGCTGGCCATGGGATCTCCCGCTACGCAATATCCCTCCCTTGTGGAAATCTTGTCAAGCGGTCGAGCGGGAGGGTGACAAGTTGAAAAGGGGGGACGTGTTCGTGAGCGAAGACCGGCTTGGAGGCCTTGGAACTCCCGGCGAAGCTCCGGGTTGCCGCAATTTAACGCGGATAGAGCTGCCTGACGAAGCCTTCTTTGGCGAGCTGGTCCAGCGGCGCGGAATCGTAGAAGGATTTGAGATCGGCCCCTTTGGCCTTGGGGTTTCTGGCGGCGATCTCCTCCAGGGCGGTCTCCACCTCCTCCGCGCTTACGGTGGGGAAGTCGCGGATGTAGCCGAGGACATAGGTGTGGAAGGCGCTGTCGAGCAATTTGGCGTCGGTAGTCCGGGTGTACTTTCCCAGGACCTTGACCGTAAAATCGGGGTTGGTCTTGGCGAACTTGATCCCTTCGAGGGTGGCTTTGAGGAACCGGTTGAGCGTCTGGGCGCGATTCTTGATAAACGCGTCGGTCGTCACGAGCGCCGTGCCGGGATAACGGTACTTTAGGCTTCCCAGGTTGAGAATCTCCTTAAAACCCAGCTCTTTAGCCTTCTCCAACGTCGGCGACGATATGAGCGCGCCTTTGATCAGTCCCTGCTGCATGAATAGGAGATTCTCCGGCACGCCGCCCGTCTGAATCACCTTAATGTCTTTGTTGGGGTCGAGCCCCCACTCGCTCACCGCTTTCCGGAGCCCCACGTCGGTGAGGGAGCCGAAGCGGCTGACGCCGAAGGTTTTGCCTTTCAAATCCTGCGGACCGGCGATGTCGGGTGTTGTTACAAAGCTCATCGGAATCACGTTGATGATGTTCCCGATGAGCTTCACCTCCGCGCCGGAGAGTCGCGAGAGCATCGCGGCCGCGCCGGAGCCCTGCGCGATTTGCGCGTCTCCCGAGATGAGCGTCGCGATGGCCTGGGAGCCGGCGACGTAGATCAGGTTGACGTCGAGACCGTGCTTTTTGTAGATCCCAGCGTCCTTGGGAATCCAACTCGAGAGCGAGACCGCGGCGATCGAGGAGTAGACGACGTTCAACTTCTCGGCTTCCGCGCCGCGCGCCGTGGAAAACGGCATGACGAGGCAGAAAACGGCGCTGAAACAGAGACTTCGGAGCGAGCGCATAAGCAAATAGCTCAACCCGGTTCGATAGAAATACTCTAATGCGCTTTTCTTTCCACTGCAAGCGCGTTTAAGGGTTGATTGTTCGGTTCCTTTTTAGTAGGCTGCGCCCGTTCAGTTTTACAATGCGTTTAGTCGTCATTTTCATAACGCTGGTCGCGTTTCCGCCGTGGATTTTGTCCGGCTGCGCGATGCCCTGGCCTCCGTTCATGGGGGATTATATTCCTTCCTGGATGCGGGGAGAGGAGCCGGAAAAAAAGCCCGTCGTTGAGACGACGTTGCCGTCTCCTCAGCCGGCGCCGGTTCAATCGGCCCCCGGCCCCGCCGCGACCGAGACCAGGGCGAAGCGAGAGACAACGCCGCCTCCGGCGGTGGCAAAAAGGGAACTGGTAGAAAAGGCAAGGGCGGCGCCGGAGCGGCCGACCGCGCTCCAAGAGGCGCCCGGCCCGGCGGCGGACGACCGGCTGCTGGGGTTATGGCAGCAGGAGGTCGACAAGGCGATGGCGCTGCCGACAGGGAAACGGAAGATCCAGCTTTCGATGCACCTGGTGGAGAACGACCGCGTTCGTTATTTTGTCAGCTATTTCTGCAAGGCGCGGGGCATGTATATGGCCGAGGCGCTGGCGCGCTCGGGACGCTATGTCCCGATGATGGCGACGATTCTTCAACAGGCCGGCCTGCCAGAGGAGCTGGTCTATCTCTCCTTGATCGAGAGCGGCTTCTCACCGCACGCGACGTCGAGAGCGAGGGCGGTCGGGCCGTGGCAATTCATGCGCACCACGGGCATCCGCTATGGACTCAGGATCGACGGCTGGGTCGACGAGCGTCGCGATCCGGTGAAATCGACGCGGGCCGCCGCGGCGTACCTTAAAGACCTGCACCAACAATTCGGCGGTTGGTTTTTAGCCGCAGCCGCCTACAACGCCGGCGAAGGCAACGTGGTCAACGCCATCCAACGCTCCCAGACCAATGACTTCTGGCAAGTCAGCCAAGCGGCCGACTTGAAGCAGGAGACACGCAACTACGTGCCTAAGTTTATCGCCGCGGCCTTGATCGCCGCCGATCCGGAAAAGTGCGGCTTGAACGGGATTTCCTATGAGGCGCCCCTGGCGTACGACGAGGTGAGCACCCATCGGCCGCTTAGCCTGGAAACCATCGCCAAGCTGGCGCAAACCACCGTCGGCGAGATTAAAGAGCTGAACCCGGCGCTGCTGCGCAACAGCACGCCGCCTACGGCGGAGAATTTTAGGCTGCGGGTTCCGGCCGGCAACGGAGCGGCCTTCGAGCGGGCGTACAAAGCAACATTCGACTCGAAGCCGGTGAAGGTCGTGACCTATACCGTAAAGAAAGGCGAGACGCTCGCGGCCCTGGCCAAGCGCTACCATACAAAAGTGGATCAGATCATGGAACTCAATGGTCTCAAGAAGCCGCAGTTGCGCGCCGGCCAGCGGTTGATCGTGGTAAGCGGGACTGTGAAGAAGTGAGAAGCGCTCGCCTTACTTCCTCGCCTCGATAGGAACGTAATCCCGTTTCTCGGCCCCTTTGTAGATTTGTCTCGGGCGGGCGATCTTCATCTTCTGCTCCGGGTCGAGCAACATCTCTTCCCAGTGGGCGATCCAACCGATGGTGCGGGCGATGGCGAACAACACCGAGAACATGTCGATCGGCAGCCCCATCGACTGATAGATCAGGCCGGAGTAGAAATCGACGTTCGGATAGAGCTTGCGCTTGATAAAATAGTCGTCTTCCAGTGCGATCCGCTCCAACTCCAGCGCGATATCGAGGAGCGGGTTGCGGCCTTTGAGATCAAAGACATCGTAAGCGACCTTCTTGATGATCTTGGCCCTGGGATCGTAGTTTTTGTAAACCCGGTGGCCGAATCCCATGAGCCGCCCTTCTCCTGTCTTAACTTTCTCGATGAAGGCCGGGACTTTGTCCTTCGAGCCGATCTCGTTGAGCATCCGGAGCACCTGCTCGTTCGCCCCGCCGTGCAGCGGCCCGTAAAGCGCGGCGGCGGCGGCGGCCACGGAGCAATAGGGATCGGAGTGGGCGCTCCCGACGCCGCGCATGACGCTGGTGCTGATATTCTGCTCGTGGTCGGCGTGCAGGATAAACAAGACATCCAACGCCTTTTCCAGCACCGGGTGGGGCCGGTACTTCAGCTCGGTCATCTTGAAGAGCATGTTGAGAAAATTTCCCGTGTAGCTCAGATCGTTGTCCGGGTAGGCGTAGGGCATGCCGATGCTGTGGCGGTAGGCGAACGCCGCGATCGTCGGCATTTTGGCGACCAGCCGGTAGGTCTGCTTGTCACGCGACTCGGCGTCGAAAATGCTCTTGGCCTCGGTATAAAATGTCGACAGCGCCCCGACCGTGCTCACCAGCATCCCCATCGGGTGGGCGTCGTGGTGAAACCCGTCGATAAACTTTTTTACGTTTTCGTGCAGGATGGAGTGATGCGTGATGTGATGGCTCCAATCGGCCAACTGCGTTTTCGTGGGAAGCTCGCCGCGCAGGATCAGGTAAGCCGTCTCCAGATAGCTGGCCTTTTCCGCCAGCTGCTCGATCGGATAGCCGCGGTAGCGGAGAATTCCCAGGTCCCCGTCGATAAAGGTAATCTTGCTCTGGCACGGCGCCGTGTTCATATAACCCGGATCGAAGCTGACCAGCCCGCCGTCCTCCTCGGAGACCCGGATCTGGCGCAGGTCGACCGCATAGATCGCGCCGCCGTGAACCGGAACCTCGTACTTCCTCCCGGTCCGGTTGTCGATAATCGTCAGGGTATCTGAAGCCATAGCACCTACCTTTATTCCGCCACGCTCCGGCGTTTTCCGATCTTCCTTTATTAGACTATCTCCCGCTGAGGGTCAATGGCGACTAGAGCATGTCCGGACTGAGAGACCACGCAAGTTTCCAGCCATCCTCCGCGCCGGAGAGGCAGGCAACGGAGGCCGGCGGAAACTCCACCACGCTCCTCTCGCTATCGCCGGTGACGAGCAGCGCCGCGAGGCGGCCGAGGTGAGGCAGATGGCCGACCAACATCACGGAGGCGCCGGCCGCCTTCAACTCGGCCTTGGCGAGAGCCGGATCGTCCTCCGGCGCCAGCCCGGTAGTCTCACGCGCGCCCCGGGCAGGCGACAGAAAGCGGGCCATGATCTCGGCCGTCTGCTTCGCCCGGAGCTTGCCTGAGTGAAGAACCTCGGCGACGGCGACATTTTTTTTCCGTAGGGCGCGGGCGACCTTTTCCACCTCCCGCCGCCCCCGGCCGGTCAAAGGACGCCTCGGGTCTTCGTATTCCGGCTTGGCTTCGCCGTGCCGCACTAAGAAAAAGTCCATTGCAATTTCCGAGTGATGATATAGTATCCGCACCGACGATTTGCAAATCTCGAGCAAATCTTTTGCAAGCAGAGAGTTTATCGCCGTGGTTGAATTTCGCCGGGTAAATAAATGGTACGGCTCGCTTCACGTCCTGAGGGACATCGACCTCAGGATCGAGAAGGGAGAAGTCGTGGTGGTTTGCGGCCCGAGCGGCAGCGGCAAGAGTACGCTCATCCGCTGTATCAACCGGCTGGAACTGATTCAAAAAGGCGAGATCCTGGTCGACGGAAGAGAACTTTCCGACCTGTCATTGGACCTGCGGGCGCTCAGAGCCGAGATCGGCTTTGTATTTCAGCAATTCAATCTCTATCCGCATCTGAGCGTGATGGATAATATCACGCTCGGCCCCATGAAGGTCAGAAACGCCTCTCGCGAAGCGGCGGCAGAGAGCGCGATGAAGCTGCTCGAGCGGGTCGGGATTCCCGACAAGGCCGACGCATTTCCCGCCAGTCTTTCCGGCGGCCAGCAGCAACGCGTCGCCATCGCCAGGGCGCTGGCGATGCAGCCCAAGATCATGCTGTTCGACGAGCCGACCTCGGCGCTCGACCCGGAGATGATCAACGAAGTCCTGGAGGTCATGACGGATCTCGCCCGCGAAGGGATGACGATGATCGTAGTCACGCACGAGATGGGCTTCGCCCGGCGGGTCGCCCACCGGGTGGTCTTCATGGACGAGGGACAGGTGGTCGAGGAGGCAAAGCCGGAGAGCTTCTTTGCCGAGCCGAAATCGCCGCGGGCGAAACAGTTCTTGAGCAAGATTCTTTATCACTAACAGGATGCTGAAAAAAGCCACTCGTGCTTCGAGAGCCAGCACGAACGGAAATTCTCCAATGATTTCAATCCATCCTCCGTTCGTCCTGACCCCGCGACAGGCTCGGGACTAAAGGCTGTCGAGAGGGCCTGCCCTGAGGCCCCTCGAAGGGTCGAAGGATGAACGGAGTTTTTCAGCACCCTGCAAAGGAGGCATTTATGAGACGAGGGTTGATCGCGTCGCTGGTTGCAGCGGCGCTGTTGGTAGGCGGCGGCCCGGCATTCGCCGAAACGACGCTGGAAAAACTCGCCCGCACCGGCACACTGGTCATCGGCAC
>MGSS01000014.1 GCA_001798595.1 Deltaproteobacteria bacterium RIFCSPLOWO2_12_FULL_60_19 | reverse complement strand
TTGACGTTGTTCTTGAGTTCCACACCCAACGGGCCGTAGTCCCAGCACGAGCCAGTGCCGCCGTAAATTTCGCTCGACTGAAAAATAAACCCGCGCCGCTTGCATAGCGACACGATCGTGTCCATGTTGACCATGAGACTCAATGTAATGGAGGATTAGCGTGGTGTCAAAAAGATTGGGGGCGAAAGATTAGGACGAAACGCTCACCTTGTAGCACGATCTTTAACGGCCCTATAACGAGCAAAATCTTTGGGTCTAAGCAGGTCCGGGTGATTGTCGGCTTGACCCATCAGAAGAGCCGGATCACTCCAGCCCCAGCACGTCCTGCATGCTGTACAGCCCTTTTTTCTGCTTGACGAGCCATTGGGCGGCGCGCAGCGCGCCGCGGGCGAAGGTCTCGCGGCTCTGGGCGCGGTGGATGAATTCGATTCTTTCGCCGAGGCCGCCGAAGATCACGGTGTGGTCGCCGACGATGTCCCCGGCCCGGACGGAGAGCAGGCCGATTTCCTGCCTGGTTCGCTCGCCGACGATCCCCTTGCGGCCACAGACGCCGGCTTTGTCCAAATCTCTTTTCAGCGCTTCAGCGATCGGTCGAGCCAATGCCAACGCCGTCCCGCTTGGCGCGTCTTTCTTGTAGCGATGGTGCGCCTCGACGATCTCGACGTCGTAATCTTCTCCCAAGATCCTGGCCACTCTGCCCATGAGGCTCACGAGCAGGTTCACGCCGAGACTCATATTGGCCGAGATAAGGATACGGGTTCGGCGCGACAGCTTCTTGATCTCGGCTAACTGCTTTTGAGTAAGTCCCGTGGTGCCGATCACGATGGGGACATTTTTCTGAGCAGCGATTTTTGCGCGCTCAAGTGTGGCGTCCGGGGCGGTGAATTCAATGATGACCGCCGGCTTTTTCAGCAGCGGCGCGATTTCGGCGACGATCGGAATACCGATCCTGCCCACGCCGGCCACCTCGCCGGCATCCTTGCCGATTTGCGGGCTATCGGACGCCTCGATCGCTCCCACCAGCTTCATCGCGCGGCTTTCATGGATGAGACGCACCAGCGTGCTCCCCATCCTCCCGCCCGCGCCGCAAATTATGATGTCGATCACGCCGCGCCTCGGATCAGACCGAAATCGGTCATCGTCTGCCGGAGTTTTTTGAGATTTCCCTCCGACATCGGAGTGAGCGGCAGGCGCAGGTCGGGGCGGCACTTGCCCATGAGCGAGAGCGCCGTCTTGATCGGAATCGGATTGGTCTCGATGAAGACCGCGCGGACCAGCGGAATAAGCTTGAGTTGAAGCTCTCTCCCCTTCGCCCAGTTTCCTTGTAGGCAGGCCTGGGTGAGGTCGGACATCTCTTTGGGCGTGATGTTGGCGACCGTGGAGATCACCCCCTTGCCGCCGAGGGCCATCAGCGAAAACACGAGCGAGTCTTCGCCGGAATAGACCGCGAAGCGGTCGCCGCAGAGGCGGATTACGTCGATCGCCTGATCGACCGAGCCGGTCGCCTCTTTGACGCCGGCAACGTTTTTGATTTCCGCGAGCCGGGCAAGCGTCTCCGGCTCGATCTTTGAGCCCGTGCGCCCTGGAATGTTGTAGACGATCAGTGGAATCCCAACGGACGCGGCAACTTTCTTGTAATGCTGGTAGATACCTTCCTGCGTCGGGCGGTTGTAGTAAGGCGAAATCATCAGTGCGCCGTCGGCGCCGGACTTCTCCGCTTCCCTGGTCAGACGCACCGCCTCCTCGGTCGAGTTGGAGCCCGTGCCCGCGATGACCGGAACGCGCTTGTTCACGGTCTTGACGACCGCCTTGATCACGTCGTCGTGTTCCTGATGGCTCAGCGTGGCGGATTCCCCCGTTGTCCCGCACGGAACGATTCCGTTCGTTCCATTTTTGATGTGAAACTCGACCAACTCTTCGAGACTCTGCCAATCGACGCCGCCGTCTTTGAAAGGCGTCACCAGAGCGACCATTGAACCGGAAAACATGGCGCTGCCCTCCCCTAAATCCTTACCGTACCCTGAAACACCTCTTCCGCTCCGCCGGTCATATAGACGCGGTTGTTCTCGCGCCATTCGATAAGCAGGTCGCCGCCGCGCAGATGCACGGTGACTTTTCTCCCGTTGTTTCCCGTGAGCACGCCGGCCACCGCCGCGGCGCAGGCGCCGGTGCCGCAGGCCCAGGTCTCGCCGGCGCCGCGCTCCCAGACGCGCATGCGGATCTCCGCGGGGCCAAGCACTTTGATGAACTCGGTGTTGACCCGCTTAGGGAAAAAAGGATGATGCTCGAAGCGCGGCCCCAGTTTTTCAAGATCCAAACTGTCCGGGTCGTCGGGGTAGAGCGCGCAATGCGGGTTCCCCATCGAGACACAAGTGACGCTGTACGTCCGTCCATCGACATCCAGCGGGCGATTGACTATTTTCCCGTCGGCGTTCACAGGTATCTTCCGGCCTTCGAGGATCGGCTCGCCCATGTCCACCTCGACCAGATCGCCGACCAGGCGCGGCCGGATGATGCCCGCAAGCGTTTCGACTTGAAGCTCGTTCTTCTGCGTCAGGCCGTGGTCGCGCACATACTTGGCGAAGCAGCGGATACCGTTGCCGCACATCTCCACCTGGCCGCCGTCGGCGTTGTAGATCTCCATCTTGAAGTCGGCGATCTTCGAAGGATGAACCGTGAGCAGTTGATCCGCGCCGATGCCGAAGCGGCGGTCGCAGAGCCGCTTGGCCAATTTCTCCAGATCGCGCTTCTCGCCGTTAAGGCAGTCGATGAAGACGAAATCGTTGCCGCAACCGTGCATCTTGGTGAAATGAAGCTCGCTCATAGCAGGTCGTGCTCGTGGCTCGTGTTCGTGATCGAACCTCTTAAACCATTGAACTTTTTGGTCTTCAGATGATTGCAAAATGAAAACTGTGGTTCGACCTAACTCACCACCATGAGCCTGTCGAATGGCAAAGTGCAAAAGTCAAATTTTTGGCTTCCTCAATTTTGCAATTCAAATTTTGCATTTTGCAATTTGCCTTGAGCCTATTGGAGAATCGGCGGAATCGTCTCTCCCCTGATGAGATCTTCCAGGGTCTCTCTTTGCCGGACGACGTAGAACTTGTCGCCGTCAACGAGAATTTCCGGCGGCTTCGGGTGCGAGTTGTAGTTGGAAGCCATGGTGAAGCCGTAGGCGCCGGCGCTCATGACGGCCAGGAGGTCGCCGGGCTGGGGCCGTGAAATTTCTCGATCCTTGGCGAAGAAGTCCCCGCTCTCGCAGATCGGCCCCACGACGTCGGCGACGATCGTCTCCGCCTTGCGCTCGACCACGGGCCGGATTCCCATGTACGAGCCGTAAAGCGCTGGTCGGAGGAGATCGTTCATGCCGCCGTCGACCACGACGAACTTCTTTTCGTCGGTCTCCTTTAGATAGAGCACTTCGGTGACCAGAATTCCCGCGTTTCCGACCATCACGCGCCCCGGCTCGAGGATCAGCGTGACATCGAGGCCTTCCAGGCCTTGAATCAGCGCAGCGGCATAGTCTTCCGGACGCGGCGGCTCTTCGTCCTTGTATTGAATCCCCAAGCCGCCGCCGAGATCGAGATAGCGGATATTTGCCCCTTCTTTTCTGAGATAGCCGACCAGGACTCGATCGAGGTATTCTCTGATCCGAGACAGCGCGTCGACAAAGGGACCGACCGAGGTGAGCTGCGACCCGATGTGGCAATCGACGCCGATTACCTCCAGGTTTTTGAGCGACAGAGCTTTTTTATACAACTCCGCGGAGCGCTTGATCTCGATCCCGAACTTGCTCTTCTTCATTCCCGTCGAAATGTAAGGATGGGTCTTCGGATCGACGTCGGGATTTACCCGTAAGCTGATCGGCGCCCTCTTCCCCCGGGCGCGGCTTACGTCGTCGAGGAAGGCCAGCTCCTGCTCGGACTCGACGTTGAACATCAAAATGCCGGCGTCGAGCGCATACTCGATCTCTTCTTTCTTCTTTCCCACGCCGGAAAAAACGATTTTCTTGGGATCGGCGCCCGCTTTGAGCGCGCGAAACAGCTCGCCGCCGGAGACGATATCGAAACCGCTCCCCTCTTTGGCGAAGGTTCTGAGCACCGCCAGGTTGGAATTGGCCTTGACTGAAAAACAGATCACATGCGGCACCCGGGCAAAAGCGCGATCGAACACCTGGTAGTGGCGCTTGAGCGTCGCCAAACTATAGATATATGCCGGCGTCCCGACTTCCTTGGCGATGCGGCGCACGGGAACTTGTTCGGCGAAAAGCTCGCCGTTTTGATATTCGAAGTAATGCATCAGGGCTTCCAGGCGACCTCGATCTCGTTGGAGGGGTCGCTGAGAGAATTATCCATGAGCTTAGAGAAGATTCGATAGCGATAGGTGGTCTGCGGCTTAAGCTCTTTGTCGACGAAGCCGTATTGCTTCTTCTTCATGAACTTCTCCTGGTCCTCGACGTTGACCGCCGCCTGCTCGCGGTACGGCACGGGACAGTCCGGGCAGCTCTTGGACAGCTCTTTACGGAAGATCACAAAGCCGGCGAGGTCGTTCAGCGCTTTCCCGTCCACGTAGCGCGTCGGCCGGGTCCAGGTGAGCGAGATGCCTCCCTTGTCGGGCCGCCCCCTGAGATCTTTGATCGTCTCCGGCGTCGCCAGCTCCGGCGCGCGCGGGTCCCCCTTCTTGCCGCAGCCACCGATCCCCACCACAACGACACTGACGAGGAAGCTCGCAGCCAGCAGGTTACTTGCGAGCCTCCATCCTCTATCTTCCATCCTCAATCGTATTTTCATAAAACCCCCATTTCTCTCAGCCGCTGCCGCACGTTGCCCGGCGCCGTTCCGCCCGCAGAGCGGCGCCGCTCGACCGCCGCCTGCGGTGTCAGATAGGAATAGACATCCTTCTCGATCTTGGGAGAAAATCGTTTCAATTCCTTAAGCGACAGCTCCTCGATCCTCCGGCCTCGATCGAGGCAGAGCCGCACAATGGCGCCCACGACACCGTGCGCCGATCTAAACGGCACGCCCCTGGACACAAGATAATCCGCGAGGTCGGTCGCGTTCATCAATCCATCCAGAGCGGCCGCCGCCATTCTTTCCGTTTTGACTTTAATGCCCGGCAAGATCTCCGTCGCCATCTGTAGGCTTGCCTTGACCGTATCGACCGCGTCGAACACGGGGCGTTTATCCTCCTGGAGGTCGCGATTGTAGGCCAGCGGCAGCCCCTTCATCAACGTCAGCAGCGCCTGGAGGTGGCCGAAAATCCGGCCGCTCTTGCCGCGGATCAGCTCCGGCACGTCCGGATTCTTCTTCTGCGGCATCATCGAGCTGCCCGTGCAATAACCGTCGGGAAGCTCAATAAAACCAAATTCCCAGCTCGACCACAAGACCAGCTCTTCCGCCAACCGGCTCAGATGAACGAAGACGATCGCCGAGGCGGCGAGGAATTCCAGCGCGAAGTCCCGGTCGCTCACGGCGTCGATGCTGTTCTTCGAGATTCGCGGGAAGCCGAGCAGCCGGGCGACGTAGGACCGGTCGATGGGCAGCGTAGTTCCGGCCAGCGCGCCGGCGCCGAGCGGCAGAACGTTCACCCGCTTCAGGCAGTCGGCCATTCGCTCGCCGTCGCGCTCGAACATCTCGGCATACGCGAGCAGATGGTGCGAGAACAGCACCGGCTGGGCGCGCTGGAGATGGGTATAGCCCGGCATGATGACCTTGAGATGCCGCCTGGCCGCCCGTGCAAGCTCCTGTCTGAGATTGCCAAGAGCTTCCCCGATGATTCCCATCTCCTCGCGCAGGTAAAGCCGCATGTCCAGAGTCACCTGGTCGTTGCGGCTCCGCGCCGTGTGGAGCTTCTCGCCCGCCTTGCCGATTTTGGCGATCAGCCGCCGCTCGATGTTCATGTGAATGTCTTCGTCGGCCGTGGAGAAGCGAAATTTCCCCTCTTCGATCTCTCTCTGAATCGCCAGCAAGCCGCGCACGATTCGCCGCGCCTCCCGCGATGAGACGATCCGCTGCTTCGCCAGCATCCGGGCATGCGCGATGCTTCCGGCGATGTCATGGCGATAAAGCCGCGCGTCCACGTCAATCGAGGCGGTGAAAGCCTCGACCGACCCGGCCGTTCGCCCCGCGAATCGCCCACCCCACAGTTTCTTCTCCTTTACCACCCGCTTCCCTCTCCTAATTTTCGATTTTAGATTTTCGATTGTCGGAAAGCCATCCAAGATTAAAATCGAAAGATTCCTGATCCGTTCCTTTCTTCAATCGAAAATCGGCAATCGAAAATCTAAAATTGCTTTTTAGTTTTTTTTCTCTTGCCGCAGCCGCCGCAGTCTTAGTCGCAGCGAATTCAGCCGGATGAAGCCTTCGGCGTCCGCCTGATCGTATCCCCCGCCCTCCTCGAAGCTCGCCACACGGGGATCGTAGAGCGACCGGCTCGATCTTCGGCCCGCCACGGCGGCATTGCCCTTGCAAAGCTTGAGCCGCACCCGCCCGCTCACGTTCCGTTGAGCGGCGTCGATCGTCTGCTGCAAAACCTCCCGCTCCGGCGAGAACCAGTAGCCATAATAAATCAGCTCGGCATACTTTGAAATCAGCGAGTCGCGGATGCGCATCACCTCGCGGTCCATGGTAATCGACTCGATGGCCCGATGAGCGACGTGCAGGACCGTCCCGCCCGGCGTCTCATACACCCCGCGCGACTTCATGCCGACGTAGCGGTTCTCCACCAGGTCCACTCTGCCGATGCCGTGCCTGGCGCCCAACGCATTGAGCGCGGCCAACAACGTCGCCGGCGAGAGCCGCTTGCCGTTAAGCGCCACGGGGTCGCCGCGGGAAAAATCAATCTCGATGTATTCGGGCCGCCCCGGCGTCTTCTCGACCGGCCGTGTCCAGACAAACATGTCCGCCGGCGGCTCTTTCCAGGGGTCTTCCAAAATCCCGCCTTCGTAGCTGATGTGGAAGAGATTACGGTCGGTGCTGTAGGGGCGCTTGCCCGTCACGGGCACGGGGATGCCGTGGCGCTTGGCGTAGGCCACCAGCGCGCGCCGCGAGTTGAGATCCCAGATTCTCCACGGCGCGATGACTTTGACGTCGGGCTTGAGCGCGTAGTAGGTCAGCTCGAACCGCACCTGATCGTTGCCCTTGCCGGTCGCGCCGTGGGAGACCGCATCCGCCTTCTCCTTGAGGGCCGTGTCGATCTGTCGTTTGGCGATCAGCGGCCGCGCGATCGAAGTGCCGAGGAGATAGGAGCCTTCGTAGACCGCGTTCGCCCGCAGCATGGGAAAGATATAGTGGCGGACAAACTCCTCCCGCACATCGTCGACGACGACCTTGCTCGCGCCGGTCTTGAACGCCTTGCGCCGGACCGCCTGGAGATCCTCGCCCTGGCCGAGATCGGCGCAGTAGGCGACGACCTCGCAATCGTAGGTCTCAATCAGCCAACGCAAAATCACGGAGGTATCGAGTCCCCCCGAATATGCCAGAACAACCTTGTTAACTTTCATCCCTTCAACTCTTTAACCCTTAAACCCTTTCACCAACCATAACATGATCGCCTTCTGCGCATGCAGCCGATTCTCCGCCTGATCGAAGACGACGGACTGCGGACCCTCCAACGCCTCGTCGGTGATCTCCTCGCCCCGATGAGCCGGCAGACAGTGCATCACCACGGCGTCCTTTTTCGCGAGCGCGAGCACGTCGCGATTGATCTGATAGCCCTGAAACACCCGCCGGCGGCTCTCCGCCTCGCTCTCCTGGCCCATGCTCGCCCAAACGTCCGTGTAGAGCACGTCCGCTCCCCGCGCAGCTTCGGCTACGTCCCGCGTGACCACGACCCGACCGCCGTTCGCCTTGACCGCGCGAACGACATCGGCGTTGGGCTCGTAGCCTTTCGGGCAAGCCGCCACAACCGTGAGCGGAAGCTTTTCCGCCGCCTCCATCCAGCTATGGGCCATGTTGTTGCCGTCGCCGATGAACGCGATCTTCAAGCCGTCGAGCTTTCCCTTGTGCTCCAACAGCGTCAGGCAGTCGGCCAACACCTGACAGGGATGATAAAGGTCCGTCAGCCCGTTGATGATCGGCGCCGTCGCGTGGGAAGCCATCTCTTCGAGCGTCGCCTGGGAGAAGGTCCGCACCACGATCAGATCCACCCAGCGGCTGAGGACCCTGGCGCAATCGGCGACGCTCTCCCGGACGCCGAGGCGAATCTCATCGGGACCGAGAAACACCGTATGGCCCCCGAGCTGCATCATCCCGGTCTCGAAGCTGACCCGCGTCCTCAAGCTCGGCTTCTCGAAGACCAGCGCGAGCGTCTTTCCGGCGAGACGCCGATGCGACACCCCGCGCTTAAGCTCCCGCTTGAGCTTGCGGGCGAGCGACAAGAGCCCTTCGATATCTTTGCGGCTGAGCTCTTTCCAGCTCAGCAGATCTCTCTTTTTCATTGGGGCAAAAAAAGCTTCGGGTTATCGGCGCGCGAGAACTTTCTCTAAAATTCCCAGCCCGCGCTCGATCTCTTTCTCGCCGATGATCAGCGGTGGAATAAAGCGGAGAACTTTATGCGCCGTGCAGTTGATCAGGAGACCGGCCTTCATGCACTCCTCCACGATCCTGGTCCCATCCAGATCCAGCTCCATGCCGACGATCAGCCCCTTGCCGCGAACGTCGCGGATCGATGAAAAGCGGCTCTTCATCCCGAGAAGCGCTTGGAAGAGAACTTTTCCCATCTTCACGCAGTTCTTTAGCGCGCCGCCTTGAACCAGGGTTTTTAACACGGCCAGGCCGACGTTACATGCGAGTGGGTTGCCGCCGAAGGTGGAGGCATGAGCGCCGGGAACGAAACTTCGCGCGACCTTTTCCTTCGCCAGCATCGCCCCCAACGGCAATCCGCCTCCCATCGCCTTGGCCAGAGTCATGATGTCGGGCTCGACGCCGAAATGCTCGTAGGCAAAAAGCTTGCCCGTCCGCCCCATTCCCACCTGGACTTCATCGAAGATCAGCAACAGCCCTTTTTGATCGCACAGCTCTCTCAGCCCCTGCAAATAACTCTTGTCGGGAACGACGACCCCTCCTTCCCCTTGGATCGGCTCGACGAGGATAGCGGCCGTCTTTTCTTCGTCGATCGCCGCCTCCATCGCCTTGAGGTCGCCGTACGGCGCCTGGCGAAATCCGGCGGGCAGCGGGTCATAGCCCGCGCGCACCTTTTCCTGCCCGGTGGCGGTGAGCGTCGCTAAAGTCCGTCCGTGGAAAGAATTGTAGGTCGAAAGAATCTCGTACTTGCCGCCGAGCCATTCCGCGCCGTAGCGCCGCGTGAGCTTGATCGCCGCCTCATTCGCCTCCGCGCCGCTGTTGCAAAAAAAAACTCGTTCGGCGAAGGAACGGCGGCACAACTCACGCGCCAGCTCGGACTGCGGCGCGATGTGATACAGGTTCGAGACGTGAAGCAGCCGGGCGGCCTGCTGGCGGATCGCGCGCATCACGGCTGGATGGCCGTGGCCGAGGGCGTTGACCGCGATGCCGCCGACGAAGTCGAGATACTCCTTGCCGTCGGCGTCCCACACCCGCGCCCCCTTGCCCCGCACCAGCGCGATCGGATAGCGCGCGTAGGTGTTGGCGACGTAACGCTCGGTGAGTTTGACGATCTGTCGATTGTTCATAGAATCAACTTAGCAAATTCTTTTTAGGCCGGTCAAAAAGGTCCAAGTTGAGATAGCCACAAGGCGCGCGAGAAACCTACGAGCGCAGGCGTACTCTTTGCAGTGCGTCGAGCGAGGCGTTTCGAAGCGCAACCATCACTACCGCCCGCCTGGGGGTCTCTCGAAGGGCCGATGCGTGGGACGAGGTGTACCAAGCGTACCTCCTGGCTGCTCGCATCTCTTAGGAGCAGCGTAATATCGACGTATCGCATCGGCCCGGAGAGAGATTCCCAGGCGGGCTGACGGTAGATGGGCCTTTTTCAGCGGCCATCGGCTACTTTCGAACGACTTCCGTTCCCACTCCCTCCTTGGTGAAGATTTCGAGCAGCACGGCGTGCTTCACTCTGCCGTCGATGATGTGGGTCTTGCTCACGCCCCCTTTCAACGCCTCCATGCAGCACTCGACTTTGGGGATCATCCCCTCGCCGACCACGCCATCCTGAATGAGCCTGCGGGCCTGGTTGACTTTAAGCGTGCTCAACAGCCCTCCGTCCTTGTCTTTCACCCCTTCGACATCGGTTAACAGGATGAGCTTCTCCGCGCCCAGCGCCTCGGCGATCTGCCCCGCGACGAGGTCGGCGTTGATATTGTAGGTCTCGCCCTTTCGCCCCACGCCCACCGGAGCGATGACCGGAATGAATTTGTTTTCGCCCAGCGAATTGATGATCGTCGGGTTGATGCCGACGATCTCACCGACCATGCCGATATCCACCGTCTCGGGCTCGCCGCCGTCCGTCTTAACCGTGACGGTCATCTTGCGCGCGATGATAAGCTCGCCGTCTTTGCCCGACAAGCCGACCGCTGTCCCACCGTGCTGATTGATGAGGTTGACGATCTCCTGGTTGATCTTGCCCACCAGCACCATTTCGACGATATCCATCGTCGCCTGGTCCGTGACCCGCATGCCCCGCACAAACTGCGTCGGCGTCCCCACTTTCTCCAACATTTCGTTGATCTGCGGCCCGCCGCCGTGAACGACCACAGGATTGATGCCGACATACTTGAGCAGCACGATGTCCTGCGCGAAGCTGTTCTTCAACTCTTCGTCCGTCATGGCGCTGCCGCCGTACTTGATGACGAAGGTCTTGCCGTAGAAGCGCCGGATAAAGGGCAGCACTTCCATCAACACTTCGGCTTTCCCGATGTGACGTTCCATGAGTCTGTCTCAACCCGCCGGCTATAAAATATACCGCGACAGATCTTCGTCCTTCAGAATCGGATTCAGCCGGTCGCGGACATACTGGGCGTCGATCGCCACTTCCTTGCCGCTCATCTCCGGCGCGGAGTAGGAAATCTCGTCCAGCAATCTCTCCATCACCGTATGGAGGCGCCGCGCGCCGATGTTTTCCATTCTCTCGTTCACGTCCGCGGCGATGCGGGAGATTTCCAGAATGGCGTCGTCGCCGAACGTCAGATGAATCCCCTCCGTTTCCAACAGGGCGATATATTGCTTGATCAACGCGTTCTTCGGCTCCGTCAGGATGCGGACGAATTCCTCCTTGCCGAGCGAGTTGAGCTCCACGCGGATCGGAAAGCGCCCCTGGAATTCGGGGATCAAGTCCGAGGGCTTCGTGCTGTGAAAGGCGCCCGAAGCGATGAACAAGATGTGATCGGTTTTCACCATCCCGTACTTCGTGTTGACGGTCGAGCCTTCCACGATCGGCAGCAGGTCGCGTTGGACTCCCTCGCGGGAAACGTCGGGGCCGTGCGTGGACTCCCGCCCCGCGATCTTGTCGATCTCGTCGATGAAGACGATACCGGATTGCTCTACGCGGCGCACCGCCTCGGAGACGACTTTGTCCATGTCGATCAGCTTGCTCGCCTCCTCCTGGGTGAGGATCTCCAGCGCCTCCGGAACTTTCACGGTTCTTTTCTTCGTCCTTTTGGGCATGAGATTGGAGAACATCTCTTTGATGTTGAACTCCATTCCCTCCATGCCCTGCGGCGTCATGACCTCGATCATCGGCATGATCGTCTGTGTCATCTCGATGTCCACGAAGCGCTCGTCGAGCTTTCCCTCGCGCAGCATCCGCTTGAGCTTCTCCCTGGTTCCCATGGCTCGCGCGATCTCGGCGGCATCCGACTCCGGCTTGCCGATCTGGAGCGGGGGCAGCAGGAGGTCCAGTACCTTTTCTTCGGCCAGATCGCGCGCGCGCAGCTCGACCTTCTGCTTTTCCTCCTCTTTGACCATATTCATCGCGAGCTCCGTGAGATCGCGGATGATCGACTCGACGTCGCGCCCAACGTAGCCCACCTCGGTAAACTTGGACGCTTCCACTTTGATGAACGGCGCCTGGGAGAGCTTGGCAAGCCGGCGCGAAATTTCGGTCTTGCCCACGCCGGTCGGCCCGATCATGATGATATTTTTCGGCGCGATCTCCTCCCGCAAATCCTCCGGCACGAGCTGGCGCCGCCAGCGGTTGCGCAGCGCGATCGCCACGGCCCGCTTCGCATCTTTCTGCCCCACGATGTAGCGGTCCAGCTCCGAGACGATCTCCCGCGGCGTCATCACCGGCGCCGGCGAATCCCCCGGCACAGTTTCCAGTATCCGCTCTGTCTTAAGGTATTTCATCGTGTGTCTAAACTCTTCCGGCCTACCTGCTGGGCCAAGAAGCGAGCATAACAAGGCGCGAGCCCCGCGGCGACTGAGGCGTACTTTCTCTAGTACGCCGCAGGGAGACCGTGGGGCGATTAACGCAGTTAGGCGAAGCTTGTTGGTCCAGCACTAAGGAAGCTCCTCGAACGTTAGTTGATCGTTGGTATACACGCAGATCGCCGCCGCCGTCCGCATCGCCTCTTCGGCGATCGCGCGCGCGTCGAGCTGAGTGTGCTTCATCAACACCCGTGCCGCGGCGAGCGCGTAATTTCCGCCGGAGCCGATTGCTATCGCGCCGTCGTCCGGCTCTATCACGTCTCCGCTCCCGGAGACTACCAATGCATTCTCCAGGTCCGCAATAATCAACAGCGCGTCGAGCCGGCGCAGCACCCGATCCGTGCGCCAGTCTTTGGCCAGCTCCACCGCGGCGCGCTTGAGGTTGCCGTTGAACTGTTCGAGCTTCGCCTCGAACTTCTCGAACAGCGTGAACGCGTCCGCCGTCGCGCCGGCAAAGCCCGCGATGACCTTGTCGTGGAAGAGCTTCCGCACCTTGCGCGCGGTGTGCTTCATCACCGTCTGCCCCAGGCTCACCTGTCCGTCGCCGACGACAACGACTTTCCCGTTGTGCCGGACGGCCAATATGGTTGTACCGTGAAACATCATAATCCTTTTAGGCGAAATGTAGGGGCGACCGGCCGGTCGCCCTTACTGTTGCCTCTTGCCTTCCTTCACGCTCTCGGATGCGCGCGGTCGTACACCGCCGTGAGCTGATCCAGATTCACGTGCGTGTAGCGCTGGGTCGTCGAGAGGCTCGCGTGGCCCAACAGCTCCTGGATCGCACGGAGATCCGCTCCGCCGTTCAAGAGATGCGTGGCGAACGTGTGGCGCAGGCCGTGCGGCCCCATGCGCACCGGGATGCCCACGATTTTCAAATGCTTCTCCACGATCCGCGCAACGCTACGGGTTGTAATGCGTTTTCCGCGATGATTCAAGAAGACCGGCGCTTCTCCCTTGGCGGCCGGCTTCCATTGCCGCGTCTGCTCGTCACCGTAATCCCGAAGAGTCTTAAGCGCGATTTCACCGATCGGGACAATTCGTTCCTTCGATCCTTTACCGAATACACGGATGATGCCCAGGCGAAAATCGACGTCGCCCCAGTTGAGGCCGACCAATTCGCTTACCCGAACGCCTGTGGAGTAGAGCACTTCCAAAACCGCGCGGTCACGAATGTCCAACGTCCCCTTCCCCTGGACACCTCCGAGCAGCCGGAAGACATCGTCCACCGTGAGAAACTTCGGCAGCGGCTTTTCCTGCTTCGGCGTGGAGATGAACGACAACGGATCGCGCGAGAGCTGCTTCTCTCTTACGAGATAGCGGAACAAGCCTTTAAGCGCCGCAAGCTTTCTCCCGATGGAACTCTTCCGGTTGCGCTTCGACAGCAACGCCAGATAGGCCCGCACCACATGGACGTCGACTTCCTCGAACTTGATCTTCTTGTCGTAATCGACACAAAGCCCCTTGTCGCGGAGAAACCCCTCAAACTGCCTGAGATCGCTTAGATAATTTCTGAGCGTGTGAGGCGAGACGTTCCGCTCCAACTTGAGATAACTCGCATACTGGTCAACCAAATCCTCCACGTTTCCCGACTCCCGAATACGGTTTTAGTCTAGCACATTACGCCGGCTGCTGTGAATCTAGTCCCGCTTGCGCCCTTCAGGTGCGCCAAAAGGATCGATAATTTTTAGTCCGCGGAAGCGGGAGAAATCGCGGTCTCCGGTCAGGAGTTCGGTTACGCCATGTTCGACACAGAGGGCGGCGATGTGGGCATCGTGAATCAGATTTCCGGTTACGCCTGAATCTCGAAGGATAGTTTCCATGATCTTGAAGTGGCGGGGCGTCTCGGTAAGCAAAAGGAGCGACGGCGAGTCCAGAACGGCTTTGAGGTCGCCAAGCGCAATCTCGAGGGGAGCCGGCGGATGGAAGACGCGGGGATGCGTGACGACCCGCAAGAACTCATAGATACAGGGCCAGGGAATGGCCCAAGGCAAACTCCCCTCCGCGAGTTCCCGCAGAAGCTCGCGCGCCCTCTGGTTGTGGCGGCTCGATGCGATCTCGGCGTAAACCAAGATATTGGTATCTACGGCCCGCAATTCGCTAGCGCCCGTTCATGAGGTCGAAGAGTTTGTCGCGATCCAGTAGGTCGACGCCCGGCTGCTCCGTCGCCTCCCAACCCCCGAGTCGAAGCGTAAAGGCCTTCCGCTCCGGAACCCTCAAGGCTTGCTTGATGAGATCGTTCGTCACTGCCTGGACTGTGCGGCCCTCCTCTGCAGCCCTTTTCTTCAGTTCGCGCAGAAGGTCATCGTCTATCGCCAGCGTGGTTCTACTCATGCATCAAAATGTATCAGCGTGGCATCAAGATGTCAATGAACTACCCCGCAGCAAGCTGCGGGGTATCAAAAAACGTTGATGAGAATTTATCCCAGAGCCATCACCCCCGAATGTTTTTATCGGGGGTCCAGTCCCGACCTCGCCTGGATTCCCGCTAAAAGCATGCGGGAAGGACAGACCTGGCGATCTCGTAGGGTGGGTAGAGTCGCATCGCGCCGAAACCCACCACCGACAACGATGGGTTTCGCTAACGCTCAACCCATCCTACGCCTGAATCGCGGCGCAGCAAGCTGCGGGAAATTGACCCGAACAGATTCAAGAGGCCCCTTTTCAATCTGTCAAAATGCCACTATGATGTGTTGCATTGTGACAGGGTACAAACCTCGCGCCATCGCTTTCCTCGATAAAACGCGCTCAGAAAAAAATAAAAACCGCCGGTAGGGTCGGTTTAGGAGTTTTTTTGCTCAGTTATGCCACGTGAAGAGCGAACCACCTTCCCCAACCCCCGCGGGCAGAGGCTCGTGGGGGTTCTGCATCATCCCGACGGAAGCGAAGTGGCCTCGGCGGTGATTCTCTGTCACGGGATGGAGTCGAACAAGGAGAGCGAGAAGCTGGTGGCGATGAGCCGGGAACTAGCCGACAGAGGACTCGTGGCGCTGCGGTTCGATTTTGCCTGCTCGGGCGAGTCGGAGGGCAGGTTTGAAGACATCACTTACAGCGGCGAGGCGGAGGACTTGCGGGCGGCGTTCGATTTCATAACGAAGCGCCGACCGAAGAAGATCGGCGTTCTGGGCTCGAGCATGGGAGGCACCGTCGCCCTGCTGTTCGCCGCTCAAGAGATGAACGTGGACGCCCTGGTCACGATCGCAGCGCCCTTGCACCCTCAGAGATTCACCGAGCGGCTGCTGACACCGGAACAGGCGCGACAGTGGCGCGAGACGGGCTTTATTCTCTATCACGACCGGCGGCTCAACGTGACGTTGCTCGAGGACCTGGAGAAACTCGATGTGCCCGGAGCGGCGCGGAAGATCTCCTGTCCGGCATTGGTGATCCACGGCGATCAGGACGACACTGTGTCTGTCGAGGAAGGGCATGAGCTTTATGCTGAGCTAAAAGAGCCGAAGAAGCTGGGTATCCTACGGGGCGCGGATCACCGCCTGTCGCAGCCGGCTCACCTGCAAAAAGCGATGGACGAATCCGTCAGCTGGCTGACGCAAAACCTGAAATAAGACAACCATGAGACGCTTTCGAGTCGTAGCGCTGTTGTCATCGGTGGTCACTCTCCTGCTCGGCGGTTGCGGTAAGGACCTGAAAACCGCGCAGGGCGTCGCGGAGGAATTCGTCGATCAGCACTACGTGCACATCAATCTCAGAAAAGCGAAAGAGTTCGCCGTGAGCATCGCGCTGGAAAAGATCGACGAAGAGATTCGCTTGACTACCGGACAAGTCATCGACGCCTCGACGCGCAAGCCGTCGGTGAGCTACCGGCTGGTGGAAAAAAAGGAAGGCGAAGGCCGGGTCTCTTTTCTCTACGAAGGGACGATTCGCGTTGAGGATGCGCCGGAATTCAGCCGGCGCTGGCTGATCGTCACGCGCAAAGACGGCGGGCAGTGGCGCGTGTCCAATTTCACGGAATCCGATTAACTGCAGAACCTAACTGTAGGCCTGGTAAATCCCTTCGAACTTGGCGATCTTAAACCGCACCATGTTGTGCGCCGCCACGCGCACAGCCCGCTGCTGCTCGGGCGATGTCGCGTAGCGTGCGACGACTTCGCCTGCCGCCTTGGTGTGCTCCACGTCGGCGGCCTTGTGGACGGTGAAAAACTGGCACTCTTTGTCGCCCAGCCCGTAGTGTTTCCTGAGAGAGGCGTCGAACTCTTCCGAGTAGCGGCACACCATGCTCTCGTTGACCAGCGCGCCGGTGCGCGTCTCCGCCGGAGAGCCCAGAAACATGCCGCGGATCACCGCGCTCGTGTGCGCGAGGCACTCGAAGACCGGCGTCGCATTTTCAAAGTCCGATTCACTCAGGCCGAGGGCCAGGCCGAAGTTCTTGGCCAGGTCGGGATGGTACTGCTCTTCGTTGAACTGCTCGCGAAAATGCTCGTAGAGATCGGGATTGGCGACGTTCTTCGCCATGCAGAGAACCAGGCCTTTGCAGAGCGCGACGTTGTGGAGGTAGTGCTGGATGGCGAAGCCCTGAAGCCTGCGCTTTGACAGCTTGCCTTCCCTCAGCTCGGAGAAGTAACGGGTATTCATGAGCGATTGCACGCCGGGCTGAACAATCTCACGAACGACCGAATCGACAAACGCCTGATTCTCCATAGAGACCGACCCCATGGCCTGCTAGGCGCTTGTGACTTCCGTGGCCACCGCCGTCGCCGGAACTGCGGCGCGCCGCGAGGGAATTTTCAAGGCCAGGCCCGCGGCGATCAGCGCGATGCTCCCGCCCGCGAGGAAGGCCATCTGGTAGTCGCCGAGCCAGTCGCGAATGACTCCTCCGCCGGCAGCCATAAGCGCCGCGCCGACCTGGTGTGAGAGGAAAATCCAGCCGAAAATTTTTCCCACCGATTGCCTGCCGAAGGTGTCCGCGGTCAAAGCAATAGTCGGCGGCACGGTGGCAAACCAGTCGAGTCCGTAGATGACCGCGAAGATGAACAGGCCCGAGAAGTCCGTGACAAAGGGAAGGATGAATAGCGACAGGCCGCGCAGCGCGTAAACCATAGAAAGCCACTTGCGCGGATCGACCCGGTCGGTCATCCAGCCGGAGAGCACCGTCCCGACGAAGTTGAGCCCGCCCATGACGCCGACGGTGGCGGCGGCGGTAACTTGCGGAATGCCGTGATCGATGGAATGGGGAATGAGATGGGTGCCGACGAGTCCGTTCGCGGTTCCCCCGCAGACAAAAAAGCTGCCGGCCAGGAGCCAAAAAGTGGATGAGCGAAAAACTTCGGAGAGCGGCACGGAGCCCGACCCACCGCCCGCCGCCCGCAGCGAGCCGAGCGTCTGCGAGCCCGCAGCGCTCCCTTCCTTTATGCCGTAGGGTTCCAGCCCCAGCTCCGCCGGGTCATCGCGCATCCATAGGTAGATAACCGGAATCAGCGTGAGCGCGACAGCGACCAGAATCCATGAGCCGACGCGCCAGCCGCGGGTGACGATCATCAGCATGAAGAGCGGAATGAAGATGAGCTGACCGGTGGAGCTGGCGCTGTTGAGAATCCCCAAGATCAGCCCGCGGCGCTGCACGAACCAGCGGGTCGCAACGGTGGCGGAAAGCACCGATCCGACCCCGCCGGCGCTCAGCCCGACGACGACGCCCCACAGAAGGACCAGCTGCCAGTATTCCGTCATGAACGTGGTCCCGCTGACACCAATAACCAGGAATGACAGGCTGCCCATCATCACGCGGCGCGGCCCGAAGCGGTCGAGCAGCCACCCGCTGATCGGCGCCGCGACGCCAAAGAGAAGCAAATTGATACTCACGGCAAACGCGATGGCCGTCCGGCTCCAGCCGAACTCCATTTCGAAGGGATGGATCAGCACGCCGGGTGAAGAGCGGATGCCGGCGCCCGTGAGCGTGGTGAGGAAGCTAAGCGCTACGACCAACCAGCCGTAATAGAAAGGGAGAGAGAGCGGCGGGCGCGATGATTGACTCATGTAATTTCCAGGCTGTCCATTTGTGTATAGTCCTGTCGGCCGGAAAAAACAATACGCTAAAATTGACGGGAAGGGATTACGTTGATATCTTGCCCGAACGGAAGTCGCTTTCTATGAATACTACAAAGAAACGTCGGAAAGTATTCCAACGCAGTCGCTGGTTCGCACTGAGTCTGCTGATCGTCTTCACGACCGGCCGCGCTTGGGCCGCCTCGCCCATCGACGAGATTCCCTTCGTCCCCACGCCGATCGAAGTCGTCGATCGGATGCTGGAGCTTGCGGAAGTTAAAAAGGGCGACGTGGTCTACGATCTCGGCAGCGGCGACGGGCGCATTGTGATCCGCGCGGCGAAGAAATACGGCGTCAAAGCCGTCGGCATCGAGATGGACTCTTGGTTGGTGGCGGAAGCGCGCGCAAAGGCGAAGGAAGAAGGCGTCGAGCACCTGGCCGAGTTTCGGATCGAAGACGGTCTCAAGACTGACATCTCCGCCGCCACCGTGGTGACTCTCTACATGCTTCCCTGGTTCAACGAGGCGATGCGGCCGCGCTTTCAGAAGCTGCTGAAGCCCGGCTCTCGCATCGTGGCTCACGACTACGGCATCGAAGGCTGGCCGCCGGCCCGAACTGAAATTCACGACAAAGTCGAAATTCGCCCCGGCGGCCTCGTCCACCGCCATACGATTTATCTCTGGAAGATCGAGTAGCCCCGGCAGGCCGTAAAAACGGGTCCGCCGGACTGTGCAATGGAGTTGGATGCTTGGCGTGAAGATCAAAACACAAATTCGACTCTCCAGTTTCGCTGTCGTCATGCTCGCGGCGCTTTTCGTCAACCCTTCCGCCTTCGCCGCGCCAGCCTCTACCCCAGATCGACCGAAGGTGCGCTGGGCCTACCCCAGCCGCAGCCTTAACTTCTTGCCGGAGTGGATCGCGCTAAAAAAGGGCTACTTCAAGGAAGAGGGCGTGGAGGTGGAGTTGATCCAGATTCGGGCGAACCTGACCATCGCGGCCTTCGCCGCCGGCGACGTCCACTTCAGCACCTCCAGCGGAACGATCTTGAGGGGCGCATCAAAGGGATTGCCCTTTCGCCTCCTCATGTCGACCCAATCCCGCCCGCCCCAGATCCTCGTCGCCCGCCCCGAATACGCCACCGTCGCCTCTCTCAAAGGAAAGTTGATCGGCAGCCAAAGCTTCGGCGGCAGCGAATATTTTTACGTCCGCGAAATCCTCAAGCATCACGGCCTGCAGCTCGCGAAGGACGTGAGCATTATCGTCGTAGGCGACAGCCTGGCCAAGCTCCAAGCCATGGCGAGCAATAACATCCAGGCCGGCCTCCTCTCCGCCCCATTTAACGTGAGAGCGCAAAAGCTCGGCTACCATCTTCTCGCCAAGGCGGCGGATTACGTCGAGACTCCCAACGCCGGACTGGGAGCGACACTACAGATCATCCGTGAAAAACCGGAGGTCGTTAAGCGCGTGGTGCGGGCTACTTTGAGAGCGTTGCGCTACATTCACGGGAACCGGCAAGGAACCATCGCGACGATCCAGGATTGGCTTGCGATGGATCGGGAGACAGCCGAGAGCGCTTACGATCTAACGCTCCCCTCCTACAGTTTGGACGGCAGTTTGAACGAGAAGGCGTTGGAAGCGACGATTCGTTTGGCCGAGGAACAGGACGCGCAGATTCCCAAAACCATCCCCATCGCTCAGCTCATCGAGCCGCGCTTCATCCGCGAAGCGCGGAAAGAGATTCTAAAGAGATAAGGCCGGCGGCGATCAACGATCCATTTCCGGACGAAGCCCTTCTTGACACGGCTTATTTGGGTCTATATAAAAACGATATGAAGACTCTCACTATCACGGACGCCAAGAAGAACCTCGGCCGGTGGCTGGGCCTCGCCTCTCGCGGCGAAGACATCGGGATTATCTGCGGAGCGGACATCATCGCCCTGCGCAAAGTCGACGTGGAGTCCACAGACTATGCCCAGCGCGAATACGCGGCGACACCCGAGCAGGTAGCGGCTTTGGAGCAAGCGACGGACAACCGTTACCGGGAACTCAGGCGCGCCGGGAAACTGGTCACCGTCACCGCCGAACAACTGAGGAAGATGGTTGAGTAAATCTCTGTCCATCGACCCCGCCGTATTCCGACGGCTCCGGGACTTGCCCAAGAATGAAAGAGTAGAGTGCCTGCTGGCTTTGTGCGAGCTGACTGAAGGCTTCGGCCGACCGCACCTCCACAGCGGTCTGGGGATTCGCAAATTTGGCGGCAAACTATTCGAGTGTCGCGGCAACCTGACGTTGCGTTTTATCTTCCAGGACCGGCCGACCGATCTTTTCGTCTCCTTCTTAGGCAACCACGATGAAATCAAAGCGCTTCTCAGAAGCGGTAAGTATCGTTGAGCCATCGCCGACCTGGCCGGCGCCGAAGATAGCCATAGTTGCTGCTTGCCGGTCTTCTCGCGCCTGGCCCAGGAACAGGACGCCCAGATTCCCAAAACCATCCCCATCGCTCAGCTTATCGAGCCGCGCTTCATCCGCGAAGCCCAGAGGGAAATTCTAAAAAGATAACGCCGGCGGCGATCAACGATCGAGTGCCTTCCTTCACCTTTTAGAGGCCCGCTTCCACACCTTGCGGGATCCGTCCATGAAGGCGAAGCGAGCCCGGATAGCGCACGCGACGAATCAGTTTCCTTACTTCCTTGCATTTCTGAAGTCGGGGTACGGAAATACAAGGATGCCCGCAACCGTCTCCCGCCCCGCAGCATCGCCGACCGTGGCCCGGATCGGAAGCTGCAGAACCTAATGTTTCCGAACGAAGCCCTTCTGAACGATCGCGGGAAAAGTCATGTTTTGTGCGCGGGACGGATCAGGAGCGGCCCAGCTTCTCGTCGGGGAACATCGTCTTTACGAAGCTGCGCGCTGCTTTTAAGTCTTCTCTGAGATCCTCAGGATCGAGGTCGAAGGCGCCGAGAGGCGGATAACGCTCGGCGAAATAATATCCCGATACGCGCTCGCATAAATCCCGAAATACTTCCAGAGCAGGATCGTGTCGGAGGGCTTCGTCCAGCAATGCATCCAGCTCGTGGATTTTCCTCAGCTTCCATTCTTGGCTCAACAGAAACGCCTTGAGATATTTTTCCAGAGACTGCTGGAGAAAAAAGGCACCCGCTTCAAGATCGTGGGCTCTCAGGTTTCTGCCGATCCGCTGCCAGTCCTTGCGGGCAATCTTCAACCACTCCTCGGCTACGGAGGGTTCGACTTTCTTGTTCATAAAGGAATGCCCGTTTCCAAGACCTCCTCTATGAACGGGTCCTGCGCCGCCCGCCTTTTCGCCAGCTCTTTGGCGGTCAACACGATCGGCGCTACGGGAAGCCCCTGTCTCAGGTCGCGAATGAGCCGTCTGACGGTCGCCATGCGGTGAAAGAACCGCTCTTTTGTAGGAGCGATGATGAAGAGATCGACGTCGCTATCTTGCGTCGGCGCTCCTCGCGCATAGGAGCCAAAAAGAATGACCTTCTCCGCGCGGTATTCCTTCTTCAGTCGTTCGCCTATTTTCCGAAGCCGCTTTCGAATTTGTGGATTCATGGCAGTTATGGCTTGGATGCCAAGGAGCCGCTTGAGGCGAGCGCGACGCTGTCCCGATCAAGCCCGGTTAACGCTTTTTGGATCAGCTCGACCTCCCGCGATTCAAAAAAAGGTTCGCCGCATTGGGTACAGACCCACGCCGGGACGGAATCCCAGGATACGTGATACCCTTTGCGGTCCAAGCTAAACGGCGCCGTGCCTCGCAGATACCAAACCGCGGCGGATCATCCCGTACGGCCACGGCAAACCACGCGCCGGTGTCGACGAAGATCACGAATCTTTCCTATATAAGACGGCGTCGTGTTCTCGGCCTGAAAATCCCGCCTTGAGTGTCTTCCCCGACCATTTTTTAATCGCGGAAAGTTGTCTCTTTGCGAGCGCATCCCCGTTGCGGCCAGGCGCGCGCTTCCTCCCGTTATGTTTTTTCAGGGAGTCGATGAACGCCTTGACCTCTTTTAAGGACTCTTGCGGCAAGCCTTCGAGCGCTCGCAATATCGCCGGCTTTGCGGTCATAAGCGCCTCCTTCGCCCCGAATATAACAGGGATAGCAGGCCAAAACCAATCGAATGGAGAGACTATCGGAGCACCGGGCGACGGGCAGACGGTGAGATCACGGGGATGCCAAACGGGTTTTTGGACATTCCTTCTTCGTCTCTACTCCGCCAAGGTCATTCGCTATTTCGCGGAATTGTTCCAGGGCGGCTTCAAGATCGTCCACGATTTCTTGCAATTACATAGTCCAAGATCCGACCCTAAAGTCCCGGCAACCTGACGCTGCGTTTTATCTTCCAGGACCGGCCGACCGATCTTTTCGTCTCCTTCCTAGGCAACCACGACGAAGTCAGATCGCTCCTCAGAAGCGGTAAGTATCGTTGAGCCATCGCCGACTTGGCCGGCACCGAAAATATCCATCCCGCCCACGTCTCCGAGGCGATCCAGTATCGGAGTCTGGATAGGAGAATATAAAGCCGATGGTCGCGGAAGACGCTGGCCGCTATAGCCCCATCTCTTTATGAATCTCTCTCAGAAAACTCGCGTCGATGCACTTCTCCGGGCTGAAGTCGGGCGGCAGTTTTTGCCCGCCCTCTTTGGCCATGTTGATCTGGGCCTGGATTTTCGCCGGGTCGAGACTGCCTTGAAAAACGAACATCTCGATGGCCTCGTCGTAAAGGTCTTTCACCAGATCGGCCTGAACGCCGAATTCCTGCACTAGAATGGACTGGACCTCCGCGGGATTCTCCTTGAAATAGCGCAGCGCCTTGAGCGTCGCCCGGATCATCTTCCGCACCTGATCCGGCCGGCTCCGGATTGTTTTCTCCGTCGTCGCAATCCCGGTGCCCGACGGCGCCTCGGGCACGTCGTCTCCCAAAAAAGACAAAACGTTCAGCCCACTGCGGCGCGCGAGAAATTGATACGGCGAGGAGACCGTTCCCGCATCGATCACCCCCGTCTTCACTCCCTGGAAGGCGATCGGCGTCGGATTGCCCGAGACAAAAATCACGTCCCGGTCGGGATTGAGCCCTTTCTTTGCGACCAGCATGCGCGTGCTGATCGACTGCCCGCTCCCGATCTGCTGCACGCCGATCTTTTTTCCCTTGAGATCGGCGAAGCTGCGAATCTCGGGGCGCGCAATGAGATAAAAATTCGACTTGTCGCGAATCGATAGAACGACCTTTAAAGGCGCGCCGGCGCCGATTGAGCGGACGGCGGAGCCGATTGCGCCCGAGTAGTCCATGTCGCCCGAAAGCAGCGCGGCGAGGGTTGCGGCGGTGCGGATTTGGACGACCTCGACCTTCAGTCCCTCGGCGGCGTAGATCCCTTTCTTTGCGCCCAGGTAAAACGGCGCGAACTGGACGACCTTGGCCGGCACGCCGATAACCACATGTTCGAGCCGCTCGTCTGCGCTTTTCCCTATCCCGGGCAGCGCGAGGAGCGCGGCCAGAAAAACTCCGCGCGCGAGTATTGCGGAATAGCGGCTCATGGCTTACTCCATTCCTCCCGAGACTTTGTCTGTTGGCGTCAATTTCCTGCCCTTGCTCATCAAAGCCTCCGCCACTTTATCGAACTCCCCTTTCTCGGCCAGCCGCGCCAGTCTCTCGTCTTCCTCTGCCCAGATACCGAGGTCGTAGCCGTACCAGGGCGCTTTCGGCTTGAGCCGGGGAAATCCCAACTCCTCCCAGATCCGCTTCGCATTCTCCATGTATTCTTTCTTCGGCAGAGAGACCGGCGTGTAGTCCCACTTCCTCGTCGCATCCATCAGGATCGACGAAGCGCCTTGAGGCGACGTCGTGCCGGTCGGGAAACGCCTCTCTTCGTACGACGCGCTATAGGAGCCCGACGACTGATCCAGGCTCGCGCCCCGGCCTTGAATGATCCTCGTGTCCCGGTGCGGCTGATAGCGGAACGTGACGGCCCAGAAGACCGACTCCAGATCGGTCGGGTCGATATCGTCGTCCACCGCGATCACCATCTTGGGCCAATCGGTGGCGATCGATTGAGAGGCCAAAAGCGCCTGCCAAACGACGCTCTCGTGCGTTCTCACGCCGGCGATGTCCTGAAAACGAATCACGCAGATTCTCCAGGCGCCAGCACAGTGATGAAACGCCACGTCTTTCACCTGATTGATCCCGCAGCCGTCGCGCAAGAAACTCGTCATCCTCCCCTCGCCCGCGAGACCGCGAATCGTGCTCGACTCCGACGGCGGCATCTGGCTGATGAAGTCGTGCCAGATGGGATTTTTTCGGTGCGTGATCGCCTTCACTTTGAAAGCGAAGACCCGCCGGCCGACGATGGTGTAGCCGGTGTGCTCGCCGCTCGCGCCGTCCGGCTCCATGTAATCCGTGGGCACCTCGCCCTCGATCACGATCTCAGCGGTCGCCGGGACGACAAGATCGATCGTCTCGCAGCGCACGACGTCGATCGGCTCTCCGGCGATGCCTCCCGCCACGGCCAGCTCGCTTACGCTGTAGGGAACTTTGGCCACGCTGACCATCGAGATCGCGGGCACCGCGCCGATCACCGCCGCGGCCTGGAGCGGAACGCCGCGCTTCCTGCATTTCTGCCAGTGGACCACCAGATGCGTTCCGGGACCACAGCGGAGATTGGTCCGGTCCGGACCGAGCTGAAGCCCGTTGTAAGTCCCGACGTTGACGACGCCGGTGTCCGGGTCTTTGGAATGCCACGAGACCGCCGTCAACCGCGGGAGACACTCCCAGCCGTTGGTCGCCATCGGGATCGCAAACTCATCCAGCCCGCCGTGCTCCAGCAGATTCTTGCCCAGGTGAATCTCTTCTTTGACCGGCCCCGTCGTCACCAATCTCGGCTCGATGGGGCGCGCATAGGCCGCGCTCCACTTTTGGGAGATCTCCGCGGGAGAGCACATCATCCCCATCGCGTAAACCTCGCGCGATGGCGCCATGATGGCGGTGGCGACCCGCGAGGGGTAGTTGAGCCCTTTGAGGCCAGTAAGATTGTCGAACAGGAAACCGGTTCTCTCGTCTTCGTCCAGTCCGCGAAACTGCCAGCGCACCAGAGGATGAAGCTCCGTATCCTTGTCGATCCGCCGGCCGACGCGCCGCAGCTTGCCCGCGCGGTCCAGATGATCCAGATAGTCGCGCAGGTCTTTGTGGTAGCTCATAGCTTTTCCTTTCTTTCTTCAGCGATCTTTCCCGCAAGCGATTCCTCGGGGCGTGAGTCTTCGAAGTGAAAGCCGCCGCCCGGTCGGAGAGCCCGCGCATCCGATACCCCCGGTGGGATTAAGCAGCTACCCATTGCGCGGGCTCGGAGAGCGGGTGGCGGCTTTCATCGTCAAAGGGTAAACTCCAATATTAAATCCGGAACAGACGCCTGGCGTTGCCGGAGAAGATCTTCTCTTTGTCCTCCCGGGAAAGCTCCAGCTCGTTGATCGACTGAATCGTGTTGCGCACGTACCTCTCTCCCGCGTCAGGCCCGAACGGATAATCCGTGGCAAAGAGAACGTGATCCGCGCCGAAAAAAGCCAGGCCGCAATCCAAAGCCGGCTTCCAGCCGTAGACCGCCGTGTCGGCGTAGAAGAGTCTGAAATAATCGAGCGGCGCCCTGGTGAATTTCGCGCGGGTCGATAAGTTGGGATACTGCTCGCCCTGGTCGTAGAAGCCGCGAATCCTCTCGACGAAGTACGGCGCCATCGCGCCGAGGTGGTGGGTGACGATCTTGAGAGTCGGAAATTTTTCTAAAATACCGCCGAACACGATCCTTCCCATCGCCAGGCTCGTGTCGAACGGCCAGCCGAAAATGTTCCACATCCCGTACTCCCTGCTCCATTCGTAATAGTTCCAGGAAGTCGGATGGAGGATGATCGGCACATCGTAGCGCGCGACTTTCTCATAGAACGGAACCAGCTCCGGCGTGTCCAGCGGCTTTCCGCCGATGTTGGAAAACAGCTGGACGCCTCTCAATCCCAAGTCTCGGACCGATCGATCCAGCTCCGCCAGCGCCGTATCGATCGTGAGCATCGGCAGCGTGGCGGCGCCGATGAAGCGTTTGGGGTTTTTGGCGACGATTTCGGCGATGCCGTCATTGGCGATTTTGGCGAGCTGGATCTGCTCCTGCGGGTTTTCCGCTTCGAACGCCGGCGTCGCCAGGCTCAACACCTGAACATCCACGCCGTACTGATCCATGTGACGGAGCCGGAGGTCCAGGTCGACAAAATCTTCCCAGCCTTCCTTGATCTCGGCGGAGAAGCGGACGTGAGGCAGGGAGCTTTTCATTTGCGCCAACGCCGCCAGAAAATTCTTCGGATAGATGTGACAGAAAACATCGATTATCATGGCGCGATTTCCCTCTTGCTGATGATTTTTTTTACCAACGTGGCGTCGATAAACGAGGCAGGGTCTACTTTTGGCTTTGTTCCCGTCTCCCGCGCCATGATATCCAGCATCACAGCGAGTCCGTCGGCTCTAGGGATCGGAACGTCCACCGTAAACTGTTTAATAAATTCGTACGTCGCTTCGAGCATTTTCTGGTCGGTAACCCGCAGATACTTCCGCAAAACCTTAAGCGTCTCTTCCTTATGAGTCTTGAAATGAGCAATCCCCTCCACCATCGCACGGGCAAAACCCTCCACCGCATCAGGTTGGGACTTAAGCGTGGCCTGCGTGACCGCGTAGGTGTTGCCCAGATAGGGCAGCGCCAGCCTGCTGATGTCCACCAACTCGTGAAAACCAACCTCTTTCATAATCAGATCGTTGGGAGGATTGACCACCGTGCCGTCAAGCGCTTTGGCCTGAAGCGCGGCAAGGCGAGCGGTCTGCCCGCCCGCCTGAAGAATCGTCACATCCCGCTGAGGATCAAGTCCCAGATATTGAAGCGCGCGCCTCGTCGCGTAGTCCCCGGTGTCGCCGAAACGGGCGATGCCCAGTTTCCTCCCCTTGAGATCCTTCGCTTCACGAATCTCAGGCCGAACGATGAGCTTGAAAGTCAGGACATCATACTCCGAGCCCAGGATGACGAGAGGGGCGCCTTGGGCTTGGGCCTGCACCACGGCAGCGGGAGTGCCGCGCAGCACATTCACATCTCCGGCGAGCAGCGCGGACACGGCGAGCGAACCCGTGCCGAGGAAGATGAGGCTCGCATCGAGCCCATGCTTCTCAAGAATCCGCGCCTCCTTGGCGACGAAGAGCGACGCATAGGCGGAGGATGCGAGGACATAACCCACCGTCATCTTTCTGAGCTTCTTCTCCTGAGCGAGAGCAGAGGAAAAACAGAGCAAGATCAACAAAAGCGGCAAAACAGCTCTCACTGCAAAATGCAAAATGCAAATTGAAAAATGAAAAATCGAGGAAGACCGCGATAAAAACAGCCGCCCGGGGGTTGTCTCCGATCTCTGTCTGTTATTTCGACTTTTGCATTTTGCAATTTTCATTTTGCATTGTCTCAAGGGTTTCCAAGGCCATCTTCCCGCCAGTTTTGAAGCACCTTCCGCTGAACTTCTTCGGGCCACATCGTCTTGAAAGAGGAAACCTCCGGGATCCAATCTTTCGGCCAGTCCGCCGGCCAGGTGGCATCGATGAGAACGTGGGCCCCGTCTCCCGTCTTTCGCTCCTCGGGCGTGAGCCAAGGGACAAGCAGCGTGCTGTAGAGATGCTCCACCGGCCAGAGATCGCGCACCGGGTGGGCCCGCGTGGCCATCGCCCATAGAAGCTCTCTTAGATCGGTCACATCCACGTCTTTATTGACCAGCACAAGATAATCCGCGTAGCGCCCTCCCTTCATCGCCCAGAGCGCCATCGCCAGACGGCGGGGATAAGTCTTGTCGGGGACATCGGTAGAGACCGCCCAAAGGTGGCCGGCGGCCTCCGGCACGGGATAGACGCACTCGACCGGGAAACCTTTGGAGTCACGAAGCTCCTCAAAAACCTCTGCCGCTTCAAGGACAGAGTGAAGAGTGTGAACGTCGTCGATCGGCGTGCCGAGCGCGCACATCGGAAGGATGGGGTTGTTCCGATGGGTAATAGCCTGGACCTTCAGGACGGGCCGGGGATTCTTGCCGCCGGCGCGATAGCCCACGTACTCGCCGAAAGGCCCCTCGTCCTTACGCTCTCTGGGATCGATAGTTCCCTCGATCACGATTTCCGCCGTCGCCGGCACGCACAGGTCAACGGTCTTACAGCGCACCACTTCCAAAGGCTCGCCCCGCACGCCGCCGATAACTTCTGCTTCGTTCACCCCTTCTCCGACGGAAGTCGCCCCGATCAATGCCGTTACAGGCTCGACGCCGATGGCCGCGGCGAACTCCATGGGGCGGTTCTGCTCCGCGTATTCTTGGTATTGCAAGTAGAGGTGCTGAAGGAGGCCCAGATTGATTCCCAGATGGCGACGATCATGGATCATGAGCCGATACATGCCGTAGTTGGTCCAGTCGCCCCGCAGGTTTCGAGAGATGACCACATGCCACGTCCCCAGATAGCGCCCACCATCCCCGTCATGAATATAAGGAGCGGGGAGTTTGAAAAGGTCGACGTCGTCGGCGCCCAGGATAACGTTTTCCTGGCAGCTACCCGCGGAGACCTCTATCGGAGCAATGCGGTTTTTCCTTCTTGCGAGGTAAAATTCAAAAATCTCCCTGAAGGAGGAATCCACGGGAAGCCCCAGGCTCAACGCCAAGCGGCCATAGCGGTGTTTTTTACTCATGGCAACAGGAGCGCCGAGGATACGGCAGCCTGGATAACCTTTGACCGTCTCAAACAGCGGCGCCGGCCCCTGGGTCTCACAGATCCTGCGCGTGATCGCCCCAATCTCGAGATTCCAATCCACCTCGCGGCGCACGCGCGCCAGCTCGCCGTGCCTCTCAAGCTCTGCTATCCAAGCGCGCAAATCTGGATAGGCCATTTTTTCTCCTGAGGGCGCAATCCTAGTGCGGCGCTCAGCCCTTTGTCTGTCTCCGTCGCATCTTCTCGCCGATCTTGTGATAATCGCCCCTGAGAATCAGCGCCGCATTCTCTTCGTCTTCCTTCGTCCAATTGCCCAAGGAATAGCCGTGCCACGGCTCCTTCAGTTTGAGCGGCGGGAATCCAAGCTCTTTCCACAAGCGGAGCGCGTTTTCCATGTATTCCTTCTGCGGCAACCCCACCGGAGGATAGGGCCATTTGCGGGTTGCATCGATCAAAATCGCCGACGAGCCGTGCGGAGAAGGAAAGCTCCGCTCTTCGTGGGGGGATCCCGGAGCATAAGCCGAAGGATCGAGGGCCGGCGCGCGGTCGGTGATAATGCGCGCGTCCGAGTGCGGCTGCATCGAAAAGCTCAGCGCCCAGTTGACGGCATCCGCGTCATGCGGGTTCACGTCCTCGTCCACCACGATAGCGATCTTCCCTATGACCGGGTCGAAACCCGCAATCGCATTCAAAACCTGCCAGGGCTGCGTGGGATGGCTCTTGCGGATCGACACCACGCAATAGTTCCAGCTCCCGCCCGCCTCGGGAAAGGCGACGTCAACGATATACGGATTATTCGAGCCGTACTTGAGAAAGCTGTAATAGAGCGCCTCGGCGGCGATCTGCATGAGCTTGTGGGTGTCGCTTGGCGGGAGGCCGACGAGGAACGGAGTGAAGATGGGACTCCGCCGATGGGTGATGCAGGTAACCTCCATCACCGGCCGCACGTCGCCGCTTCCCTGATACATGTAGCCGGGATATTCGCCGAAGGAGCTGTGCGGCTCAAAACGATCGGTGGAGATCAGGCCTTCGATGCAAATCTCCGCATCGGCGGGAACCTCGAGGTCCACGGTTCTGCACTTGACGAGCCTTACGGGCTCGCGCGCAAGTCCCCCGGCGACCGAAAACTCATCGACGCCGTAAGGGATGTTGGCGGCCGAGACCTGGACGATGTTGGGCGTGGCGCCGATGACGATGGCGGCGGGCATCGGCTCTTTCCTTTTCTCGTATTTGAGCCAGTGAAGGTAGGCGTGATGCGTTGGGGCGATGCCCAAGAGGAGGCGATGGGACGAGCGAAAATGGCCGGAGTACAGCCCCACGTTGCGGACTCCGGTTTCCGGGTCCCGCGTAACGAACTGAGTGGTGGCGCGAAGCGAGCCGCTGTAGCCCGGCTCTTCCACGGGCGCGGGAAACTCGTCCAGCCCGAGGACGGAAAGCTCCTCTCCCTCGTGGATCTCTTCCTGAACGACCCCCGAGGAGACCGTTTCGGGAGCGAGCGGGCAGGCCAAAGCCTCATGCCACCGTTCCAGTATCTCTCCCTCCCGGCACATCACGCCGAGAGCGCAGACTTCACGGGACGCGCCGTAAATCCCGGCAGCCACGCTGCCGCTGTAAGTTTTCCCTTTGACATCGACGACGCGCTCGAAGAGAAAAACCTTGCGCTCCTCCTCGGAGAGACCGCGGAACTGAAGTCGAAACAGCGGGAACAGCTCGCTCTCTTTGACCACCGGCCGGGGGATTCGCACGAGCTTTCCGGCCTGCTCCAGCGCCGAGATGAACTCTCTTAGATCGCGGTAATAGGCCATCTTCGTCGTCTATCGATAAAGTCTCTGCATCAACCCGCCGGTCTCGATCTTTTGCACAAAGGACCGATCCAGCACGCGCTTCAGATCGAGCTCTTTTGCCTTGGGAACCTCCTGTGCGAAGACTTCCAGGGCCGCCTTGAAACTCTCCTCCGAAGGATAAGGCAAAGCAGGCATAACCTGCACATAGCCGCTATAGGCTACCTCCAGGACCGCAGGATCCTGAGTGCGAATGTATTTCCGGATTACCTTAAGGGCAAACTCTTTGTCGGTTTTGTACCGGTGAATGCCTTCAACGATGGCCGTCATGAACCTTTCGAGGACCTCACGGCTCCGCTCGATCAAAGGGCGACGCACGGAGTAGACATTTCCGGCAAAAGGGATCTTGAGTTGGGCAAGGTCCAGAAGCTCTTTGAATCCCTCTTTTTCGTAGACCAACTTGGTAGGAGGGTTGACCATGGTGCCGTGGATAATGCCCTGCTTCATGGCGGCCAAGCGACCGGTCTGGTTGCCGCTCATAACGATTTTCACGTCCCTGGCAGGATCCAGACCCAGTCTCTCCAAAGCCCGCAACAACCCATAATGGGCCGTGTCGCCAAATCGCTGGATGCCGAGCTGCTTACCTTTGAGGTCGCCCGGTTTCTGGATAGAGCTATCGACCATCAGTTTAAAGACGAGATAAGGAAGCTGGCCGCCGATAAAGACGATATCCGCTCCAGAAACAACCGCCCTTAAGGGGGCGGCGGCGCCGGCCAGGAGGACGTCGATGTCTCCAGCGATCAAGGCCGGGGTGGCCCCGGAGTCGCTCCCGATGAGCACAGGATTCACGTCAAGCCCGTGCTTATCGAAAATGCCCGCCTCGCGCGCCACCCAAAGGGGCGTATGAGCTCCGCCGATGGAAACGTAAGCCACGCGGAGAGACTCAGCCTGAGCCTGCTGAAAAAGGATGAGGAGGGAAAGTAGGATAAAAGGTATGCCCGTCTTCATCTGAATTCTACTGACCTCTTCTCTAAAAGCCATATTCCTTCCACCTCTTCTCAACGAGACCGGCGACTTCGGGGTCCACATCAGTGGAGAGCGGCGGGTAGCGCTTGCCGCCGAACTGCGGCTCGGGCTCCAACTCCCAATTGATCGTGGCGTCCATCAGGACGCGCGTCCACTTGGCCGCGCCGTACTTGTAAACGTCCCGGTCCGCAAGCGGGAGCGAAGGATCGAGATTGGCGCCGATGGTGCCGGGGAAAAACGCGAAGTCGCCCATCGCCGCGTTGGTCCGATAGGCGAGCGCCCACTCGACGGCCTCGTCGTCGTAGATGTCGATGTCTTCGTCCACGACAATGACGTTCTTGGCAAAGTAGAAGTTCGTTCCCCACAGCGCGTTGGCCACCTGCTTGGCATGGCCGCGGTAAATCTTCTTGATCTGCACGCGCATGTTCGTGGAGTTGGTGACCGGCGGGATCCAAACCCCCGTCACATTGGGGACGCCGATATCGTCAAGCAACTGCCAGCAGACCGCCGAAAAAGAGGCGCAGACAAAGTAAACATCTTCCGCCCACCGCCCTGGACTCGTTCCCTCCAGCGTGCCGCGAAAGATCGGGTCGTTTCTGAAGGTGATGCACTCGACTTTGATGGTCGGCTTGGGCGATTTCATGCCGCCGTAGTATCCCGTGTATTCGCCGAAGGGCCCCTCCATCTCGTACTCTTCCGGGTTCGGAGAAATTTTTCCCTCGACGACGATTTCCGCCGTCGCCGGGACGAGAAGATCGGAAGTTTCGCACTTGACCAGCTCCACGGGCTTGCCGCGCAGGCTGCCGGCGATCTCATACTCCGAGCAGCCCTTGTGTCTGACCGGCGTGGAGGCGACCATGAAAAGCGCCGGGTCCCAGCCATACACCACGGCCACCGGCGCAGGCTCTCCCCGAGCCTTGTACTTGCTCAGGTGGATGCCGCCGTGCTGGCCGGGGACGATAAGGGAAGGGATAGTATCTTTCTTGCCGATCATCCCACGGTAGGTTCCAGCGTTGAGCTGGGCCGTCTCGGGATCGCGCGTGACGATGCTGGCGGCGGTGTTGATATAGCGGCCGCCGTCGAGGTGGTGCCACTTGGGGACGGGAAACTGGAAGAGGTCCACCTCCTTGCCGCGGACGATATTTTCTTTCACCGGCCCCGTCGGGATGATTGCCGACGGGATCGGCTTGGCAAGGCATCTTTTGATGTATTGGACGATCTCGCGGTAGCCGGTGTCGGGAGCAAGTCCCAAGGCGAGGTTTACCCTCTTGCGCGAGCCCAGCCCGTTGCAAAAGAATTTTCGGCACCATGTGGTCTCATGGTCCTTGATGTTTTCAAACAGAAGCGCGGGACCGTGCGCGTTAAGGACCTTGCGGAAGACGGCGCCCAGCTCCAAATTCCAATCGACTTTGGCTTTGATTCGTTGGATCTCTCCTTCCCCGTCGAGGAGAGAGATCCAAGCGCGCAAATCTTGAAAGGCCATGACTACTTCCTTTCGTATTTTTTCAGTTTGTCTTGCAGCTCCTTTTGTCGGAAGCGCTGGCTCAGGAAGATTTCCTCGATCAGCTTCGTCACGGAGTCGCCGTGCGGGCCGACCAGATCGGGATGATTGACCGCCACCTGATACCGGTCGGCGACCCCGTCGAGCTCTCGATAGAGGCTGGGGACCCCTTTGCGGCTCGGTGTTCTGCCGATCTCCAAAGATATAATCCTCTGCCCCTCCTCGGAGACGAGAAAATCGTACAGCAGCGCCGCTGCATGGGGACGGGACGCCTGCCTGGGAATCATGAGCGCGTTGGTCGCCGCCGGCATGGGAGATTGCAGGACCAGCTCCAGCGGCGCCCCTCGCCGTTTCAGCTCCAGCACTCGATAGTCGTAAAGCTCGGCCGCCACCGGAAAATCTCCCGCCGCGAGAAGCTGCGTGATGAGCGTGTGCCCTCTTCTTAAGAGGATATTCTGGCGCGCGAGCTTCTTAAGATATTCTTCCGTCTTTTGCATTCCCCAGACGCTTATCAGCCCCTCGATCATGACATCCGGCTCCGTGTCCATGGCGATCTTTCCCCTCCACCTGGGATGGAGAAGATCGTCCCAGTTCTTGGGCGCCTCCGCGCCCGAGACCAGCTCGCTGTTATACGCAATCGTGTTAAGCGTCAGAGAAAGAGAAACCCAGTAGCCTTCCGTATCCCTCTGAGACTCGTAGAGCTCGCGTCGATGGGGCGTCAGGTTTCTTGCCGCCATCTTTTCCTTGGCATAAAAAACGTAGGCCTCCCGCGGACCGTCGTAGTAGAGATCGGCGAGATACCGTCCGGCGCGGGCCTCCGTGAGAATGCGGTCGAGGCCTCTGCCGCCGGCCATCCTCAACGTGTTGACCTTGACGAATGGATATTTTTTTTCGAAGCCGGCTTTGAGCTTGTTCAGCTCGTCCAAATCCCAATGGGCGTACCAGAGCAGGCTCCCCTCTTTCTTGGCTCCCTCAATAAGCCGCTTGTCCCTCTCGGCGGGAGAGAGGCTGTTTAGCTGTTGGAGCAATCCCTCCGCGTCACCGGGCGCTTCGGCGGAGAGAGAGCTGCCGGGGGAAAAGAGAAAGGCGCCGACGAGAACTACAACAAACAGGCTTATGTTTTTCATGCTCCCTCCGGGTCTCCGGCCGTGGTGGCCGATTAGTCGATCTCGTACTCCTTCCACCGCGCCAGAATTTTTTGTTCCGTATCGGGGTCGATCGCCGTGGATAGCGGAGGATAGCGTTTCCCCCCGAACTGCTCCTCCAGCTCCAGATCCCAATTGATCGTCGCGTCCGTGAGGATGCGTGTCCATTTTCCCTGGCCGTATTTGAGGGCGTCGCGCTCTTTCAGCGGCACGCTGGGGTCATAGAGAGAGCCGAAGGTGCCGGGGAAAAAGGCGAAATCTCCCATGGCCGCATTGGTCCTCCACGCGATGGCCCACTCCACGGCATCGTCGTCATAGATGTCGATGTCGTCATCGACGACGATCAGGTTTTTGGCGAGATAATAGCCTGCTCCCCACAACGCGTTGGCGACTTGCTTCGCCTGTCCACGGTAGATTTTTTTGATCTGCACCCGTAGGTTCGTCCCCGCCACCACAGGCTTGCACCAAGCTCCGGTGACGTTCGGCACGCCGATGTCATCCAGCAGGTTCCAGGCAACTGCGGACATGGCCGCGCAGGTAAAGTGGGAGCCCTCGTCGAGCTTCCCGGGACTCTGGCCTTCCAGAGTTCCCATAAAGATGGGGTCGTCGCGGAAGGTAACACACTCCACTCGAATGACCGGCTTGCGGGAGGCGGCGCCGCCGAAATAACCCGGATATTCGCCGAACGGTCCCTCCATCTCGAAAGTCGCCGGGTCGGGAGAGATTTTCCCCTCGATGACGATCTCGGCGTTGGCCGGAACCATCAAGTCGGAGGTCTCGCACTTGACCAGCTCCACGGGAGAGCCTCTCAATGCGCCCATGATCTCGTACTCCGAATATCCGGGATGGCGCACCGGCGTGGCCGCGGTGATAAAAAATATCGGATCCCAGCCGATGACCACGGCAACCGGCATCTCCTCTCCGCGCGCCTGATACTGCGAGAAATGTCTTCCCCCGTGCTGGGTCGCCGGCATCAAAACCGGTATCGTTTTTTGACTCGACAGCATGCCGCGGTAAACGCCGACATTCATGACCTTCGTTTCACGATCCGCAGTGACTATGCCGGCGGCCGTAAGGATGTAACGGCCGCCGTCTTCGGCATGCCATTTGGGAACCGGAAACTGGAAAAGGTCCACATCGTCGCGAATCACGTTTCTTTTGACCGGGCCTGTACGAAGCGCCACGGGAGCGATCTTCTCCCCGAACTTCTTTTTCAAAAACCGGGTCATCTCGAAGTAGCCGGTTTCCGGCGAAAGCCCCAGGGCGAGAGCCACTCTTTTCCGCGAGCCCAGACTATTGGCGGTGAGCTTCCGGCAGTGCGTGGTCCGGCAGCCGGTGATGTTGTCGAACAAAAGTCCCGGCCCGTTCTCGTTGCCCACCTTCCTCACGATGGCCGCCAGCTCCAGGTCCCAGTGAACCTCGGTCCTGACACGCTTCAGTTCACCCGTTTCCTCTAAAGCGGAGAGCCATTCACGGAGATCTTCACGGCCCATCGTAATCCCCTCAGGCCTTAAACCCATACTCGTTCCACCTCGCCAGCACCCGACTTTGAATTTCCTCGGGCCAGAGGCGGGCGAAGGAGGAGACCTTCGGGATCTCGCTCGCGGGCAAGTCCGCCGGCCAGGTACCGTCCAGCAGCATGTAAGCGCCGTCGCCGCTCTTCCGCTCCTCTGCGGAGAGAAACGGGATCAAGACCGACGTGTATCCGTGAGGCACCTGCCAGACATCCCGCACGGGATGGACTCGCGTCGCCATCGCCCAGACGACGCTTTTCAAATCCGTGATGTCCACGTCTTCGTTGACGAGCAGGAGATAGTTGGCGTAGCGCCCCGCCTTGGTGCCCCAAATCGCCATCGCCAGCCGGCGCGCGTAGGTGTTGTCCGGCACCTTCGTCGAAACGGCCCAGAAGTGGTTCGCCGACTCCGGGAGAATGTGGACAAAGTTGACGGGATAGCCTTTGTGGTCGCGCAGCTCCTCCAAAACCTCGGCGGCGTTGGCGATCGGCATGACGACGTGATCTTCGTCCACGGGAATCCCGATCGAGGTCATCGTGAGGATCGGATCGTTCCTGTGAGTGACGGCGGTGACGTTGAATACGGGGCGCGGCTGTCTGCCCCCCGCGACATAGCCCGTGTACTCGCCGAACGGCCCCTCGTCCTCCGACTCGTCGGGGTTGACGAATCCCTCGATCACGATCTCCGCCGTCGCCGGGACTTCGAGGTCAACCGTCTTGCAGCGCACCAGCTCCAGCGGCTCTCGCCGCAGGCCGCCGATGACGTCCACTTCGCTTCTCTCTCCCTGGAGCGATACGCAGGAGAGCGCGGCCGTCACCGGCTCGGCGCCGATCGCCACGGCAAACTCCATCTGGCGGCCGAGCCTTTGATAGGCCGCCAGATGGCGGCGAATATCCTGGATCGGGCCGAGAAAGGCGCCCATCCGTTTTTTGTCGTGCACCATCAGGCGATACATGCCGTAGTTGACCCACGGCTTTTCCGGATGCCTGGTAATGATCGTGTGCCAGGTGCCGATATAGCGGCCGCCGTCGCCGCCGTGGATCAGCGGCACGGGAAATTTCAAAAGATCGACCGCGTCGCCGGTGAGAATGTTTTCCTGGCATGGGCCGGGAAAATCGATAACGCGCGGCGGGATCGAGTTTTTTCGCCTGGCGAGATAGGACTCGGTCAGCTCGCGGACTCCGGTGTCCGGCGGAAAGCCGAGCGCGATCGCGAGACGCGCATGGGGGTGGTTGCGGCTCCGCGCCATCGGCGCGCCGAGGATGCGGAAGCCTTTGGGATAGTCCTTGAGCTTTTCGAACAGGACCGCCGGACCGTTGGTCTCGCACACGCGCCGTACGATCGCCCCCACCTCCAGCCTCCAGTCCACCTCCGTGGAGACGCGCTGAAGCTCCCCGGCTTTTTCCAGAGCCGAAATCCATTCTCTCAAATCGGCAAACGGCATGACTTTCCTTCAGTCCGTATCAAGAACTCGTGGACAGCTTCGCCAACCCGTTTTCGTCATTCCGGCGAGAAGCCGCGCCCCTCGCCTCGCTCGGCAAGCCGCTGCCCGGTCGTAGAGCCTGCGCATCCGATACTGCCGGTGGGATTAAGTAGCTACCCATTGCGCAGGCTCGGAGAGCGGGCGGCGGCTTGCCGCTCGCAATCCTCGATCCTCTATTCTCGCTTTCTTTTCCCCCTATCTTCTTCCTTTAAACAGCGTCTCATCCAACAAGCTACTCACCTGAGGGTAAATCCGGCCGAACGCATTGGGGTTGAGCACCAAGAGGTTTTTTCTTTCCTTGACGCCTTTGAGCTCAGGGTAGATCGACTCCAGCCCAGGACGACTCGGCGTCCGACCGCGGGCGCGAACGAATTCGACGCCGGGCGCGCTCAGGAGAAAGTCATAATAAAGCGCGGCCACATGGGGGTGAGGCGCCTGGGCCATCATCGCGACAGGAAGGGCACCCACAGGAATCGGGTCGCCAAAGACGAGCCTTACTGGGCAACCCCGCTTGGCCATATCCGCTGTGCGGTAGCCATAGGCTTCAAAGATAACGGGGAACTCTCCTGCGCAGAGGAGCTGAACGAGAAGCGTATGGCCTTTGCGAAAATGCGGCTCCTGAGCAGCAAGCCTGATAAAGTAATCGCGCGCCTTCTCCCAGCCCCAGGCCTGCACCAGGGCAGTTGCGGTCTTTTCAATCTCCAGATCCACGCCAATCTTCCTCTTCCATTTCGGATGCAATAGATCCATATACCCCCTTGGGGCATCTTGCTCCGGGACGAGATCGGAGTTGTAAGCCATTACATTGATGAGCATCGCCAACGACACCCAATAGCCGTCCGGATCCCTGAGAGCCTCAGGGTAAACCTCGGCCTCCGGCGAGCGGTAGGAGGCAAAGGTGCCCTCCTTTTTACCCGCGACCATCTCTAAAGTGGCGCCGATGAAGAGATCGCCCCGCACCTTGCCTGCGCGCTTTTCCATGAGCGCCCGCTCGAAGTTCTTGGCCGCGGCGGCACGCAGAAAATCGACTTTGAGAAAAGGATATTTTTTCTGGAAGCCCGTGTTGATCGGCCCGTGCTCGTCGGTGTTGAGCACGCCGTAGACGGTGACCGAGCCTTCCTTGCGCGCTCCGTCCTCCAGCGCCTTCTGCCGCTCGGCCTTGGGGAGCGATTCGATCTTCTCCAGAACATCCTCAGTTGCCGCGCCGCTGATGGATAAAAAACCCGAGGATGAAAGCAGCATCAGAAAGACGAGAGTCGTGGCCTTTTTCATTTTGTCCTCCACCAATGTTTTACTCCGTTGCCCGCTTCCGCACGATATACTCCTCGACCAGCTTGAAGCTCTTCTCCTGCCACTTCCCTTCCTCCTCGGGCGTCATGAGGAGGAGCTTTATTCCCCTCTCCTCGATGTTCGAGATATCGGGATACTGCGCCTTGATTCCCCTGCGGGCGGGGATGCGACCCACGGCTGCAAAGATATTCTGTCCTTCGGCCGAGAGGAGAAAGTCGACGAAGAGCGCCGCAGCAAAGGGATGCGGAGGATTTTTCGCGACCGCCACGGGAGTGATGGAAGCAGGCGTGGGGTCGGGATAGCGAAAATCGATGGGGCACCCCTTCTCTCGCTTCATGCGGGTGACCTGATAGGCGTAAAGTTCTGGGGCAACCTTGAACTCGCCGCCGCACAGAAGCTGGGTGAGCAAGGTGTGGCCTTTGCGAACGATGGGCTTATTGGCCATCAGGGCTTTGAGATATTCGACCGTTTTCTGCTCTCCCCACAGGATAAGCCAGGCTGACACCACCCGGTCTGCCTCCATATCGATCGCCATCTCCCCACGCCAGCGCGGATGCAAGAAATCCTCGTAAGACTTCGGCACCTCCGCTTCTTTGACCAGTTTCGTGTTGTAAGCCAGAATGCTCGGCCCGAAGGTAAGCCCGCTCCAGTACCCTTCCTTATCAACGGAACGGGCAGAGTAACCCATCCTTTCCGGTGAGCGGTATCTACCCACAACCCCCGCCTGCATGAGGATATAGGTCCCCACATCTCCGGCAAAGATCACATCGACATCCCACCGCCCCGCTCGCGTCTCGTTAAGGATTCGATCGACCACCTTATTGCCGCTTCCGCGCCAATAGTCGATCTGAATCGGAGGATACTTTTTTTCGAAGGCATCCTTGAGCGTCGTCGCCTGGTCCAGGTTATAGTTGCCATACCAGCCGATCCTTCCCTCGCTTCGAGCCCGCTCCACAAGCAGCCTCTGCCGCTGTGGAGCGGGAAGCCGCTCCAACTCAGCAAGGGATTCTTCAACGGTCTTGGCTGCCAGCATTGCCGGGAGAAGCAGGAACAGGAACCAACCGCCGACCATGCGTCGGGCTTTCATTCGCGTCATAAGAAAACCTCCTTTAATTACGCCATGGCCCGCTCGAGACCGAACTGGGCCCCAATCCGGCGCGCTAAAAGACTGATGGTTGACAAAATAACCACGAGCGTTACCCCCAAGGCGCAGAGCTCCGGATACTGTCCGCCGTCCCATAGCTCGAAGATAACGACTGAGAGAACCTCCGTGCCATTTCGATAGAGAAGGATAGAGGTCGAAAGCTCGCGGAAGGAGTGAGTGATCACATAGATCCAGCCGGCGACAAATCCCGGCAACAAGAGGGGAAGAACGACGCGAACAAATGTCCTTCCCCAGGAGGCGCCGCAGGCAGCCGAGGCCTCTTCCAGCTCTTTTTGGATCTGGTGCATCGAGGAGGAGCAGGCCCGCATCCCATAGGGGAGATATTTGATCACGTAAGCGACAAGCAGGATCCATAGTGTCCCGTAGATTGGAATGGGTAGCGTGAGATAAACCCAAAGGATGGCGATCCCGAGCACGAGTCCAGGCACAGCGATAGGGCTAAAGGCCAAGAAGTCTAGAACTCCCTTCCCCCGCCAATGGGTGCGCACGACAATCCAGGCAATCACGGCGGTGAAGACCATCACCAGCGTCGAGCTGGATAGCCCCAACAGAAAACTGTTCCAGAAAGCGCGCTGGATCAGCGGAAAGCGGAAAAGCTCTCGATAGCTATCCAAGGTCAGACTCTCCAGCGCTGCCACAGACGGCGGCATGAAGTAGGGGAGAAAAGAGGACCACACGATCTGCAACACCGGCAGGATGAAAATGGCGAAGGAGAGCAGCAAAGTCAGCAACGCCACGGGGTAGCGTAACCCGCCCAGATGGATGGTGGTAGGCCGATATCCTTTTCCTGATATGGTCGTGAAGCGCTCCGCCGCTTTGGTGGCCTTGAGATAAATATAGATTCCCACGGCGGCGATCACCAAATAGACCACGGCAAAGGTGCTGGCGAGACCGAAGTCGGTCGGGACCTGGCGCGTCGCGAGATAGACTTCTGTGGAAAAAACCAGAATTTGTCCCGGGATGCCGACCAGCGCGGGAACTTCGAAATTTTCCACGGCCCGGATAAAGTTGATGATCCAGACCGAAAGAATGGCAGGAAGAAGAATTCTCAAAGTGATGCTGCGCGCGGTCTGCGCCATGGTCGCGCCGGAGACCATGGCCGCCTCTTCGAGAGAAGGGTCCATGGAGCGGAAAGCAGCCGTGAGGAGAAGGAAGGTCAGAGGGATCTGGTCGGTGCCAAGGATCCAGATCATGCCCGCCATGTTGTAGATATCGATCGGCTGCTCCAGGCCGAAGTATCGCATGGCGACCAGGTTGAGCATGCCTGAGCGCCGGCCAAAGAGCAGCATCCAGCCAATGGTGGTGAGGAGTCCGGGAACAATCAGCGGCACCAGCAAGGTCGCGTAAATGGCCGCCTTTAGCGGTACGTTCGTCCTTTCGGTGATCCAGGCAAGGTAGAGCCCGCCGAAAAAGGCCACCAAACTTGTCCCGAGACTGAAGACGAGAGAGTTCTTCAAGGCTGTGGCCATCTCTCTGCCTTTAAAAAGAGCGGCGTAATGCTCCAGAGTGAAAGCCCCAGACACACCTGGCGGGCTGCTCTTTAGGCTTCCATAGATGAGCATGACGAGTGGAACCAAGGTGAGATAGGCCAGCACCAGAACCACCAGCCACAGGATGATATTTTTGGCGTCCCAACGGATCATCTTCGTTAATCGTTACTCGTTCATCGATTGACGTGCTTACCCCTGGCTTTCCAGATCAGATCCATTTCACGCCAAAAGAGCGCCTCACCTCACCCGCATCTCAGCCCCGGGTTCTAAGCCATGCACTACGATCTTTCCTTTTTCGATGATGAAGTTGAACTTCCAAGGGGGACGCGGCGCAGAGCCGGAAAGCACCTTCCCGTCTTGAACGGGATCAAAAGCGCTCCGATGGCATGGGCAAGTGAGCAACGGCTCTTCAAACTCAATCAGGCAACCCTCGTGAGGACACACCAGACTGGCCACATAGAATGAGCCGTCGGGCAAGCGAATAGCTATTCCAGGGAACTCGCTTGCGGCGCGCAAACCGCGGCTCTCAATCTCCTTGGTGAACGTAAACTCCCTAAAGGACCAAGCTGAGGCCAACTCCTCAGTGGTAGCGACCACCACGCGATCCGCTCCGGCTCCAGAAGCAGCTCGGGCAAAGAAAGGCACAGTCGCCCCGGCAAAAGAGAACCAGGCCAACCATTTACAAAAAAGACGGCGGCCAAGCTCTACAGGGCCTGGCATAGAGACGATCCCCTCGAACTTTTGCTGTCTCATCGCGCCCGTCGCTCTTCCTCTCCTCCAACGCGCGTAGCCCTGCCCCAGGTAAGGGAGCCTTTCTCTACTCCGCTCACCACGACTTCGTCTCCCGCGATGTCAAACTCGAAGAACCAGGGCCGGCGCCTGACCGGGCCCTTGACCGGTCTCCCGTTCTGGGAAAGATCGAAGACGGACTGGTGGCAGGGGCAGGAGATCATCGGCGTGCGCGCTTCGACTCCCAACTCCCTTTCCAATTCTCTCCGGTCCTCCCGATAGAAGATGACGCACTTTTCGTGCGGGCAGAGGAGCACGGGAGCATAGAAATTCCCTTTGATCCCGCTCACTCCCTGTTGCGCGGCGGCCTTCGCCTGCTCGTCGGGCAAGCGAATGACGACACCGGGCACCTTGGCCTCTCGTTCCCCTTCCAGGTCTTTCATCACGATGGGATACGAAAAATGGACCGCCGACCAGGGTTTAGAGAGCTGCGAGAGCCTGGCTACCGGCTGAGGCGCGCCGTAGGCGATCCCGCTCTCCGGCGCCGGCACTCCCAATACTTTTAAGACGGCAAAAATCGTATCCCGGAAAAAAGCTGCGATGGGAATAGACAGCAGGATGCGCAAGAAGAACCTTCGCGGCTGCGCGTATTCTTTGCCGGACGTCTTCATGATCGGCCCTCCTTCACTCTACTTTGGTAATTCGGCTGTTGCGATTGTCCCCGTACCAAATTTTGCCCTCACGATCCGTGAGCATGTTGCGCACGCTGGAGGGGATGCGTAGCCCCGACTCGTCCCAGGGAACCGGGTAAGAAGTAAACTTTTCGGTCTTAGGATCGAACTTCGTAATCAGGTTGGAGAACTGTTCGGAAACCCAGATCATCCCATCCGGGGTAGCCACGATCCCGTAAGGAGCAGAGTTGGGCGCAGAAGGCATTTTATATTCTTTGATCTCTCCGCTTTTTGGATCCAGGCGAGCGAGATTGTGGGCGATGTATTCGCTGACCCAGATGATGCCGTCGGGAGCGGTGGTGATCCGGCGCGTTCCCGATTTGGGTGTGGGAGGATCGTACTCCCTCACTTCACCCGTTTTGGGATTGAGCCTGCCGATTTTGTGACCCCGCCACTCGGCAAAGTAGATCATCCCGTCAAGCCCGACGGTGATTCCATAGGGCCGCGAGTTTTTAGTAGGGACAGGAAAGGCTTTGGCCTCGAGGCTCTTCGGATCGATCCTGCCGATGCCGTCCTCCATTGTAAACCAGACGTACCCGCCCGGGCCGAAAATAGGAGTGTGGGGCCTGACGTCTGCGTCGCCTACGCCTGGGACTTGGATTTCGATGAACAACTCGGTATCCGGATCGAACCGTCCTACCTTGCGGCGGAGATCCTGCTCGGAGGTGAACCAGATCTTGCCATCTCCGGCGACCGTAATGCCGTGCGGCCGGCTGTCCGGCGTCGGGACCAGGTAATGTTTGAAGAGACCCGTTTTGGGATCGAACTTTCCGATCCGGTTGCTCCCCACGAGACCGGCCCAGATAATTCCCTTCTGGTCGATCGCTATGCAGTGAGGAATCGCCGCCGGCACGGGCATCGGATAACTTGTGAACTTGCCCTGGACACCGCCTCCTTTGGTTGAGAGAAGCTTGCCTTCGGACGAGATCCACGGCTGCGTGGAAAGGCCCACGACCGGCGCTTTGTCGGCCTGCGCCCAGAGGGTCCCCGAGCAAGCAAAGAAAATAAGCAGGCTGAAGAGAATTCGGCAAAGAAATGGGCTCATCATATCACCTCCAACTTTCCAGAGACTCTACGTCTCTTCTTCTAAGCTACTGCGTGTCGACACGCTTTCCTTTAGCCTTCCAAATCATCGCCATCACGTTCTGCGGGCTGAAGTGCGACCCGTCCACTTCGACGCCCAACGGCGCCAGAGCATCTTCGATCGCGTTGCCGAGCAGCGCAGGAATCGGCCCGCTCCCTTCGCCCATCCCTTTGACGCCGTACGGGGTGAACGGCGAGGGGCTGCACAGATGGCCGACCGACATCGGCGGCACGTCGGTCGCCTTGGGGCAAAGGTAGTCCATGAAGCTGGAGGTCAGGAGCTGGCCGTTTTCGTCGTAAGCGAACTCTTCGTAAAGCGCGGCGCCGAGGCTGTGGGCCACGCCGCCGTGGATCTGGCCGTCGGCGATGCTCGGATTGATTAAATTCCCCGCGTCGTGGACCACGGCGTACTTGAGGATCTTGACCTCTCCCGTTTCCACATCGACCTCGATGGCGACGGCGTGCGCCGCGTTGGCGTAGGTCGAGGCGTAGTTGGCGCGGAACTTTGCGTCCATCTGGTTCGCCAGGGGAAAGTTGTAATTGCAAGTCGCCTCCAGGCCCGGCTCCACCCCTTCGGGCAGCGCCGCCGGATTGTAGAGCGCGATCCCGGCGATATCGCGCAAGGCCATCCCCCGCTGCGGCGCCCCGCGGACAAATACTTTTCCTTCCGCCAGCTCCAAATCCTCCTGTCTTGCTTCCAAGAATTGAGCGGCGATCTTGAATATTCTCTCTCTCAGTTTCTGCGCCGCCCCTTTGAGCGCGCCGGTGGCCGTGCCGGCGTAGCGGCTGGCATAGGTTCCCGAGCTGCCGCAGTAGGGATGCGTCGCCGTGTCGAAGCCGGTCAAGACCACGACCTCATCGACGCTCACTCCCAACTCGTCGGCGACGATCTGCGCGCTCGTGGTTTCATGCCCCTGCCCCTGCGGCACCGAACCGAGCGCCACCGTCACCGCGCCCGTGGCGTCGATCTTGATCGTCGCCGCCTCGCCCGCCGTTGAGGAGCGGATGTCGGGGTCGATCATGCTCATCTCGCCCAAATTCGACGCGCCCGGATCCATGATCGTCGCGACGCCGATCCCGATGTAGCGCCCCTCCGCTCTCGCCTTCTTCTGCTCCGCCCGCCAATGCTCATAGCCGCCGATCCGCTCGAGCGCCTGCTTGAGCGCCTCGGCATAATCGCCGCTGTCGTAAACGCTCCCGTTGGTCGCCTCGTAGGGAAACTCGCCGGGCCGGATGAAATTCTTGAGCCGGATCTCCACCGGATCCTGCCCCAGCTCGCGCGCGACGATGTTCATCATTCTTTCGAGAAAGAACTGGTGCTGCATGCGGCCGTAGCCGCGATTGGGCGTCACCGGGCATTTGTTCGTCACCACCGCGTAACAGTCCATCAGGATGTCGCGGAATCGGTAGCAGCCCTGGACCACGTGGGACCAGAGGATCACGCCGACCGGCTCGGGAAATCTCATGTATCCGCCGTCGTTGTCGTAGCTCTTGATCTTCACGCCGAGGAACGTGCCGTCGTTCTTGACCGCGGCTTCCACGTAAGCGGCGCGCTCCGTGCCGTGCGCGCTGCCCAACAGGTGCTCGTGCCGGTCCTCGATCCACTTGACCGGCCGGCCGAGACGCATCGAGAGCACGCCCAGAATGATCATGTTGGCATAGACGGCGCACTTGATGCCGAATCCCCCGCCGATGTCGCCGGTCACCTGCCGCAACCGGTTGCCGGGAATCTTCAAGCTGTAGCTCATGAAAGGATGCAGCATGGCGGGAATCTGGAGGTTGGAATAGATCGTGAGTAACTGACTCGGCGGGTCGTAGCTCGCGATCCCGCCGAAGGTCTCCATCGGCGTCGAGCTGTAGCGGTGAAAGTAGAGCCGTCGCTTGACGATCCGGTCGGCCTCTCGAAAGGCGCGCTCCACCTCGCCATAGGGAAAAGTTCCATGCCAGGTGACGTTCGTGCCCATCTCTTCGAACAGCAGCGGCGCGCCGGGGCGAGTCGCCTCCTCGACATCGGTCACCGCCGGGAGAGGCTCATACTCGACGTCGATCAATTCGAGCGCGTCTTCGGCCAAGTAACGATCCGTCGCCACGACCGCCGCCACCGGCTCGCCGGCGTAGCGGACTTTCTTAACCGCCATCGGATAGTCGAGAAAGGGCGCCGGCTTGTTGCCGAGACTGAAAACCGAAGGGAGCGGGTTGGTCGCTTGAGCCAGCTCTTCTCCCGTGAGCGTCAGGACGACGCCGGGGAGCGCTTGGGCCTTGCTCACGTCGATGCGGTGAATTCGCGCGTGGGCGTGAGGGCTGCGGAGCAAGGCGCAGTGAACCGTGCGCGGCAGACTGATATCAGCCACGTAATGCCCCCGGCCGGTCAGCAGCCTCGGATCTTCCTTGCGCTTAACCGGCGTGCCGAACCACCGGGCATGAGCGCGAACGTCAGTTTCTGCGACAGCCATTATTTCTCCTATAAGCCGTAAGGGGTCAGGCGTGAGGGGTGAGGGGATCGCCTAACGCCTCACGCCTTACGCTCTCACGTTATTCCTCACCTTCGCCCCGGTGTGAATATCTGATCCGCCAGGGCGAGGACTTCTTTCCGCCAGGCAAACGTCGATTCCGTGTCCATCGCCACGATCTTCGCTTGCCGGTCGCGCTCGGCCAGTTCCGTATCCTTCGGGCGCAGACCGCCGCGGGCGGGCACATAAGCCAGCTCGGCCAGTATCTTCTGTCCTTCTTCGGAGAGTACGAAGTCGATGTAGAGCGCCGCCGCGTGGGGATGCGAAGCGAGCCGCGCAAGCGCCACGGGCGTCAACGTCGAGGGAGTGTTCTCAAGATAGCGGTAGTCCAAGGGCGCGCCCTGACGCTTCATCTGAACTATCTTGCTCACCTCCTGCTCGACGGAAGCCGGAAACTCGCCCGCCGCCATGAGCTGCGCACGGAGCGTTCGTCCTTTGTGCGCGCGCAATCCCTGGCCGGCCAGCCTCCTGAAGTAATCGACGGCCTTTTCCTTGCCGTAGGCCTTGATGATGCCGATCATCCACGAATGAGGATCGGTGTCGATGGCGAGCTTGCCTTTCCAGTAGGGATCGAGGAGATCGAAGTAGCTCTTGGGAATCCTGTTGGCGGGAATCAGGTCGACGTTGTAGCCGAAGACCCAGCGGTAAGCGAAGTATGCGGTCCAGTAACCGTCCTTGTCTTTATACTCCGGAGCGAAGGCTTGCCGTTCCGGGGAAGCGTAGCGGCCGATCAGTCCCTCTTTGATGAGCGGATAGGTGATGGTCTCGCCGGCGGTCAGGACATCGACGAGATTTTTTCCCGCCCGGTACTCGTTCATAAGGAAGTCGAACAGCTTGCCCCCGCCCTGGCGCAAGCGCTTCACCTGGATGTGGGGATACCTGGCGTTGAACGCTCGCTGGAGATGGTCGAAGTCGGTGAGGGTCAAGACCGTGTAGACCATCAGCTCTTTTTCTTTTTTCGATCCTTCGACAAGCCTCTGCTGCCGCTCCGCGGGAGCAAGCTTGTTCAGGCTTTCCAACAGATTCTCGACGCCTTGCTGGGCGAAGCTCAGTCCCTGGGAGAAAAAGGACAGAGCTAAGGTCAGCAGGACACAGCTTTTTAGTCGCGGCATGGCGTGATCCTTTCACTGTTCGAGTTCACAGTGTTTTTGAACCACTTGAACCTTTTGAACAACTTGAACAAATGACTTACCGATGCGGCCTGAGATTCTCCTTGATCAAATCGTTGATCTCCTTCTGCCGCTCGCCGAACCAGTCGAGGTCGAAGAAGACCAGTTTGGCCTTGGCGGCCCGCGCGGCCAGCTCCTGGTTTTTGGGCTTGAACCCCTGGCGCGTCGGCACGTAGTCGATATCCACGACCGCCTGCTGGCCCGCGCTCGAAAGGAGGTAATCCACGAACAGCGCCGCCGCATACGGATGCGGCGCATTCTTCGCCAGCAGCACCGGATTGGTCAGCACCGGCGTATTTTCCAGCAGGGCATAGTCCACCGGCGCGCCCTTCTTCTTGATCTCGATCACGCTCTCCTCGGTCTGGTCCACGGCTGCGTGAAATTCGCCGGCGGCGAGCAGTTGCCCCTTGAGCGTGCGGCCGCGAATGATCTTGGGCGCCTGTCTAACCACCCCTTGCAGCAGCTCCGTGGCCTTTTCTTTGCCGTACGCCTTCACCATGCCGGCCAGCCAGTTGCCCGGATGATCGTCGATGGCGAGCTTTCCTTTCCAGTAGGGATCGAGGAGATCGAAGTAGGTTTTCGGCAGCCTGGCCGCCGGGACCAGCGTCGTGTTGTAGGCAAAAACCAGGTGGCGCGAAAAGAAGGCGGTCCAGTAGCCCTTTTCGTCTTTGAGATGCGCATCCAAGAACGCCCGCTCGGGCGAAACATAGCGGCCGATCACTCCCGCCTCGACGAGCGGCCGGCCCGAGGTCGAGCCGCCGATAAAAACGTCCACCAGATGCTTTCCCGCCCGGAACTCCGTGACCGTGATGTCCAGCAAGCGTCCCCCGCCGAGCCGCCGGATATTTACCGCTACGGAAGGATGCTGCTTGCGGAAGGCGTTGCCGAGAGTGTTGGCTTCGGTGAAGCTCGCGTAGACCGAGACCTCCCGATCCTGCTTCGCGCCGTCGAGCAGCTTCTGCCGGCGCTCGGCCGCAGGCAGTTTGTTAAGCTGGGACAGCAGCTCCTCGGCGTTCTGTTGAGCCCGTGCCGGCGCGGGAATCAGGAGAAGCGCCCACAAAGTAATCCGTATTGCAAAATGAAAATTGCAAAGTGCAAATTGCAAAATTCTCAAGCTCCTCGGATGCATGGCGTCTTCACTTTTCACTTTGAACCTTTCATTTTTCATTTTGCATTGAGCGGCGCCACCGCCGTCTTCTCCGCCGCGGCCTGGATCGCCTTCACGATATTCACATACCCGGTGCAGCGGCAGATATGGCCGGATATCCCTTGACGAATCTCCTCTTCCGTCGGATGGGAGTTTTCCTGCAACAGCGCGTGGGCGGAGAGCAGGACGCCGGGCGTGCAGAAGCCGCACTGGAGGGCGTGGCAGTCGAGAAAAGCCTGCTGGATCGGATGGAGCCCCGCGCCGTCGGCCAGCCCCTCGACGGTCAGAATCTCCGCGCCGTCCGCTTGAACGGCGAGCATGAGACAAGACTGCGCCGTTTGGCCGTTCATGATGACCGTGCAGGCGCCGCAGGCTCCATGCTCGCACCCGACGTGCGTGCCGGTAAGCTCCAAGTCGTCGCGCAGAAAATCCGCTAAAAGCTTGCGCGCCTCGACGGTTCTCTCATACTCGATCCCATTCACCGTCAGCTTGATCGGATACATGCGCGCCATGGCTACAAACCCCCCACCAATGCAAATTGCAGATTGCAAAAGGCAAAGCGTAAATTTTTAGTCTTCATTTTGCATTTTTCACTTTTCATTTTGCATTGCTCTTGCTCCCGCCTCTTCCAGCGCCCTTCGGACGATGACCTTGACCAGCTCGCGCCGGTAGTCGGCCGAGCCGTGCACGTCCGACGGCGGATCGGAGTCCTCCGCGGCCAGCGCCGCCGCTGTTTCAATGATGTCCCGAGTGATTTTCCGCCCCTTGAGCAACTTCTCCGATCGCTTCGCGCGCAGCGGCGTCGGATTCACTCCCGCCAGAACGATGCTGCTCTCGGCGCACTCTTTCCTCTCGTTGAGCGAGATCAGAGCGGCGACGCCGGCGATGGCGAAGTCGCCGTGGCGCCGGTTGATTTCTTTAAACGAGAATCCCGCGTTCTTCGGCCAGAGCGCTAGACGCACTTCGCTCAAGATCTCGTTCGGCTCAAGCGCCACGGTGAAAAATCCTTGAAAGAACTCTTCCGCTTTTACCGTCCGCTCCCCCGCCGGGCCGATGACCCTGAGTTCTCCTCTAAGCGCGGTCACCACCGCCGGCAGCTCGGCCGCGGGATGGGCATGCGCCAGGGAGCCTCCCATCGTGCCCCGATTGCGAATCTGCGGATAGCCGATCCACCGGACCGCCTCGGCTAGCACTGGGCACTTCTGCCGCACGAGCGGCGATGTCTCGATCTCCCGGTGGCGGGTTAGAGCGCCGATGGCGAGGACGCTGTTCTCCCGGCGGATGTAGGAATGGCTCGTGATGCGGTTGATATCGATCAGCGCCCGCGGGCGGGCGAGACGCATGTTGAGCAGAGGCATGAGGCTTTGGCCGCCGGCCAAAATCTTGGCCTCGTCCTTGTACTCCTCAAGCAGCGCGAGGGCGTCCCGAATTTTCGCGGGAGCGAAATAATCAAATTGAGCGGGCTTCATGCCTCAGTCCTTTGCAAAGCCGTAGTCCTCCCACCTTCTGATGACCTTATCCTGAATTTCCTTGGGCCAGAGGACATCGAAGGAAGACTTGACCGGGATCGTCTCCTTGGGCCAGTCCTTGGGCCAGGTGCAATCGAGCAGCGCGTAGGCGCCGTCGCCGATCGGACGTTCCTTGTCGTTCAAGAAGGGAACCATATAGGCGTAACTCGGCGCGTGGGGCACTTGGTAGATGCCGCGCGACGGGTGGCATTTGGTGGCGATGGAGTGGATTACCTGGTTGAAGTCGGTCACATCCACATCCGCGTCGCAGACGATGACGTAGTAGACCATGCTTCCCGCCTTGGTCCCCCAGATCGAGTGGGCCACTCGCTTGGCGAAATTCATATAGGGCGTCTGCGTCGAGACGGCGATCATGTGCGTGACACCGTACGGCGGCATGTAGGCCATTCTGATGGGTAGCCCCTGTTTGGTCAGCTCATCGTAGATGTCGCCCGCCATGGTGATGCCCATCACCACCTGGCTCTCGTGGATCGGCATCCCCATGTTGGAGACGGCCAGGATCGGATCTTTGCGATGCGTGATGCAGGTTACGTGAAAAACCGGCCGCGGCCCGGACCTGCCCGCCTCGAACCCCATGTACTCGCCGAACGGTCCTTCCGTCCGTCTCTCTCCCGGAGGAATATAGCCTTCTAGAATGATCTCCGCGTTGGCCGGAACTGAGAGATCCACCGTCTCGCACTTGACCAGCTCCATAGGCTCGCGCAGGAGGCCTCCGGCCACGTCCTGCTCCTCGATCCGGTCGGGCAGCATGGCGCAACTGACGATGGTGGTGGCTGGATCGGTCCCGAGCGCCACGGCGGCTTCGAGCGGTTTGCCCATCGCCTCGGCTTTTTGGTACATGCGCCCCATGTGCTGGATGGGCGGGATGAGCATGCCGGTCGTGTTGCGGTCGTGAACCATCATCCGGTACATCCCCCAGTTGGTCCACCCTTCCTCCGGGTCGCGCGAAACCACCGCGTGCCACGTTCCGATAAAGCGCCCGCCGTCGCCCTCGTGGATAAAGGGAACTGGAAATTTCAAGAGGTCCACGTCGTCCCCTTTGAGAATCACTTCCTTGCAGGGAGCATTTTTCACCACGACGGGCTTGAACGGTTTGTTCTTCCGCTCGACGTAGGTCTTCAAGATCTCGCCGTAGCCCGCGTCGGGCTTGAGACCCAGAGCGAGGGCATGGCGCGAATAGATGGTGGTGTGGCCCCGTCCCATCGGAGCGCCGAGGATGCGCATCCCTTTGGGGTAGTCCTTGATCTTTTCGAACAGCGCGGCCGGCGCGCCCTTATCGTAGATCCGCCTGAGGATGCCTCCCAGTTCGAGGTTCCAATCGACCTCCGCCTTTACGCGGACCAGCTCGCCGTGCTCTTCTAAAACGGAAATGAAGCTTCTGAGATCTTTAATCGCCATAAATCCTCCCGAGCGGACGTTATTCAAACTGTTCCAGGCCGTAGCGGCGGCTGATCGCTCGCGCCGTCAAACTGATCGCGGTCACGACGATAATCACCCCGACTCCCAGCGCGTTGAGAACCGTGTACTGCCCTCCTTCGTAGAGGTCGAAGATCAAGACCGGCACCACCTCCGTCCCCGCGTGGGCGAGAAGGACGGGAAGCGACAGGACTTTAAACGTGAGCGACAAAATATAGGCCCAGCCGACGAACATCCCGGGAAGAATCAACGGGACGAGAATTCTTCTGAACGTCGCCCACCACGAAGCGCCGCTTGCGTTGGAGGCCTCTTCGAGCTCTTTGTTGACCTGCATCACCGCGGCGCTGCACGCGCGCATGCTGACCGGCATGTACTTGCTCACGTAGGCGATGAGCAGGATCCAGAGCGTGCCGTACACCGGAACGGGAATGGTCAGGTAAAGCCACATCAGGGCGAGGCCGAAGACCACGCCGGGAAAGGCGATCGGGGAGAAGGTTAAAACATCCAGCAACTTTCGCCCGCGCACCGGCGTGCGATGAACGATCCAGGCGATTACGGCGGTAAAAAAGACCGCCAGGCTGGCGCTCGCTGTCCCCACCAGCAGATTATTCTGGAAAGCCTTGTAGACGCCTCCGTGCTGCGTGAGCTGGCGGTAGTTATCCAGCGACATCAGGTTGAACATCTTGGTCGAAGGCGGCGCGTAAAACGGGAGGAACGAAGTGTAGACGATCACCATCAGAGGCAGGAAGGCGACCAGAGTCAACAGCGCCAGACAGGCCCCGCCCACGGGAAAGCGCCAGGGGCCGAGGTTCATGAGCCTGGGTCTGAATGCCTTTCCCGTAATGACCGCAAACCTCTCGGCGTAGCGGGTGGCGCGAAAATAGATGTAAAGCCCGGCCAAAGCGACGACCAGATAGACCATCGAGAATGTCGCAGCCAGGTTGAAGTCCGTCGGAACTTCCCGGGTCATCAGATAGACCTCGGTCGCCAGCAGGATCACGCCGGCGGGCAATCCGAGGATGGCGGGGACTTCAAAGGTCTCGATCCCGCGGATAAAGAGCATCAGCCAGGCGGCGAGCATCGACGGCAGCATGAGCCTCAGCGTGATCCGGCGCACCGTCTGCAGGTTGCCGGAGCCGGCGACGAAAGCCGCCTCCTCGAGCGACGGATCCATGGAGCGAAACGCGGCGGCCATGAGAAGAAACGGGACGGTGTAGGAGCTTACGCCGAAGGCCCAGATCATTCCGGTCATGCTGTAGACATTGAACGGCGCCTCGCTCAGATTGAACAGCGACTTGGCGTAAACATTGATGAGGCCGATCTGGGGACTGAGGAGCAGCACCCAGGAGATGCTTTCGAGAATTCCCGGCGTCATGACCTGGATGAAGACCGCGGTGTAGATCACGCCTTTGAGCGGCGCGTTGGTCCGCTCGGTCACCCAGGCCAGCAGACAACCGATGGTGAAGGCCAGCGTGCCGGCGCCCAGAGCGAAGATGAGAGAGTTGACGATCGACTTGTAGAGGATCGGATGGTTGAAGGCTCTGACGTAGTTGTGCAGCGTGAAAGAGCTGCCGGTCCCCGGCGGGCCGTCCTGGAGGCTGCCGTAGACCGCCATCCCGATCGGGACCAAAGTGAGATAGATCACGAAGACGGTGATCCCCGTCAAGAGGATGCCGCTCCAAGTGAACTTTGCCCTATACGCGGCCAGCATATTTGCAGCGGGAATCAGGCTGCGGCCGTAGCTTTTTTCATTTCGCGGCGCAGCGTTGCCGTGGCCTTGAGATCCAACTCGCGTGTCTGCGCGTCGATCACGACACCGTAGATCTCCCGCGCGCTCCCAATCGTGATAAAACCGTCCAGCACGTCTTCCCGCACTTTTTCCGGCTCTCGTTCCAGGGGCGGTCCGACGCCGCCTCCTCCGCCGGTGACTTTGACCACCCGGTCTTCCGGAGAGAGCGAATAGATCCGATGCGCGCGAAGCGGCAGCGTCTCGCCGTTGCGGCGGATATGGGCCTGGTTGAACGGCGCGGGCAGGCCGCCCAAAGCGCCGAGCCCGTGCACGGTCTCCCCTTCGGCGTTGCCCGTGCTCATGCCGGCGGGGCTGCCGTGGTTCACCATCTCCCAATGAATTCCCGCGGCGCCGCGCCACCGGCCCGCTCCCGCGGAGTCGGGCGCGAACTCGTACTTCTCCACCGTCCAGGGAAAGCGGACCTCGATCGTCTCCACGTCCCCTTTGACCGCCTCGCCCAACGTCACCAACATCGTGACACCCTCGTAGCCGTCGTAGCCGTACACCGCGCCCGATCCGCCGTCCGGCTCGAAGAGCACTTGGACGTAAGGTTGGTTGACCCTGGGATCGAAGCCGTAAATGAAATGAGAATAGTGCCGTCCCCACGCGGCGACGGCCCGCTTCGGCATCGCCTTCGACATCGCCATGACGACCGACTCCATGATCTGCGTGCCGACGTTCACCGGCGAGGCGCCGACCGTAGCGGGGTAGCGCGCATGGACCACCGAGCCTTCCTGCGTGACAAGCTGGATCGGAGTCATGCTGCCCTCGTTGTGGTAGTCCGACAGCGCCGGATCGAGAAACAGAAATACCGAGGCCAGCGTGTTGCTGTAGGTGGAAGCGAAGACGGCGTTCACAAAGCCTTTTCTCTGCTTGTCGCTCTCTGAAAAATCGACCGACATCCGATCGCCGCTGATCGTGAGCTTGCACTTCACCCAGACGGGCACGCCCAGCTCCGAGCCGTCGTCGTCGGTCGCCGACTCGCCGGTATAGACGCCGTCGGGCATCTTGCGGATCTCCTCCCTCACCGCCTTTTCCGTTCTGGCGAGCATCTCCTCGACGCAGCCGAGCACCGTCTCTTTGCCGTATTTTTCGATCAAGCCCAGAATTCTCTGCTCGCAGATCTTGGTCGCCGCGATCAGCGCGTAGTTGTCCACCCGCACTCCTTCCGGCCAGCGGACGTTGTTCCAGATAAGATCGAAGATGTCTTCGCGCTCGACGCCGCGCTCGAAAACTTTAATCGGCGGGATAATGAGCCCCTCGGCGTGAATGTCATAGCCGTTGGGGAAGTAGCCGCCGGGGTAGGAACCGCCGGTGTCCATCTGGTGCGCGCGCGCGAGGGTGAAAAAAAGTAGCTCGTCGCCGTAGAACACCGGACGGTAGAATCCCCAGTCGGGCAGATGGCAGCAGTGGCCCTTGTAGGGATCGTTGGTGAGAAAAACGTCGCCGGGATAGATGCGGCCGGCGAATTTGTCGAGGATCGCCTTGATGGAAAATTTGGCGGCCATAAATTGCACCGGCAGGCCGGCGGGAATCGAGATGGTCCTGGCCCTGGCGTCCCAGATTCCGGCGGAGACGTCGTGGAGCTGCGCGATTAAAAAGTTCTGCGAGGTCCGGTCGATGACGTGCCGCACCTCGCGGCAGGCGCTCTGCATCGAATGCCAGACCGTAGACAGCGTGATCGGATCGATGGCGTGGTCCATTTTAGCCCCGAGTCAGGATGTAGTTTTGGAATGGGTCCACGTGGCAGGTAAACGCCTTGGGAACCACCACCGTCGTGGCCTTCTCCTCGATCAAGGCCGGCCCGGGAATCGCGTCGCCCGCCCGCAGCTTCTCGCCGGTGTAACACGGCGTCTCCACGTAGCCCCCCAGCTCTTTGAAAAAGCATTGCCGCTTTCGCTTGAAAGCGGAGGCAGGATCTCCCGTCCCCCGGCCGATGTGGCGCAAGGCCAGCTCCGCCTTGCGGAAGACCGCCTTCAGCCGGAAGTTGAGAAATTCCACCGGACGAAACGCCATCGAGAAGGTGTAAAGCTCGTCGTGGCGCTTATGAAACGCCTGCTGCAAAGCCTGAATATCTCCCGCGGTAAACCGGCCGTTGGAAGATCCGCGCACTTCCACTTCGTGAAACTGTCCCGCGTATCTCATGTCGGCGGTCCTGATTAGAGTCGTTTGGTCGGCCGCAAGCCCCATCGCCGCGCGGTCCGCCGCCGCTTGCGTTTCCATCTCCTGGTACAACCGATTGACCGCGGCGACATCGAGCGCCTCCGCGGGCGTAACGTAGGAGCGCACGTAGTCGCGTCCGATGTCCATCGCGAACATGCCGAAAGCGCTGTAGAGCGAAGCGAAGCGCGGCACGATGACGGCGGGGATGCCCAACAGCTCGGCCAGATGCGCCCCGTGCACCGGCCCCGCGCCCCCGCCGACGACGAGAGCGAAATCGCGCACGTCCTTCCCCCTTTTGGTGGAGATCTCGCTGATGCGATCGGCCATCAGCGAATTGACCGTGGTGAAGATGGCTTGCGCCGCCTCGCCCACCTGCATGCCCAACGGGCGGGCGACTTTTCCGATAGCTTTCTCGGCCAGCGGGACATCGAGCTGAAGCTCGCCGCCCAGAAAATAGTCGCGCGGGACGTAGCCTAAAATGAGATCGGCGTCTGTGACCGTCGGCTCTTCGCCTCCCCTGCCGTAACAGGCCGGCCCCGGCTCGGCGCCAGCGCTCTCGGGCCCGACGCGGAGCAGACCCAGGGAATCGATCCAGGCCTTGCTCCCGCCGCCGGCGCCGACGCTCTGCACGTCCACCATCTTGATCGCGACTCTTTCGTCTCCCACCCAACCTTCCGTGGTGTGATGCACTTCGCCGTTGAGCACGAGCGCGACGTCCAAACTCGTCCCCCCCATGTCGATCGAGATGAGGTTCGGACGCTCGGCCAATTTGCCGCAAAAAATCGCGGCTTGCGGCGCCGCGGCGGGGCCCGAGGCGATAAGGGAGACGGCCCTTTTCCGTGCCTGCTCCACCGACTGGACCAAGCCGTCGGTCTGCACGATGAGCAGCGTTCCGCTGAAACCGGCCGCGCTGAGCCGCTCCTCCAGGACGTTCAGATATTTTGACGTGATCGGCCCGATGGCCGCGCTGACCACGGCGGTGCTGAACCGCTCGTGCTCGCGCCAGACGGGAAGGACCTCGTGCGACGCGGTGACGTAGGCGCCGCCGAGCCGCTCGCGGCAGATGGCGGCGGCCCGGCTCTCGTTTTGCGGATTGGCGTACGAATGTAAAAAACAGACGGCCACCGCCTCCACCCCCTCGGCGGCCAGAGTCTCGACGGCCGCGCGGGTCTCGGCTTCGTTTAGCGGAGCGCGGATCTCTCCCGTGTGCAGGGTTCTCTCCTCGACCGGCAGCCGCAAGCGGCGCGGCACCAACGGGCGATAGGGCGGGATAAAGACGTTGAACATCGAGGTGCGTATGTTCTTAAAGCCGCGCCGGATGTGGATGACGTCGCGAAAGCCTTTGGTGGTGAGCATTCCGACCTTGGCGATGTTGCCGGTCAAAAGCGCGTTGGTGGCGAGCGTCGTGCCGTGAACCAGCATCTCGATCTCGGAGGAGAATTTCTCTACCCGCCGGCCGTAAAACCTGGCCGCTTTCTCCAGAGAATTGACCAGCCCGAGGGATGGATCTTGCGGCGTCGTCGAGACTTTGAACTCGGTGAAATTGCCTCGCTCGTCCAGGATGAGACAGTCGGTAAACGTCCCGCCGACGTCAACGCACGCCTTAAACATATTCGGTGGGAAGGCTGCATAATCTATGCCAGCGAACCCCGCGCCGACGCGCAAGCTTCTCATCGAAAGACGAAAGAGCGGAAAGCTTTTTTTCTTACGGCTTGGAAAAACGGCGCGCTTTTTATTGCCCTTGGGAATGCGGACGATCTCGAAAGCGCGACTCTGTAGGCATCTCGACCCGGCCGCGTGGCATGGAAATTGATAGTTCCTAACCAGAATGAACAAAGTCATAGGGCTCAGAGATGTCCGCGAAGAGATCCGCAGCGGCGACACCATCGTCATCGGCGGCGGCGGCCTGGTGCGCAAGCCGATGGCGTTGGTTGAGGAGGTGATCAGAGCCGGCATCCGCGACCTCACCGTGGTCAGCGTGCTCGGCGGGCCGGACGTCGATCTGCTTCTCGGCGCGGGGCGGGTGAAAAAATTGTTTTACGCCTATGTCGGTTTTGACTTCGGCGGGCCGGGGCCGAATTTCCGCCGGGCCCGGGAAGAAAACAAAGCGGAGTTTATCGAGGGCTCCGAGTTTATCCTGATCTCCGCGTTAGAGGCGGGAGCGCGGGGCATATCCTTTATGCCCGTGCGTTCCGGTCTCGGCAGCGATCTCCTCCGCGTCAATTCCAATCTCCAGAAATTCGTCTCTCCTTTCGGCGGGGAAAAGCTTGTCGCGGTGAAAGCGATCCGGCCGGATGTAGCTCTGCTCCACGTCAACTCAGCCGATCCGACCGGCTACGGCCAGATCCTGGGCGACTGGTTTCTCGATCCGCTCTGCGCCCAGGCTGCGAAGAAAACCATCATGTCGGCGGAAAAAATCGTCGACACGGAGACGATCGAGCAACGCTTCGCCGACACCGCGATTGTTAAACTCTGGACCTCCAAGGTCGTCGAAGCGCCGGGAGGAGCGGGGTTCACCTCTTGCTATCCCGACTACCCTGCGGATTTCGTTCGTCTCAAAGAATATCTCGGCCACGCGAGATCGGCGGAGACATTTAACGCCTACGTCGAGAAAAATGCCGCCGGGCAGGAGAGAAGAGTTAGTTGAGTTAGTTGAGTTAGTTGAGTTGGTTGAGTTGGTTGAGTTGGTTGGGTTCGTTGAGTTAGTTGAGTTGGTTGGGTTCGTTGAGTTTTGAACCAACTCAAGAGTCGAAACCGGACTGCTGAAACCGGGAAAGTCTGGATGGAGCTTCAAGGAAAAGTCGCTCTCGTAACGGGAGGCTCGCGCGGCATCGGAGCGGCCATCGCGTTGGCGCTGGCGCGCAGCGGCGCCGACATCGCGATCTGCGATCTTCAACCGACGCCGGACGCGGAAGGGATTCTCAAAGCCGTTACGGGACTTGGCGGAAGGGCCTCCTTTTTCCCGGCGGATGTTTCCGACTTCCAGCGCGCCCAGAAAGTCGTCGCTGAAGTCGTCGCCGCCCTCGGGCGGCTCGACATCCTGGTCAACAACGCCGGCATCAATTTAGACCGGGTGAGCTGGAAGATGAGCGAAGAGGAGTGGGACCGGGTCCTCGGCGTCAATCTCAAAGGGGCGTTCAACTACGCGCGCGCCGCAGCGCTGATTTTCAGGGGGCAACAGGGCGGCAAGATCGTCAACATCTCCTCTGTCAACGGACTGAGAGGCCAGTGGGGCCTCGCCAACTATGCGGCGGCGAAAGCGGGACTCATCGGCCTGACGAAGACGCTGGCGCGAGAGCTGGGAAGCTCCCACGTGAACGTCAACGCGGTAGCTCCCGGCTATATCCGCACCAAAATGACCGACGCCCTCCCACGACAGGCAAAAGACGACGCGCTTAAGGAAACCGTCTTGGGGCGGCTCGGGACTCCGGAAGACGTAGCTCATCTGGTCGCTTTCCTGTGCAGCGAACGGGCCGCGTACATTACCGGAGAAGTGATCAAAGTCGATGGCGGGCAGTACATATGACGGGGACTGGCTGCTTTTTTGTCTTGTAAAAAGCTGCCTGTCCCCTGGTTCGACAGGATGCGCGATGCGGGATGGCATGCATATTGCTGAAGTACAATTTTTTGATCAGTCAGCATAGTCGATTCCCAACCGGGCTTTAAGGAAGGCGCAGAAGATGGATTTTGACGGTCTCGTTGCCCAGTGCCGGGAGATTCTTGAAGAGCATCCTTGGCAGGAAATTCAGCGGTGGAAGGAAAAGACCGGGGGAAAGGCCGCGGGCTACTTCCCGGTGTACAGCCCGCTGGAGTTGATCTACGGCAACGGCATGCTGCCCGTCGGCCTCATGGGCGGCGGCAACAAAACCGAGATCGAGCGCGCCGACTCGTACTTCGGTTCCTTCGTCTGCTCGATCGTCAAAAGCACCACGGAGTTGGCCCTTCGGGGGGAGCTTCAGTTGCTCGACGGGATCTTCTTCCACTCGATCTGCGACGCGGCGAGAAATCTCTGCTACGTCTTCAAGCGCAATTTTTCCTCCGACCGGTTCATCGAATACATCCACTTTCCGCAGAACCCGAGCTCTCCGTCGGCGGTCGATTATTTGATCAGCGAGTTGAAGCGCATCCGCCACGTGCTCGAAGAGGCCAACGGCCGGCGCATGAGCGAGGAGAGTTTCAAGCAGAGCATCCACGCCTACAACGAAAACCGGGCCTTGATCCAGCGCCTCTACAAGATCAAGGCCGAATCTCCTCATCTGCTCTCGACGGCGGAGGCGTACCAGCTGATCCGAGTGGGCAGCGCGCTCCCGCCCGAGGAACATTCGTCGATGCTGCGAACGGCGCTGGAAGAGATCCCGAAGCGACGCGTCAGGCCACGGGACAAGATCCGCGTCATCCTCGAAGGCTCGTTCTGCGAGCAGCCGCCCGTCGAGCTGCTGGAGGCCCTGGACGAGGCGGGCTGCTACATCATCGACGATGACCTGCTGCTGGGAAGGCGCTGGTTCGAGCGGGAAGTCCCGCTCGACGGCGACCCGATCCGCGCCCTGGCGGAAAGTTACATCGACCGATCGCGATATTCCTCCGTCAGCCACGACTGGCGCAGGCCGCGGTCCGAACGGTTGGTGGAGCGGGCCAGGCAAGCTCAGGCGACCGCCGTGGTTTTCTGCATCGCCAAGTTCTGCGAGCCGGCGCTGCTGGACTATCCCCTGTTCAAGGACGCCTTGGAGAGAGAAGGCATCCCGCACGTCATGTTGGAGTTCGAGGAAAAGATGTGGACCTTCGATAAACTCAGGACCGAGATCGAAACCTTCGCGGAATCGATCCTGTTCGATTAACGGAGGGTTAAGCAAGATATGTTGCCTCCCTGGGGGTCTCTCGGAGGGGCGACATATCCTCGCTTTGCGAGGAATCTCAAATCTCAGATCTCAAATTGAATCTGAAATTTGGGATTTGAAATCTGAGATCCCGAAGGGCTTGTATCGACCCGGAGAGAGATTCGCAGGCAGGCGGACGGCAAATCGCCTCTTTTTCAACAGCGTATTAGAGAGACGCCTCTTATGGATACACAATCGACCGAGAAAAAAGTCCACTCTCAGTACCAGGGTAAAATTCACCAGATGCAAAAGGCGCTCATGGCCCGCTGGATGGCGGAGCTGGAGCAGGCGGCGGAGAACCATGAGCCCACGGCCTGCCTGCTGGTGGCGGGAAGCAATCTCTCCATGCTGCTCCGCTGCCTCGGCATTCATCAGGTCTATCCCGAGCTGAACGCGCTGCAGCTCGCCATTCGCAAGCAGTCTCTCCCGTACATTCAGATCGCGGAAGAGCGGGGTTATTCCACCGACGTCTGCAGCTACGTGAAGGCCGACGTCGGGGCCTTCTTCGCCGGCAACGTCAGCTCTCTCGGAACCAAGCTCCCCCAGCCGACGCTGGTGCTCAGCTGCTTTTCGGGCTGCAACGTCTACATCAAGTGGTTCGAGCACATCGCCGCCTATACCGGCGCTCCGCTCTACGTCATCGATGTCCCCTTTATCCGCAGCGGCAACGATCCCTGCCCGGAGGACATCGACTACGTGGTAAGCCAGCTCAAAGAGGTGATCGGGATCTGCGAGAAGATGACCGGCAGAAAATTGGACTACGATGAGCTGCGCGAGCGGCTCGCCTACGCGCGCGAAGTGGAGCGGCTCTGGCTCGAGATCAAAGAACTGACTAAAAACATCCCCTCTCCCTACGACGACTACTTCGACTGCATCACGCTGATGGGGCCGATGGTCGCGTTTCGCGGCACTCGCGAGGGGGTCGAGTTTTTCCAGACCGCCAAGAAAGAATTCGAGGAGCGGGTGCGGCTTAAGATCGGTCCTCTTCCCGAGGAAAAATTTCGCATCGTCGTGGAATCGGCCCCACCTTATCCCTACTTCCGCACCTTTCGCGATCTTTTCAGCAAATGGGGCGCCTGCGCCGTGGGCGCCACCTACACGACGCCTCAGCCGCCGGATTTTCTCCACGATCCCGAGCGGCCGCTCGAGAGCCTGGCGGAGTACCCGATCCGCATCTTCACCAACCGCGGCCTCGACCAGAGATACGATCTGTTGCGGCGCTACGTCACGGAGCGCTCGGCGGACGCGCTGATCATTCACTCGGTGAAAAGCTGCCGGCTCTTCTCGGTCGGTCACGGCGACATGCGGGAATATTTTTCCAAGAACCTCGGCATCCCGACGCTGATGCTCGAATCCGACCTGGAGGACCCGCGTTATTTCTCCGAGGCGCAGATGAAAAACCGCGTGGATGCCTTTTTTGAAGTGCTCGAACATAAAAAATATATCGCCGGCAAGGCGCAGGCGATCACCGAAGCCTAGAGGTTCAACTGATGAGCGAAGAACGCCGGTATAGCTTGGAAGACCTGCTGATCTCCCGCATGGCCAGGGAGCTGAAGGGCGAAATTGTGGGCGGCGCCGCCACCTTCTGCTCGATGGCCGCCGTGAAACTGGCGCAGCTGCTGCACAATCCGGATCTCATAGACATGAGCGGCGGGCTTCATCACTTCGACAGCCGCGCCCCGCTGACGCTGTTTCACACCGAATTCCTGGGCAAACAGAGCGCCAAGGCGCGCGTGAGCTGGGGAGAGCTATTTCTCATGGTTTTTCGGGAAAAGTTTTTCGTCTGGATCGGACCCGCGCAGATCGACCAGAACGGCAACGCCAACATATCCGCCATCGGCCCCTGGGCGCGCCCCAAAGCGGCCCTCGTCGGCGCGCGCGGCTTGCCCGACGATTCCGTCCATTTAAGCTCCATGAACTACCACGTGATCGACCATTCGAAGCGGACGTTTGTGCCGCGGGTGGACTTTGTCTGCGCCGTAGGATTCGGCCCGGCGCGAGAGAGCGGAGAAGTGAAGTCGGGAAGGCCCGGAGTGGTCATCAGCAACCTTGGAGTTTTCGACTTCGACGAGCAGTCGGGAAGAATGCGCCTTCAGTCGCTCAACGCCGGCGTCACGCTCGATCAGGTCAAAGAGAACACCGGCTTCGATCTGCTCCTTCCCTCTACCGTCCCTCAGACCGACGCGCCCACCCAAACGGAAATTGCGTTGATCCGCGACCGGATCGATCCGCTCGGATTGAGATTTCTGGACCGGATGCCCCGGCCGGAAGCGGCCGCATTTCTCGATCAGCTCGCGGCAAGGGAAAGGGAGATGTTTTCGAGCAGGTTGTGATCACAACCGCCTGCCTGGGGATCTCTCGGAGGGCCGACATATCCTCGCTTTGCGAGGAATCTCAAATCTCAGATCTCAAATTGAATCTGAAATTTGGGTTTTGAAATCTGAGATCCCGAAGGGCTTGCAGCGACCCGGAGAGAGATTTCCAGGCGGGCTTGCCGCAGATGAGTCTTTTTTAAAGGACTGGTGAGATGTTGACATCCGAGGAGCAAGCCATCGTCGATCTGGTGCGGCGCGTGGCAAGCGAGAAGATTGAGCCCAACGCCGCGGCCGTCGACCGGGAGGAGCGCTTTCCCGAAGAATCGTTCCGCCTCTTCAAAGAGCTCGGGCTGATCGGCTGCCACCTGCCGGGAGATTACGGCGGCGGTGGTCTTCGGTCGCTGGTTTTCTGCCGCATTCTGGAAGAGGTCGCGCGCAAGTGCGCCAACTCCGCTAACATTTTGAGCCAACAGGATTTCGCGGCATCTCCCATTTTGCTCGGCGGCAGCCCGGCCCAAAAACAAAAGTATCTTCCCCCGTTGGCGCGCGGCGACAAGCTGGCGGCGTTTGCGTTGACCGAGCCTAACGCCGGCTCGGATGTCTCGTCCATAGAGACCCGGGCGGAGCTTAGGGACAACACCTACGTCATCAACGGCTCGAAACAGTTTATCACCTGGGGCCACATGGCGGACGTGATCACGGTCCTCTGCAAAACCGATCCGGCCGCCGGCCGCAAGGGCATCAGCGCCATTCTTGTGGAAAAAGGGACTCCCGGCCTCTCGGTGGGCCGGCTGGAAAAAAAGCTCGGCATGAGCGGCTCGCCGACGGCCCAACTGCTGTTCGACGATTGCCGCGTGCCCAAAGAGAGCCTCCTCGGCGAGCTGAACAGCGGTTTCAAGATCGCCATGAAGTGTCTCGAAAGAGGAAGGGTCGGCGTGGCCGCGATGGCCGTCGGCTTGGCCCAGGGCGCCATCGACGTGGCCGCCCGCTACGCGCGCGAAAGAAAACAGTTCGGCAAAGCGATCGCGGAGTTCCAGGGGATGCAATTCATGTTCGCCGACATGGCCACGGCGGTGGAAGCGAGCCGGCAGCTGCTCTACCACGCGTGCGACGCAACGGATCGACAGAGTCCGGACGCGAACCGGCTCTCTTCGATGGCCAAGCTCCTGGCGACGGACTCGGCCATGACCGTCGCCACCAACGCGCTGCAAGTGTTGGGCGGCTACGGCTATCTCAAAGACTTTCCCCTCGAGCGGATGTTTCGCGACGCCAAGGTGACGCAGATCGTGGAGGGAACCAATCAGATCCAGCGGCTGGTCATCGGCCGTGAGGTGCTTTTTCCGAAAGACTGACGGTGACGAATGCAAAATGAAAATTGCAAAGTGCAAAGTGTAAAATTTTGCATTTTTCACTTTGCACTTTTCACTTTGCATTGACTCATGACTTTGGAGGGGGCAATGGAAGTAAAAACTATTTTCGTCGTCGGCGCGGGCCAAATGGGATCGGGCATCGCCCAGGTCGCCGCCCAAGCCGGTTTTCAGGTTTTGTTGAGCGACGTATCGGAAAAGATCATCGCCGCGGGCCGGGAGAACATCGCCAAACAGCTCGAACGAGCCCAAGAGAAAGGCAAGCTGCAAGAAACGGTGGGAGCGGTCCTGGAGCGGATTCGTCCGGCGCTCGATCTTTCCGCCGGCGCAAGCGCCGACGCGGTGATCGAGGCGGTCGTCGAGAAAGAGCAGATTAAAAAGGACACTTTTAAAAAGCTGGATGGGATCTGCCCTCCTCACACCATCTTCGCCTCCAACACCTCCTCCATCTCCATCACCAAGATCGCATCCGCGACGCAGCGGCCCGAAAAGGTCGTCGGCATGCACTTCTTCAACCCGGCGCCGGTGATGCGGCTCGTGGAGATCGTCAAGGGCTACCTCACCTCGCAGGAAACCGTGGAGACGATCCGGCAGCTTGCGCAAGCGATGGGCAAGGAAACCATTCTGGCGAAGGACTATCCGGGATTTCTTTCGACCCGGATCGGTATGCCGGTGATCAACGAGGGGGTTTACGCGCTCTACCAGGGACTCGGGAGCGTCGAGGATATCGACAAAGCGAACCGCCTGGGGCTCAACCACCCGATGGGGCCGCTTGAGCTCGCCGACCTGGTGGGCATCGACACCATCGTCAACGTCCTGGAGATTCTCTACGAAGGCCACGGCGACCCGAAATATTTTCCCTGCCCCCTGCTGCGGCAGATGGTCGTGGCGGGCCATCTGGGAAGAAAAACCGGCAGAGGCTTTTACGACTATTCGGGCAAAGAGAAAAAGCCAGCTCTATGAACGTCCCGGAGCTTTTTTCCTTGAAGGGAAAGTTCGCCGTCGTCACCGGCGCCTCGCGCGGGCTGGGAGAAGAGATGGCGCGAGGCTTGGCTGAAGCCGGAGCTTCGCTGTTGCTCTGCTCGCGCAAGCTGGAAGCGTGCGAACAGGTGGCCGCGGAAATCGAGCGGTTGGGCGTGAAGACTTACGCCAGGCGCTGCGACGTTACTTCCGCCGCCGAGGTGGAAGGGGTGGTCGATGAAGCAAAAAAGATCAGCGGCCGCATTGACATTCTCATCAACAACGCGGGCCAGACCTGGGGCGCGAAGGCGGAGGAGCTCTCGCTGGAAGACTGGCGCAAGGTGATCGAAGTGAATCTCACCGGCGCGTTTCTATTCGCCCAGCAAGCCGGCAAAGCGATGATCCGGCAAGGCGGAGGAAAAATCGTCAACGTCGTGTCGATCGCCGGCCTTGCCGGCTCAAGGGAAATCGACGCGGTCTCATACAGCGCGAGCAAAGGCGGGCTCATCGCCCTCACCCGAGACCTGGCCGTGAAGTGGGCCAAATATCGAATCAACGTCAACGCCATCGCTCCGGGCTGGTTTCCGACCAGAATGACGAGTTGGGTCGTGGAGCACAAGCGGGAGGAGCTGCTCGGCGCGATTCCGATGGGACGCTTCGGCGAGCCCGACGATATCAAAGGCGCGCTGGTTTTTCTTTGCTCCGAGGCGGCGCGCTTCGTCACCGGCCACGTGCTGGTGGTGGACGGTGGCGAGCTCGCCTGTTGAGCGTCTGGGAAGACATTGCAAAATGAAAATTGCAAATTGCAAAAGTCAAAATAATGGACAGAGAGCGCGGCCCTCCCTGTTTTTTTTCATTTTTCATTTTTCATTTTTCATTTTGCATTTTGCATTGGAGTTCCTTGATCGTGGCTGAACGAAAAGAGAAACTTCTGAGCGTCGAGCAGGCCGTGGCGCTGATCGCCTCCGGCTCGAGCGTCGCGTTGGGCGGTCTGGGACTTTACGGCGCGCCGATGGGAGTGGCGCGCGAGATCGTCCGCCAGGGGAAAAAAGAGCTCTCTTTGATTCTTTCGCCCGGCGCCGGCCTGCAAGCCGACCTGCTGATCGGCGCGGGCTGCGCGCGCGAGGTGCTCTGCTCTTACATCGGCTTCGAAGATCTGGGCCTCGCGCCCGCCTTTCGCCGCGCCGTGGAGTCGGCGAAGATCGAAGTTTTCGACGCGGACGAAGCCTACGTGGTCTTCGGCCTTAAAGCCGGCGCCGCCGGCAGCCCGTTTTTTCCGCTGGCGGAAGGAATGGAGGGCTTCGACGGCGCAAGGTTGAATCCCAAATATTTTCGCGTCCAGGATCCGCGCACCGGCAAGAGCCACCTCTGCGTGCCCGCGATCAATCCCGACGTGACCGTGATCCACGCCGGCCAATGCGACCCCTACGGCAACGTGAGACATCTCGGCAGCCGTTTTACCGATTGCCTGATGGCCAAGGCGGCGCGCCGGCGCGTGATCGTCAGTTGCGACGAGCTGATCTCTCTCGAAGCCACGCAGCAAGAGCCGCAACTCACATCCGTCCCCGGCTTCATCGTCGACGCGGTGGTCCATCTCCCTTACGGCTGCCATCCGACCTGCAGCCCGTCGCTCTACGAGCGGGACGAGGAGCACCTGCGCGCCTATTTAAAGCAGAGCGCAACCGAGGAAGGGTTCCGCCGGTATCTGGAAGAGTTCGTGCTGCGCCTGAACTTCCCTCAGTACATCGAAAGGGTCGGCCGGGGAAAAATAAGCGGCCTGCCCGCGCAAGGGATCGACCATGGAAAAAGCGGCAGCCTACACGATTCCTGAGCTGATCGCCGTCACGTTGGCGCGCCACATCGAGGACGGCTGGCTGGCGGTCGTGGGCACGGCCTCCTACGAGGCGGCCATCGCCTGCCGTCTGGCGCAGATGACGCACGCTCCCAACTTCACCTGGCTGTTCGGCGGCATCGGCGCCGCCAATCCCCATCTGAAGCCCATGCCGCCTTCGACGGCGGATTTCCGCGGCATACGCGGGGCGGAGGCGGTGATCGGGATCGACGAAGTGGACGACTACGAATTGGCGGGAAAGGTGGACCTCTTTTTTGCCGGTGGCATTCAGATCGACCGCTACGGCAATTTGAATCTCGTCTGCGTCGGCGACTACGCCAAGCCGCGCTTTCGCGGCCCCGGCTCCGTCGGTCTCCCTTTTCTCAGCCGGGTCAAGAAGGTTTTCATCTTCACCCGGATGCACAACCCGCGTGTTTTCGTGAACAAGGTCGATTTCATCTCCGGCGTCGGCCACCTCGACGGGCCGGGAAGCCGGGCGCGCGCGGGCTTGAAGGAAGACGACGGCCCCAGCCTCGTCGTTACCAATTTGGCGGTAATGGACTTCGACGGCGCGAGCAAGCGGATGAGACTCCAAAGCCTCCATCCCGGCGTTTCGCAAGCGAGTCTCATCGAGAACACCGGCTTCGAGCTGCTCCGCGCCGAGAGCGTTCGGGTTACGCAGCCGCCGACCGACAATGAGCTGAGACTCATCCGGGAAGAGATCGACACGCAAGGGATACTCCAGAGGATTTGAACATGATCGAGCCGACCACCCTCCGGTACTTCAACCCCAAGCTCGAACGGGCCTCGCGCAAGGAGATACTCGGCCTGCAGCTCGACAAGCTCAGGTACCAGCTTGGCTATCTGTATCAGAAAAACCGATTTTACCGGCGGCTGTTCGAAGCGGCCAAGTTCGAGCCGGAAAAGCTCCGCAGCCTGCAAGAGTTCAGCGAAAAGGTTCCGTTCGTCCAGAAAGAGGACTTTCTCAAGGACCAGGACGAGACGCCGCCTTACGGCGAGCGCCTCGGCATCCCGCCGGAGAAGCTCAGCCAGATCCATCTCACCTCGGGCACTTCCGGCGTCGGCCGGGAGATTTACGGCCTCACGCGAAGAGACGTCGAGGGGGCGGGGCTCACCTGGATGAACCACTGGCATTGGATCGGCCTCACAAAAGGCGACATCGCCCTCTCGGTCCAGCCGGTAACCAACCTCGCCGCCGGTCTCTCCTCCTTCCACGGCATGAACAAAATGGGGCTGGTTCCGTTTCAAACCTTCGGCGTCGACAGCGAAACCAAGCTCCAACTGATGAAGCGGTTCCGTCCCCACTTTCTCACTCTCACCACGGCCTACGCGCTGCGTCTCACGCTTCTCGCCCAACAGACGGGGTTCGTGCCGCAGCGCGACTTGCCGAACCTCAAGGGGCTCTGCATCGCCGGCGAGAGTTACCCGATTCCGCTGGCGCGCGACCTGGAGGAATTCTGGAACACGCGCATCCACGAATTTTACGGCTCGACTCAAGGGGGAACGATCTTCGCCTTTACCTGCGAATACGGCGTGCTGCGCCACGGCGAGCGCGGCTGCATGCACCTGCTCGATCCTTACTACTATACCGAGGTGATCGATCCGGAGACGCTCAAGCCGGTCGGCCCGGGCGAAGAGGGCGAGGCGGTGGTGACGGTGCTCTATCGCGAGGCCTCGCCGGTCGTTCGCTTCCGCACCCACGACAAGGTCCGCTACTACCCCTACAACCACTGCCCGTGCGGCCGCCCCTATAGCATCTGGGAAGCGGGCAACGTGAGCCGCTATGACGACATGATGAAGATCAAAGGCACTAACGTCTGGCCTTCGATGGTCGACGGGGTGCTCTTCAGCCGCCCCGAGGCGGACGAATACGCGGGGCAGGTATGGATCGACGCGCAAGGCCGAGAGCACGTGCTGATCCGCCTGGCATTCAAGGATTCTCATCCTCGATCCGCCGAGGAAAAGGAGCGGCTGATGGCGGAGCTTTCCCGCGAGTTGCTCAGACAAACCGGAGTGACCATGGCAGTAAAGGAGGTTCCACGCAATGAACTCCCGATCTACGAATTCAAGGCACGGAGGTGGACCGATGAGAGGAAAAAAGGGCTCGAAAGAAAGGCCGGATGAAAATACCGAAGAGCCGGTGTTGCGCCGCATCGAGCGCATGTTCGAGGACAGCAAAGCGCTCTGCCGCGAGGACGATCCGATCCTGCGGGGGCAGATGCAGGTGGTCTTAGGCATCCTGGCGGACATCCTGGAGGCCAAAGATCCCTATCGCAGCTACCAGCACGTCGTGGATTACGAATGAGCGATCAACCGCTGGCGACCTCCATCACCTTCCCGGTCCCCTTCGCGGTGGGGAGCATGAACCTCTATCTGTTCCGCGCCGACCCGCCGACGTTGCTGGACACCGGGCCGAAAACCGACCACGCGCGGGAGGCGATCCGCCAGGCGCTGGCGGCGCAACGATTGGGCGTGAAAGATATCGAGCGAATCGTCATCACCCACGGCCACGTGGATCATTTCGGCCTGGCGCGGGAGCTCGCCGAGGAAAGCGGGGCGAAGATCTATATTCACCCCTACGACGTTTGCAAAACCGAGACGGGCTACGACTTCATGGCGGAGAAGCTGCCGCTGCTCAAGGAAGCGGGCGTGCCGGAGAACCAACTGAGGGAGCTGGCGGCCTGGAGCCGGGAGACCGAGGCGCTCCTCGACCCGCTCGAAGAGGCGCATCCGCTCCAGGAAAACGACCTGGTCGCCTTTGACTCCTTCGCTCTCGAAGTCCTTCATTGTCCCGGCCACTCGCAGGGACACATCTGCCTCTACCACCGGGAGCGAGGAGAACTTTTCTGCGGCGACCATCTCCTGAAGCACATCAGTCCCAATCCGGCGGTGGAGCCCTCCCCCGACGCGCCCGAGCGGCGCAGTCGAAGCCTGGTTCAATATCTCGACTCGCTGGAAAAGATCGAGCGGCTCAACGTGAGGCGCGCCCTGCCGGCTCACGGGCCGGCCATCGAATCGCCGCAAGAGCGCATCGCGGAAATCGGGCGGCACCACCAGAGGCGCAAAGACAGGCTCCTTCATCTGCTCGATGGGCAAGGTTCGACCGCCTACGAACTGGGGAAAAAACTCTTCGGCGCTCCCAAGGAGATGGACGTCTATCTGGTCGTCTCGGAGGTCCTGGGGCACCTCGACCTCCTGTTGCGGGACAAGAAAACTGTTGCGGAGAATAGAGACGGAGTGATTTACTACTCGGCGGCGGCATAAAGAAAAGAAAGGGGAACAACAGATGAGAAGAGCGGTCATCGCGGCGGCGACCAGAACGGCGGTCGGCAGGGCCTTTAAGGGGAGTCTCAAGGACACGCGTCCCGACGACCTCGCGGCGGTCGTCATAGGCGAGGTGATCCGGCGGGTTCCCAATCTCGATCCGCGGGAAATCGACGACATTATCTTCGGCTGCGCCTTCCCCGAGGCGGAGCAGGGGATGAATATCGCCAGAATCGGCGCCTTCCTCGCCGGCATCCCTTACGAAGTCCCCGCCATGACGGTCAGCCGCTTCTGTTCCTCGGGACTCGAAGCGATCGCCATCGCCGCCCAGCGGATTCAGGCGGGCGCGGCGCACGTGGTCATTGCCGGCGGCGCCGAGAGCATGACGCTCGTTCCGATGACCGGCAACAAATATTCGCCCAATCCGGCGCTTTTGGAGAGATACCCGGAATCCTATTTCACCATGGGACAGACCGCCGAGGTGCTGGCCAAAAAATTTGCCGTCTCCCGTGAGAAACAAGACCGCTACAGTCTCGGCAGTCACGAGAAGGCGCTGAAAGCGATCAAGGCGGGAAATTTCCAGGAAGAGATCGTGCCGGTAAAAACCCGGCTGGTGCTGGAGCAAGACGGGAAGAAGGAGACCAAAGAGATTGTCTTTCAAGTGGACGAGGGGCCGCGTGCCGACACGAGTCTCGAAAAACTGGCCGTCCTCAAGCCCGCTTTCGACCCGGAGGGGACCGTGACGGCGGGAAACGCCTCGCAGATGAGCGACGGGGCGGGCGCGGTGGTGGTGATGTCGGAAGAGCGGGCGCGCTCGCTGGGGGTAAAGCCGTTGGGAATTTTCCGCGGCTACGCTGTGGGCGGCGTGCCGCCCGAGATTATGGGCGCCGGTCCCGTCGCGGCGATCCCCAAAGTGCTGAGCCAGACCGGCGTCAAGATCGGGGAGATCGACGCCGTCGAGCTGAACGAAGCCTTCGCCTGCCAGGTGCTCCACGTGATCGATCGAACGGGCCTGGACCCCAGCAAGGTCAATCCGAACGGCGGCGCGATCGCGCTCGGCCATCCGCTCGGCTGCACCGGCGCCAAACTCACGACCGCGCTGCTTTATGAAATGAAGCGGCGGCAGGCCCGCTTGGGGCTGGTCACGATGTGCATCGGCGGCGGGATGGGCGCGGCGGGAATTTTTGAGAGGGAAGTCTAAAGTTCCGGGGGCTTACGTCCGTGATGTTTTTGAGAATGCTAACTTCGTTCATCCAAAAACACCCCCATCCGTCATTCCCGCGAAAGCTTTTCCTGAGGGCAGCGCCATGAAAAACATTTCTCCGCGCGCGAAAAATTTTCTTTGGGCACTCTTCGCCGGTCTGGCGTCTGCCGCAAGCTCCGCTTGGGCCGCTTCGGTCGACTGGCAAACGGATTGGGACAAGACTCTCGCCGCGGCGAAGAAGGAAGGCAAAGTGGTCGTGGCCGGGCCGCCGGGCCAGCAGTTTCGCAACGCGCTCAGCGCGTTCCGCAAGAGCTATCCGGAGATTCAGGTCGACTACGTGGGGATTCAGGGACGCGACTTCACGCCGCGCATCATGCAGGAGCGGCGCGCGGACCAGTACCTCTGGGATGTCCACGTCGGCGGGGCCAGCTCGATGTTCGTCTCTCTGCTGCCGAACGGCGTGCTCGATCCGTTGCGGCCTTCGGTGACTCTGCCGGAAGTGTTGCTCGACAAGAACTGGAAAGGCGGCTTCGACGACGGCTGGATGGACCTCGAAAAAAAATACATCTACGGCTTTCCCAACTATCTGATTCACGGCGTTCAGATCAACCGCGACTTCGTGCCGGAGACGGAATTCGGCAAGGCCGATAATCTTTGGGACCCGAAATGGAAAGGCAAGATCACCTGGCACGACCCGCGGGGAGAGGGATCGGGCGCCAATCAGGCGCTGATGATCCTGATCCATTTCGGCGAGCAGGCCTTGAAGCGGCTGTTTCGCGACCAGGAAATTATTTTGACGCAAGACTACCGGCAGCAGGCGGAATGGCTGGTGCGCGGCCGCTATCCGATCGGGTTGGGCGTCTTGAACACGGTCTTGTGGACGCTCCAGAACGAGGGGCTGGGAAAGAACGTCCGCCCTCTCAAGGATCTCAGGCTCATCTCGGCGACGCCGGGCTTCGGCAACGCGGCGCTGATCAACCGCGCGCCGCATAAAAACGCGGCGAAGATTTATATCAACTGGCTACTCTCCCGCGAAGGCCAGAGCTCTTACGCGGAGCACACCGGCGACAACAGCCGTCGGCTCGACCTGCCGCCGGTCAACGCGGAGACCGCGACCGAGCCGGGAGTCAAGTACCTCAACACCATGAAGCAGGACCATATTGAAACGAGAAGAAAGGCAGGCCAGATCGCCAAGGAGATTTTTAAGTAGGCGATCTGAAGGAGGCTCGTACGGTTATGACGATCATGCCCGCGAATCCGCGCTTCACACTGGCCGCGACGGTCGCGTTGCTCGCGGCATCGTGCAATGCCGTCTCCGCCCAATCGTGGCAAGCCGAGTGGCAGAAGACTCTCGCCGCCGCCAAGCAGGAAGGCAAAGCCACCGTCGCCGGCCCTCCGGGAAGCGAGTATCGCAAAGCCCTGACCGCTTTCAGCAAGAGCCACCCCGATATTCAGCTCGATTACGTCGGCATCCAGGGACGCGATTTCGCGCCGCGCATCATGCAGGAGCGCCGCGCCGGGCAGTTCCTCTGGGACGTGCACATCGGCGGGCCGAACACGATGTTTAACGTCCTGCTGCCGGCCAAAGCTCTCGATCCGCTCAGGCCCGCTTTGATCCTGCCCGAGGTGTCGGCGGACAAATCCTGGCGCAACGGCTTCGACGACGGCTGGATGGACGACGAAGCGAAACACGCCTACGGCTTCATCGGCTATCTCCAGTATGTCGCCTACGTCAACCGCGACGCGATTGCCGAGAAAGAATTCAGCAAGACCGAGGATCTCTGGCATCCGAAATGGAAAGGCAAGATCGTCTGGCACGACCCGCGCAGAGAGGGAACCGGAACGAACCAGGGCGCGGTGGTGCTGGTCAATTTCGGCGCGGAGGCGCTCACGCGCCTCTTTAGAGACCAGGCGATCGTGCTGACGGAAGACTACCGGCAGTTGGCGGAGTGGGTCGTGCGCGGCCGCTATCCGATCGGCATCGGCATCAATCTCCCCAATCTGCAAACCTTCCGGAACGAGGGGCTGGGAAAAAACGTGAAGCCGTTTAAGGATCCCAAGTTCGCCTCCACCATTCCCGGCTTCGGCACGGTGTCGCTGGTCAACCGGGGGCCCCACCCCAACGCCGCAAGGGTGTACCTCAACTGGCTGTTGTCCAAAGAGGCGCAGAGCCTTTACGCGCAGACCTCGGGGCAGAGCAGCCGCCGCCTGGACGCGCTGGGGGTGGACCCGGAGGTCACGCCTGAGGCGGGCGTGCGCTATCTCAACGCGCAGAAGCAACAATACCAGGAGATGCGAAAGAAAGTGAACGAGATCGCCAAGGAGATTTTCAAGTAAGGCTGCAACCGTTCAGCTATTAGCCGTCGGCTGTTTCTCCTGCTGATCGCTGACCGCTGGAAGCTTTTCCGCTGGAATATGGAAGAAGTTGTTCTAAAGTTGGCGGCGGTCACCAAAGCCTTCGGGCCGCTCAAAGCCGTGCGCTCGCTCTCGCTGGAGGTGAGAAAAGGCGAGATCGCCACGCTCCTCGGCCCAAGCGGCTGCGGCAAGACCACCACGCTGCGTCTCGTCGCCGGCCTGGAGGAGCCCGACGAGGGCGAGATTTTCGAAGCCGGCAAGCTCATCGTTTCCGTCGCGCAAGGGCTTTTCACCCCGCCTTACAAACGCAACATGGGAATGGTCTTTCAGTCCTATGCCCTCTGGCCGAACATGACCGTGGCCCAGAACGTCGCTTTTCCGCTGGAGCTGCGGGGATTGGCGTCGAAAATCATCCGCGAAAAAGTCCGTGGCGCGCTCGATCTCGTGAACCTCGGCGAGCTGGAGCAACGGCCGGTCCCGCTGCTGAGCGGCGGGCAGCAACAGCGTGTCGCCCTGGCCCGGGCGCTGGTCTACGAGCCGGACCTGCTGCTGTTGGACGAGCCGTTCTCCAACCTCGACGCCAAGCTCCGCGAGCAGATGCGGGTGGAAGTCAAGCTGCTGCAAAAAAAATTGGGCATCAGCGCGCTGTTCGTCACCCACGACCAGATCGAAGCGATGAGCCTGTCGGACCGGGTCGCCGTCATGCACGACGGCGACATCGAGCAGCTCGGCGCCCCGCTGGAGCTTTACGAGCGCCCGCGCACTCCTTTCGTGCGCGACTTTTTGGGCAAGACGATCATCCTTCAAGGCACGGTCGCCGCGAAGGACCAGGAGCGGATCGCCGTCCAGATGGCGGGCGCTCCGCGCCACCTCAGTTGCCTCAACCACGCCTCGCCCGGCGTGGCCGTCGGCCAGAAAGTCTGCCTCGCCATCCGCCCCGAGGACATCGCGGCCCAGCTCTCTCCCAGCGACGGTGAGAACGCATTGAGAGGCTCGATCGAAACCTGTCTTTTCGTCGGCGATCACTACGAGGTCCACCTCCGGCTTGACGGCGGCGGCCTGGTATTTTTCTACCTCCCGCGCGGCGCCGACCTGGAAGAGGGCCGCGTGATCTCCGTCAAATTTCCCCCTGAGCGAGTGAGCGTATGGCCGGCATAAGCGCAACCGTTTTCCCCGCCCGCCTGCGGCGCTGGGAGCTGCAGAGCCTGTTGTTCAATCTGGTCCTGGCAACGTTGGCCTTCGTGGTTCTCTATCCCCTGATGCTGATCGTCCTGAACAGTTTCCAGACCGCGCTCCCCGGTGAGGCGGTTGCCTACAGCCTTCAGGGCTGGCGCGCGGCCCTGACCGAGCCGGGCATGCGGGCGGCGGTCGCCAACACGATCGGGCTGAGTCTCACGCGCGAGCTGATCGCGCTCCCGCTGGCGATCGTCCTGGCCTGGCTGCTGGCCCGCACCGACCTTCCCGGCCGGGAGTGGTTCGGCTTCATGTTCTGGCTCTCTTTTTTTCTCCCCTCCCTGGCCGTGACCCTGGGTTGGATCCTGCTCCTGGATTCGCAGTACGGCCTGCTCAACACGGCCGTCGCGCGGCTCTTTTCTCTCAAACAGAACCCGTTCGACATCTACTCCTGGTGGGGCATCGTCTGGACCCATTTGATGAGCCTGTCGATCTCCGTCAAAGTCATGCTGCTCACGCCCGCGTTTCGCAACATGGATGCGTCGCTGGAAGAGGCGGCGCAGGTTTGCGGCGCCTGGCCGCTGAGGACGCTCCGGCGCGTCATCGTGCCGGTGATGGCGCCGGCGATCACCGTCGTCGCGCTCATGTCGGCCATTCGAGCCCTGGAGGCGTTCGAGATCGAATTGATTTTGGGCGCTCCGAAACGCATCGACGTCTACAGCACCAAGATCTTTCGCCTGCTGCACCAGGAGCCTCCCTCCTTCGCTCCGGCGACCGCGCTCAGCGTGATCACGTTGGCGCTGATGCTGCCGCTGATCGCGCTGCAGCGCTGGGTCACCACGCGGCGCCGCTACACCACGGTCACCGGACAGAGCAAAAGCCAACGGCTTCGCCTCAGGCGGTGGAAGTGGCCGGCGTTTTCGCTGGTTTTGTTCGTCGTGCTGTTGTTGACGGTCGTGCCGGCGCTCTCCTTGTTGATGGGGACTTTCATGCGGCTTTACGGATTTTTCAATCTGGCCCAACCTTGGACGCTCAGAAATTGGCACGACGTGCTGTACGATCCGATTTTTTTAAGCTCCTTCGGCAACACTTTCCTGCTCGGATTCGGCACGGCCGTCCTGGCGGTGCTCGTCTATTCCCTGGTCGCCTATATCACCGTGCGCACGCGCTTTTGGGGCCGGGCAGCCCTCGACCTGCTGTCCTGGCTCCCCTTCACGCTTCCCGGAATTATTCTCAGCCTGGGATTTTTGTGGCTCTTCCTGGATGTCCCGTTGTTCCGGCCGTTCTACGGCGGCCTGTTTCTTCTGGTCCTGGCCAGCTCGCTCAACAGCATGACTTTGGGCGTGCAGGTCATCAAGAGCAACATGGTGCAGTTGGGCTTCGATCTCGAAGAAGCCGCCTGGGTGACGGGAGGCACGCGCTGGTACACCTTTCGCCGCGTGGTGCTTCCCCTTTTGACGCCGGTGCTGCTGCTGGTCGGGATCATGAGTTTTATCTCGGCCACACGCAACATCAGCCACATCGCGCTGCTGGTCACGAGCGCCAACCGGCCGCTGGCGATGCTGCAGTTGGACTTCATGGCCGACGCGCGCTACGAGGCGGCCGCGGTAGTGGGGACGATCGTCGTGCTGCTGACCGTAGGAGTCGCGCTGGTCGCGCGCCTGTTCGGCCTGCGCGTGGGCCTTCATCACGGAGGATGACAAGCGATGGAACCGTATCGCGATCAGCGGGAATATATCGACCTCCTTGAGCGGCTCGGCGAGGTGAAGCGCATTCGCGCCGAAGTGGATTGGGACCTGGAGATCGGCGCGATCACGCGCAAGGTCTGCAATCAACGAGGGCCGGCGCTGCTGTTTGAGAACATCAACGGCTATCGGCACACGCTTTGCCGGCGGCTCTTCACCAACGGGCTGGGAACGAAAGCGCGCGTGAACCTCGCGTTGGGCCTGCCGGCGGAGAGCCCTTACAGGGAAATCGTGCGGGTCATGAAGGAGCGATGGTCCAAACCGCTCGATTCGATCGTCGTTAAAGACGCCCCCGTCAAAGAGAATGTGGTCCGGGGCGACAAAGTCGACCTCTGCCAACTCCCCGTTCCCCGCTGGCACTATCGCGACGGAGGCCGCTACATCGTCACCTCCGCCGCGACGGTGACGCGCGACCGCGACAGCCGCCAGTTGAACGTCGGCGTCTATCGCGGGATGCTCTCTACGCGCAACAGCATTCCGATGCTGCTCGCCGCAAGTCAGGGCTGGGGCGCGCACCTGGCCAAGTATCAGGAACGGGGCGAGGATATGCCGATGGCCGTGGTGATCGGCGAGGACCCGGCGATCTTTATGTGCGCGGCGGCGCCCATTATCCATCCCAATTGTTCCGAATATGAATTTGCCGGCGCGCTCAAGCAGAGGCCCATCGAGCTGGTCCGCTGCGAGACCTCCGACCTGCTGGTTCCCGCGGGGGCCGAGATCGTCCTCGAAGGAAAGATCTCCGCCGACCCCAAGACTTTTGAACCGGAAGGTCCGTTCAGCGAGTACACCGGCTACATGGCCGGCGATCGAGCGCCGCGCCATACCTTCCGCGTCGAGTGCGTCACCTACCGCTCCGATCCCGTCTTCACCGGCTGCATCACCAGCCGGAGTCCCGGCCGGCACGCCGAGACCGCGACCTTTACCTGCGCAACGTTTTCGGCCGCGGTGTGGAACGCTCTGGAGCAGATCGTGCCGAACGTTACCGGGGTCTGGACTCCCGTGGCGCGCGAGAATCTGCGGGTGCAGATCAAGAAGCTCTATCGCGGCCACGCCCAGCAGGTGGCGAACGCGATCTGGGCGTCGAAGCTCGGCAACTACGCGGCCAAGCATTTGATCGTGGTCGACGACGACATTGACATTTTCGACGACGCCGCCGTGGAGTGGGCGCTCGCCTATCGCGTCAACGCCGCCATGGGAGATGTCTCGTTTTTTCCGGCCACCATCGGCTCGATGCTCGACCCCAGCGTGCCGCTGGAAGAGCGGGACGCGAAGAAATACGGGATGGGAAAATGGACCCGCGTCCTCACCGACGCGACGATCAACTGGGAGTTGGAGCCGAGGGCCGAGTACGACGGCAAGCGCTATCCCCCTCTCGCCACGGACATTGACCCGGAGCACGAGGCGTTGGTAGATAGACGGTGGAAGGAGTATGGATTTTAAACTGGGCGACGTTTTATGAGCCGGCTGTTTCTTCAAGCCCGCAACCTCGTCAAGCGCTTCGGCCCGACGGCTGCCGTAAACAACGTCAGCTTCGAGGTCAAAAAAGGCGAGGTGTTGACGCTGCTTGGGCCGAGCGGCTGCGGCAAAACCACCACGCTCCGCATGGTCGCGGGCTTCGAGCAGCCCGACGAGGGCGAGATCGAGATCGAGAACACGGTAATCGTGTCCGCCGCGAAGCGGATTTTTGTCCCGCCGGAGAAACGGCGGATGGGAATGGTCTTCCAATCCTACGCGGTCTGGCCCCACATGACTGTGTTCGAAAACGTCGCCTACCCGTTGAAGCGGCGCGGCGTCAAGAAGGCGGCGATCCAGGAAAAAGTTTCGCAAGTCCTGGAGCTGGTCGGGCTGGGCAAGATGGAAAGCCGTCCGGCGACGCTGTTGAGCGGCGGACAGCAGCAGCGCGTCGCGCTGGCGAGGGCCCTGGTTTACTCGCCGCAAATACTCCTGCTCGACGAGCCGTTGAGCAACCTCGACGCCAAGCTCAGGGAACAGATGCGCGTGGAGTTAAAGGAGCTGCAGAAGCGGCTCTCCATCACCGTCATCTTCGTGACTCACGACCAGATCGAGGCGATGACGCTGTCGGACCAGCTCGCCGTGATGAACCTCGGCGAAATCCATCAGATCGCCCCGCCGCGCGAGATTTACGAGCGGCCGCGCACCCGCTTTGTCCAGGAATTCATCGGCCGGGTGATCTGGCTGGAAGGGCGGCTTGCGGAACTCGCGCCGGGCGGCGCTTCCGTCGAGATCGCCGGCGACGAGCCGCTTTCCATCTTCTCGCGGCGGATCAGCGAGGACGTGAAAAAAGGCGACGATGTGATCGTGGGGATTCGGCCCGAAAGCATCACTCTCGCCAAGGAAAAGATCGCAGGCGAGTCGAACCAGCTGCCCTGTTTGCTGGAGAAGAGGCTTTTTCTCGGCGACCGGATCGAGTGTCATCTCCGCTATGGAAACGCGAGATTCACCCTTGCGACGCCGATCACGGAGAGCTTCTCCAACGGCCAGAAGGTCTGCCTCTGCCTGCCGCCCGACTCGGTTTTTATCTGGACCAAACCCACGGGACTCACGGAATGAAGAAAAAAAAGGAGGATACGTCGATGCGTTATTTCCACGTTGCATTGAGGATTGCCTGTCTGGCGCTGGTCAGCGCCCTTCTCCCCTCCGGCAGCGCGCGCGCCGCGCAGGCCGGTTGGCAGGAAGAATGGTCGAAAACGGTCGAGGCCGCCAAGAAGGAGGGAAAGGTCGTCGTCTCCATCCCGGCGAGCGCCGACCTGCGCAAAGGAATGGAGGAAAGCTTTGGCCGGAGGTTCCCCGGCATTCAACTGGAGCTGTTTGCCGCCAGGGGCGGAGAAGCGACCAGGCGAATCGTGGACGAGTATAAGGCCGGCGTCCGCTACTTCGACATCCACCTCGGCGGAACGACCTCGGTCGTCCTGGAGTTTCTCCCGGAAAATATGTTGGATCCGATCGAGCCCTATTTTGTCCTGCCGGAGGTGAAGGACCCCAAGAACTGGTGGGCGGGCCATATGTGGATCGACAAGGCGCGCAAGTACGTCTACGGCTTTCAGGCCTATACGTTCGCCAACGTCTGGTACAACGCTTCGCTGCTGAAACCCGAGGAGGTTCTCTCCTACGACGACTTTTTGAATCCCAAATGGACGGGGAAAATCGGCATCCTCGATCCGCGCACGCCCGGCGCCGGCGACTCGACGTGGTCCTATCTCTATATGGTGAAGGGAGAGGAGTTTCTCAAAAAGCTGGTGGCGCAAAAGATGCTCGTCGATCGCAACCAGCGGCAGTTGGCCGAGGCGCTGGCGCGGGGGAAGGTCGCGCTGACCCTCGGCATCACCGAATATACCTTCCTGCCCTACCTGCAGGCCGGGCTGCCGGTCAAGCCGCTTCCCACGCCTCGCGAAGGCACCTACACCACCGGCGGCAGCGGCCACCTGACGATCATCAAGAATCCGCCGCATCCGAATGCGACCAAGGTGTACGTCAACTGGCTGCTCGGCAAAGAGGGACAGGAGATCTTCAGCAAAGGTCTCGGACAAGGGACGCGACGCCTGGACGTGGACACCAAGTGGCTTAAAGAGGTCGGCGTGATGGCGGCAAAAGATTTTCTCACGCCCGAGCAGTTTCTCGCCCGCGAGAACCAATCGGAGGAAAAAGTGGAGACGGTGCGCAAGCCGGCTCTGGCCATCTCAAAGAAGCTCTTCCGGTAGAAGGCCGAAGTTCATGATTCACGAGAGCACGCTGAACACCAAGGCACGCCCGATCCGGGTCGATCTCGCCTTCTTGCTCACGACGCTGTTGCTTGCCCTGGTCGCCTTCGCGGTGCTGCTGCCTTTGGGGATTCTCATCGTCAACAGCTTCCAGGTGGCCAGGCCGGGAGCGCCGGCGGTGTTCGGGCTGGAGGGATGGCGCGAGGCGGTCACCAGTCCGGGAATTTTGAGCGCTGTCGAGTACACGTTTTCCCTGGCGATCATCCGGCAGATCGTCGCCCTGTTTGTGGGGATCATCCTCGCATGGCTCATCGCCCGCACCGACCTGCCGGCGAAAGGTTGGCTGGAGTTTGCGTTTTGGCTCTCCTTTTTTTTCCCCGCTCTACCGCTGACGCTCGGCTGGATCTTGCTTTTGGACCCTAAGTTCGGGCTTATCAATCAATGGCTCATGAATCTGCCGTTCGTTCATGAGCCGCCGTTCAACATCTATTCTTTCTGGGGAATCGTCTGGGCCCACATGACCGGCTCCATCGGCGTGAAAGTCCTGCTGTTGACGCCGGCCTTCCGCAATTTGAATGCCGAATTGGAGGAGTCCTCGCGGATCGCGGGAGTGGGACCCCTAGGCACCCTCTTCCACGTCGTCGTACCGGTGATGATGCCGGCGATCCTGGTTGCGACCATCCTCGGCCTCATCCGTTCTCTCGAAGCTTTCGAGATCGAGCTGATTCTGGGGGTGCCGGTGGGAATCAACGTCTACTCGACGAAGATCTACGAGTTCGTCAGCCACTCGCCGCCGCATTTTTCCACCGCTACCGCCTTGAGCACGATCTTCCTGGCGGTTCTCCTGCTGCTTGTCGCGCTGCAGCGCCTCTACCTCGGGCGCAGGATCTACACCACGCTCACCGGCCGCGGCTTCAGCACCCGGCCGATCGCGCTCGGCCGCTGGCGCTATCCGGCCTTCATCCTGGTCGCCGCTCTCGGATTAGTCGTCACAGTGGTGCCGTCCCTCTTTCTCCTGCTCGGCACGTTCATGAAGCTGTTCGGCCATTTCGACATTCGGGGCGCCTGGACGCTCGACAACTGGCGACACATCTTCAACGACCCGGTTCTGCTACGATCGTTATGGAACACTCTGGCCGTAGGCATGGGCGCGGGCCTTGCGGGCGCGGTTCTGTTTTCGTTGATCGCCTACGTGATCGCCAGGACGCAGGTTGCCGGCAGATGGCTGCTGGATTTTCTCTCCTGGCTTCCCTGGTCGATACCCGGAGTGCTGCTCAGCGTCGCGCTGTTCTGGACTTTTCTGCAGACGCCCGTCTTCCGGCCGATCTACGGCACGATCTATCTTTTGATCATCGCGATGGTCATCAAGGGCATGCCGATCGGCGTCCAGCTCATCAAGAGCGTGCTCATGCAGTTGGGAAATGAAATGGAGGAGGCCGCGCGCATCTCCGGCGGCAACTGGCTCTCCACCTACTGCCGGATCGTCGTCCCGTTGATCTATCCCGCGCTCCTCACCGTCGGGCTGGTGACGTTTATCTCGGCGGCGCGGGACATCAGCACCGTGGTCCTGCTGGGAAGGGGCGAGTCCAGAACGCTGTCGCTTTTGATGTTGGACTACACCGTGGGCGCGGATTTCGAGAAGGCGACGGTGGTCGCCGTCATGATCGTCGCCCTGGTCACCCTTGCCGCGCTGGTGGCGCGCGCGGTCGGCGGGCAGATCAGCGTGAGGAGCTGAATTTGAAATCTGAGATTTGAAATCTGATCTCCCGAAGGGCTTGCGTCGGCCCGGAGAGAGATTTCCAGGCGGGCTGAAGGAAAACACTTATGAACGAAAACTATCCCGTTGACCTCAGGGAATTCCTCCAATTGCTGGAGCGGCGCGGCAAGCTTTACTCCTGGCGGAGGCCGGTCAACAAAGACACCGAGTTGATGCCGCTCATGCGGCTGCAATACCGCGGCCTGCCCGACGAAGCGCGGCAAGCCTTTCTCTACGACAACGTCACCGACGGCGAGCAGCGCCGCTACGGAAAAGTCGTCACCGGCGTTTACGGCGCCTCACGCCAGATCATCGCTTTGGGTTTGGGTTGCGAAGCGCCGCAGGCGATCTACGAGAAATGGCGTCACGCCCTGGCGCATCTCATCCCGCCCACGACGGTGGGACAGGCGGCGGCACAGGAGGTGGTTTACACCGGCGATGAGCTGAAAACGTTCGGGTTGGCCGCGTTGCCCGCCCCCGTGGAGGAGCCGGGCTTCAGCGGCGGCATACGCGTTACGGCGCCCTTCATCACTCAAGACCCGGAAACCGGCGTCCGCAACGTCGGGATGTACAGCGGCCACTTTCGCGCTCAGGATCGCCTGCTCGCCGGGATCGCCAAGAGCCACCACGCCATGCTCTATCATTACCAAAGCGCCCGGCGGCGCGGCGAGTCTCTGCCCGTGGCATTCGTCCTGGGAACGCTTCCCGACATTACCTATGTGGCGGCGGCGAATTTGCCCTATGGCATCGACGAGCTGGAGGTCGCCGGCGGTATTCGCGCGCGAGCGGTGGAGATGGTGCGCTGCAAGACCATTCCGCTCGATGTCCCCGCCGAGTCCGAGATCGTCATCGAGGGAGAGATGTCCACTCAAGAGACGGAGCAAGGAGAGCCTTTCAGCGACTATCCCGGCTATCTGATGGCGGAGCGCGACCATCGGCCGGTCATTCGGGTCAAAGCGATCACGCACCGCCGCGATCCCATCTTCACGGCGATTCTGGTCGGCCTGCCGCCGAGCGAGTCGAACGCGATCTCGCGCACCTGCCGCGAGATGATGCTCTATAACTTTCTGAAATACAGCTGCAATCTGCCCGAGGTTCTCGAAGTCTGCTGCCCGGAGATGGGCGGCGGCTGGAACTGGTGGGTGATCCGCATGCGCAAGAGCCATCCGAGCAAGCCGTCGCAGGCGCTGCAGGCGGCCTCGGGCATGGACCCGGCCAACAAGGTGATCATCGTCGTCGATGAAGACATCGATCCTAACGACGCCGACATGGTGATGTGGGCGATGAGCTTCGCCATGCAGCCGCACCGCGACGTTCGCATCATCACCGGGCGCGTGCCGCTGCTCGACCCGTCCGCCTATTCGTTGATGAGCAAGCCGGAGGAGCGGAGCTTTCCGCCGCCGGTCGGCTGCTCCGGTATCCTGATCGACGCGACCCGCAAGGGGCCTTATCCGCCCGTGGGGCTGCCGAAGCGGCCGTTTATGGAGAAGGCGCTGGAGATCTGGCGGGCGGAAGGTCTCCCTTCCGTGAAACTCAAAACGCCCTGGTACGGCTACCCGCTGGGATTGTGGAACGGCGAAGATGACGACCTCGCCGATGCGGTCACGAAGGGCGACTATTTCGCCGCGACCAGACAGGCCAAACAGTAATGGCTCGTTACTACAAAGATCTCCGCGAGTATTTGGCCCGCCTGGAAAAAAGCGGTCTCCTCTTTCGCATCCGCGAGCCGATCGATAAAGACCGCCATCTCATGCCGCTCGCGATCTGGCAATATCACGGGCTTAAGTCCGATGAGCGCAAAGCCTTCCTCTTCGAAAACGTTACGGACGGAAGCGGCAGGAAATACCAGGGCGCCGTCGCCGTCGGCCTGCTCGGCGCGTCGAAGAAAATCTATTCCCTCGCGGTCGACGCCGCGCCGGAGCGGATTCAAGAGAAGTGGCTTCGGGCGCTCTCCCGCCCGATTCCGGCGAGAAAAGTCAGAACGGGGCCGGTCAAGGAAGTCATCCTCAAAGGCAAGGCGCTGGAGAAATCCGGCGGCTTGGAGGCGCTGCCTCTCCCGATCAGCAATCCCGGCTTCGACGGCGCGCCGTTTTTTACCGCGCCGTTTTGCGTCACGCGCGATCCCGAAACGCGGAAGATCAACATCGGCACTTACCGCATGATGCTCAAGGGAAGAAAAAAAAGCGGCATCAGCTGCCCGCCCGCGCAACACATCGGCATCCATTTTCACAAAGCGAGGGAGATGGGCAAGCCGCTCGAGATGGCCGTGATCCTCGGCGCCGCTCCGGCCATCGGCCTGACGAGCGTATCGAAAATCCCCTACGGCATGGAGGAGTACGCCGTGGCAGGCGCGCTGGCGGGGAGAGCTATCGCTCTCGTCCGCTGCGAGACGGTCGATCTGGAAGTCCCGGCCCGAGCGGAGATCGTTCTAGAGGGCGAGATTCCCACGGACTACGCGGAGCCGGAAGGGCCGTTCGGCGAGTACACCGGCTACATGGGCGGCAAAATGCTGAACCGGGTGTTCAACGTCAAGTGCATCACCCACCGCCACGATCCGATCCTGCAGATGTTCAACGAGGGCATCCCCAGCGAGTCGAGCCTGATGCGCAAGCTCAGCTACGAGGCGGTCGTCTGGAAGTTTCTCCATCGAGACTGCAACATCCCCGGCGTTCTGAAAGTCTCTTTTCACGAGTGGGGCGGGAGCTGGAAATACTGCGTGATCCAGATGAAGAGAACGACGCCGGCGCAGCCCTGGCAGGCGCTGATGGCGGCCTCGGCCTTCGACCCCAACCTGGGAAAAGTCGTCGTCGTGGTGGACGACGATATCGATCCCGACGATGCGGATGCGGTCAACTGGGCGCTGAGCTTCCGCATGCAGCCCCATCGCGACAGCCGCGTCATCACGCACAAATACGCCGCGCTCGATCCGTCCGCCGCGCCGCCCGGCTCACCGGTGGAAGAGGCCCGCTTCCCTTCGCCTTCGGGTTGCTCCGCTCTCCTGATGGACGCGACGCGCAAGTGGCCTTACCCGCCGGTGGCGTTGCCTAAAAAGGAATACATGGAGCGGGCGAAGAAAATCTGGGAGGAGCTGGAGCTTCCGGCGCTTACGCCGAAAACGCCGTGGCACGGGTACAGCTTAGGCCGCTGGTCAAAAGAGAACGAAGAAGAAGCGGAGATGGCGGCGCGCGGGGAGTATGAAGAAGTAGCGCAGCGCCTCGCCAGGGCGGGAACGAAGATCGAAGAGTTTTAGGCAAGATGAAAGCCGCCACCCGCTCTCCGAGCCCGCGCAATGGGTAGCTGCTTATTCCCACCGGCAGTATCGGATGCGCAGGCTCTCCGACCGGGCGGCGGCTTTCACTGCGAGGCCGAGGGGCGCGAGGGAGAGGGCCACGGACGTCCGATGAGAATGGTTCGACTCATGGTAGCTACCCATCGGCCGCGGCCCGAAGACTTGCGCCCTGAGGACTCGATTTCGGGGGGAAAAGCGTGAAACCAAGTCCTTATCCGCGCGACCTGCGGGAGTTCATCGTCCGCCTTGAAAAAGCAGGCCGACTCCACCGCGTCGCCGGGCACGGCCGCGGCTTGCGATCGAAAGGAGGCCCCATGCTTTCCACGCTCTTGACACTGTTCGGATGGCTGTTTTTCCTTGCCGCCTCTCTTCACGCCCAGGAGTCGCCGATCGAGAAACTCCGCCGGCTGCCGCCTAAGGAGAGGGAAACCCGGTTGATCGAGGGGGCCAAACGGGAAGGCGAGGTCATGTGGTATGGGAACTGGGAGAGGGACGAGCTCGATCAATTGGCCAGAAGCTTCAAGAAAAAATACCCCTTCATCAACGTCTCCATCTTTCGCGGTGGCAGCGGAAAGGTCGAGGATAAGGTCGTAATCGAGTACCGCGCCGGCAGATACCTGGTCGACATTCTGATTGCGGGAACAGGCAAGATGCTCCCCTTCAGGGAGCGGGGAATTATCGCCCCCTACTTCTCGCCTGAGACAGCGAATATGCATCCGGCCCTCTACGATAAAGAAGGTTGGTGGGCAAGCCTCGCCTCCAGCCCGGTAGTTATCGGCTTCAACACGGAGCGGCTACCCGCGCAAGAGGCGCCCAAGGATTGGCCCGACCTGCTGGAACCGAAATGGAAAGGAAAGATCGGCCTGGACACCGAGCCCGACGTCATGGTAACGGGCCTGCTCCAAGCATGGGGCGAGGAGAGGACTTTGAAATTTATGCGCGCCCTGGCCCAAAACCAACCGCAAATCCGCAACGGCCACACTCTGCTCGTCCAGCTCCTCGCCGCCGGTGAATTTCCCATCGCCGCCGAGATTTACGGCTACCGGGTAGCGCAGTTCATCGCCAAAGGCGCGCCTATCCGCATGGTCTACCCCAAGCCGACCATATTCACCACATCGCCGATTCTGATGGCGAAACATCCCCCACACCCATACGCCGCAGCCCTCTTGTACGATTCCCTCCTGTCAGAGGAGGGGCAAAACGTCGTGGGGATGGACATCGGCAGGGTCTCCGGCCGCAAACAGGCGAAGTCGCGCAATCCCGAGTTCGCAAAACTACAGGAGTCGGATCACTTTCTCGCTCTAGATCCCGGGCTCGTCGGCAGACGGACAAGGGACGCGCAGCGGTGGATCAAAGAGATATTCCTCAAGAGGTGAAAGCCGGTGGCCGCAAGAACCTCTAAAAAAATCAGACCGCGCTATCCCAGGGATCTGCGCGAGTTTATTTCCCGCTTGGAGGATACGGGGAACCTCTACCGCGTCACGCGCCGGATCGAAAAGAACACAGAGCTGATGCCGTTGGTGAGATGGCAGTATCAAGGGCTGCCCGACGCCCAGCGCAAGGCATTCTTATTTGAAAACGTGGTCGATGGGCAAAAAAGTTTTCAGTGCCGGGTCGCGGCGGGCGTGCTCGGCGCTTCCCGCGAGATTTACCAAATGGCCTTGGGCGCCGAGGATGGACAAGTCGCCGAGCGGTGGGCCGATGCGTTGAGCCGTCCGATTAAACCCAGGATCGTCAGGAGCGGCCCGGTCAAAGAGGTGGTCCTGAAAGAGGGAGAGATCGGCCGCCCCGGCGGCGGATTGGACCTTTTTCCGGTGCCGATCAGCAATCCGGGCTTCGACGGCGCGCCGTTTTTGACCGCGCCCTACGTCGTCACCAAAGACCCCGAGACCGGCGTTCCGAACATCGGCACCTACCGCATGATGATCAAGGGCAGAGACAAAACCGGCATGAGCATCTCCCCCGCCCAGCACATCGGCATTCACTTTCACAAGTGCAGGTTGAAGGGAATTCCCCTGCAGGCCGCCGTCGTGCTGGGCTGCACGCCGGCCGTCGGCCTCGCCAGCGTGACCAAGGCCGGCTACGGCCAGGACGAGTACGCCGTGGCGGGCGGCATCGCGGGAAAGCCGATCGAGTTGGTCCGCTGCGAGACGGTCGATCTTGAAGTGCCGGCCGCCGCGGAGATCGTCCTCGAAGGAGAGATTCCGACGGACTACATGGAGCCGGAGGGTCCTTTCGGCGAGTTCACCGGCTACATCGGCGGCAAGATGATGAACGGAGTGTTCAACCTCAAGTGCGTCACCCACCGCCGCGAACCGATCCTGCAGATGTTCACCGAAGGCGTTCCGAGCGAGAGCGGCGTGATTCGGAAAATGGGCTACCAATCGGCGATCTACAAGCTGCTCAAATACGATTGCAACATTCCGTCCGTCATCGACGTGGCGCTGCACGAGTCGAGCGGCAGCCGGAAACTCGTGGTGATCCGGATGCGCAAGACCAATCCCGCGCAGCCATGGCAGGCGCTGCAAGCGGCGGTGGCGCTCGATCCGAGCCACGGAAAGATCCTCATCGCCGTCGACGAAGACATCGATCCCGAGGACGCCGACGCGGTGAACTGGGCGTTGAGCTTTCGCATGCAGCCGCACAAGGACGTGAAAATCACGACGCACAAGTTCGCGGGTCTCGACCCTTCCGCCGCGCCGCCGGATACGCCGCACGGCGAGGTGCGCTTTCCGCCGCCCACGGGCTGCTCCGCCATCATGATCGACGCGACGCGGCCGTGGCCCTACACGCCGGTCGCGCTGCCGGGGAAAAAATACATGGAGGAGGCCAAAGCGATCTGGGAAAAACTCGGCCTCCCGCCGCTCACGCCGAAAGAGCCGTGGCACGGGTACAGCCTGGGCCACTGGAGCAAACAGAACGAAGAGGAGGCGGAGATGGCGGCCGGCGGAGACTATCTGAAAGTGACTCAACGATTAGAAAAGGCAGGAATAAAAACTTAGCGGGACATCCTAAATAGAGAGAAGAGTTCTAAACAATTTCATTCTCAGGCCGGTCAAAAAGGTCCCAGATACAAGGCGTGCGATGGTCCGCGAGCGGAGGCGTACTTTGCCAGTACGTTGACGCGAAGCGGGCCGAGCACAACGCCGTAGATGGGCCTTTTTCAGCGGCCTGACAGGAGGAGAAATGGCTTATCGTGACCTGCGAGATTACATTGCAGCGCTGGAGAGAAAAGGAAAACTCAAGCGAATTCGCAAAGAGGTGGATAAAGATTGGGAGATCGCCGCGGTCTGCCGGCAGCTCTTCTTCAAAATTCCCGCCGACCGCCGCCCGGCCGTGATGTTTGAAAACATCAAGGGATTTAAGATCCCCCTGGTCGCGGGAGTCCTGGGCGCGTCGCGCGAAATCTACGCGCTCGGCCTGGAGACCGATCCGGGCGAAGGGATTCCCCGGAAGTGGATTCAGGCTTTGGAGAAACCTATTCCGCCGCGCGTGGTGGCGACCGGCCCGTGCAAGGAGAACATTCTCACCGGCGATCAGGTGGATATTTTGAAGCTGCCGGTGCCGATGTGGACCGTGGGAGAAGACCCCGCGCCCTTTTTCACGTCCCCTTTCGTCATCACCAAGAATCCTGAGACGGGCGTGCGCAACATCGGGACTTATCGAATGCAGGTGAAAGGCCGGAACAAGACAGGCTTTTTGATCGGCCGAGAACAGGACGCCGCGCTGCACTTGAGGAAGAATGAGGCACAGAATAAACCGACGCCGGTGGCCGTCGTGCTCGGCGCGGACCCGTCCATCGGATTTGTGTCGGTGTCGAAAATTCCCGAGCATTTGGATGAAGTCGCCGTGGCCGGC
>MGSS01000013.1:12448-45671 GCA_001798595.1 Deltaproteobacteria bacterium RIFCSPLOWO2_12_FULL_60_19 | reverse complement strand
TCTCGCCACGGCCGTCGAGGAGGCGTGGCTGCGCGAGCTGTTCCCCGGCGACTTCAAGCAAGCCCTTGCCGTCGCCTATGACCCGGTATTGAAGCGCGTCGTCGCCCGCGAGGAGACGCGCTTCCGCGACTTGGTTCTGGCGGAGAAGCTCTCCGGCCGGCCGCCTGCCGAAGAAGCGGCGGCGATTCTGGCGCGCGAAGTCGCCGCCGGGCGCCTGGCCCTCGCAAACTGGAATGAATCGGTGGAGCAATGGATCCTGCGCGTCAACCGGCTGCGTGAATGGATGCCCGACCTCAAGCTTCCCGCCATCGGAGAAGACGACCGCGCCGCCATGCTGGAGCACGTTTGCGAGGGCGCGATAAGCTACAGCGAGATCAAAGAGCGCCAGGTCCTGCCGGTCGTGAAGTCATGGCTGCCCGCGCGGCAACAGGCGTGGGTCGAGGAGCATGCGCCCGAGCGGATCAAGCTGCCCAGCGGCCGCGGCGCAAAGGTCGCGTACACCGCCGACGCTCCGCCGACGCTTGCGGCGCGCATCCAGGATCTGTACGGCATCAAAGAAGGGCTCTGGGTTGCTGGCCGCCGCGTCGCCGTCCGCATTCAGGTGCTCGCGCCGAGCAACCGGCCGGTGCAGGTTACCGAGAACCTGGCGGCCTTCTGGCGTGAAACCTATCCGAAACTCAAACCGCAACTTAAGCGCAGGTATCCCAAGCATGAATGGCGCTGAACGGCTGAACCGCCCCACCGAATCGGCTTGACTGCGGGTTCAGTCTCGGCAATAAAGGTTTGAAACTGGCGTAGGAGGAGACATGAAACGAGAAGTGGCGGCGGAGATAGTCGATTCGCTCAAGGAGGCCGGCGTCGATTTCGTCGCGACGCTGACTGAAGCGAATCTGCACGACCTCGTCATCGCGCTGGGCGAAGATCCCGCGATTCACCACGTGCCCGTGACCCGCGAGGAGGAGGGCATCGGCGTCTGCGCGGGCGCCTACCTGGGCGGGAAAAAGCCGGCGATGGTGATGATGAACGCGGGCTTCCTATTATCGGCGAACGCGATCGCGACGGTCTGTATTCATCCGGGCATCCCCGTGTTGATGTTGATCGGTCACAGCGGCGGCGTCGGCGAGGAAAACGCCGGGCATGCCACCGTCGGCGCCCTGACCGAGCCGGTCTTGCAGGCCATGCACATTGTGTACGAGAAAGTGGGCCGCTTCGAGGAGATTCGTCCCGCCGTTCGCGATAGTCAGACGCTCGCGCGCTCCTCGCGCCGGCCCACGGCCATCGTGCTCAACAAACAAGCCCTGAGGTAGTTCGATGAAGAGATACGATTGTCTTAAAGCGATAGCGCCGCGCTTCGGCGAAGAGCTGGTGGTCACGAACATCGGCGCCGTGCGCCACGAGTGGCAGGCTCTCAGACCTCACCCGGGCAATTACCATTTGCAGAACCTGGGGCTCACCTCTTCCATGGCGCTCGGTTTGGCTCTGGCGCTGCCGCACCGCAAGGTCGTGGCCTTCGACGGAGACGGCTCTCTGCTGCTCAACCTCGGCAGCCTGGCGACGATAGCCAACCAGCATCCGGCGAATCTTATCCATATCGTCTTCGACAACGAATGCTACGAGTCCTCGCGCGGCGCGCCGACGGCCACGGCCGGGCGGGCCGATCTGGCCGCGATCGCGCGGGGCGCCGGTTTTGCCAACGTCATGACGGCAAAGACGCTGGGCGAATTCGAAGGAGGATTCCTGCGCGCCTTGAAGAGCAACGATCTCCACTTCATCCTGGCAAAGGTTGAAGCCGGAGCGGGCGAGGTGCCGGCGGCGGCTTTGGACTCGCAGGAAAACAAATATCTGTTCGTGCGCTATATCGAGAAAAGCGAGAACTTAAAGATCCTTACCGCAACGCCGTCGCGCGCGAGCAGCCCCCGCTAAGTCAGAAGAAAAATTAATTGTTGGTCCAAACGCCCTTAGGATCGTACTTTCTTACAGCGGCAAGCTCCTCGGCCAAAGGCGACCGGGTCTCCGAAACCTCCGCAGCAACTTTAAGCCTCCAGCCCGTTTCCCGCTGGATTTGCTCGATGGAGACGCCTGGATGGAACGAGCTTAAAATCATCTCGCGGCTTTCAGAATCAAAGGAAAAGATCCCCAGGCTTGTGATCACCCGTCTCGGGCCGCCTCCCTTGAGATGTTTTCCCTCGCGCCAGCCTCTCCCTTCTCCGTAGCCGGGCGAGGTGATGAAGCGCACCTTCGGCGGAAAGCGTCGCCGCTCGTGGTTCATAATGATGATGCAGCGGCCGGCCAGGCCGGCGATGTCCGCCGCTCCACCGCTGCCGGGAAGCCGCACTCGCCTGCCATTTTCCTCGACCCAGTGCGTATTGAGGTTTCCGAAGCGGTCGATCTCCGCGCCGCCGATGAAGCCGAGATCGACTCGACCGCTCTGCAGGAGAGACATCACGTCAACCAGGCCGCAGCACGAGAGCGAGCGGCTTACGTTGGGGGGATCGCTCATCGTGAAGATCGGCGCGAGCGCGGGCCAGTCGCGGATGACGCCGTTCTCGAAGATGCCGACGGCCCGCGGCGCATGAAGCTCTTTGGCGACGGCGAATCCCAGAAGCGGAAGCCGCATGCCGACAAAGACAACTTCCCCATCGCAAATCTCCCGGGCCGCCGCCACCACCATCAGTTCTTTGAGCGTATAGTCCATCTGCCTTTAAACGCTGAAATTGACCGCAGGCGAGCAAAGCTCCCGTCCGGGCTTGAGCTTCTCTCGCCGCTCTTTCCCGAGCAGATCGAGGTAGCCCTCGTGGTCACCCGCCCCAAAGACCCACTTCTGGAGCCATTCCTGAAAGCCTTCAAGGCTGCGCGATTGCCGGTGGTAGTCGAAATAAAAGTCGTCGTCCCTCCTGGCATAGCCCTGGGTGGGCGACGGGTGCGAGCCGAAAGGCGCGTCGACCACATGGGAAACGAGAAACCCTGGAATAAGAGTTCGGTTGGGATCGCTGAGAATCACCTCGTGGTCCACCACCTCTTCGCAAGTCAAGATCACCCGCTTCGCCGCATAGGCTGCCTCGCGCACCACGCCGAGGTTGCCCCAGAGATGCGCATTTCCTTCGCTATCCGCGCGCTGGACGTGGAGAATCGCGACGTCCGGCGCGACCGCGCGCACCGCCAGCAGTCTCTCGCCGGTGAACGGGCAGGTGATGGCCCTAAAATGCGGCGCCTCGCTGAAGTCGCTCCCGAGCGCCGTGCGGGTGGGAAGGTAAGGCAGTCCCATGCCGGCGGCTTTGAGGCCGAGAGCGATCGTAAAGTTGGAGTGCTCTTCGACTTCGAGCGGCCGCGGAATGCCCTCTTCCATGGCGCGGCGGAAATTGTGTCCCAGCCCTGCTGCGACGTTTCCCACCCACGCGGCGACAATTTTTCTCGCTGAGCCAGCGCCGATGAGCTGATCGAACTGGATGTCGGAGATCGGCGCGACAAGCGTGAGACCGCGCTTTTTCCGGCGGATGATCTCATAGCCGGCGGCAAAAGGAATCAGAGACTCAAGACCGCAACCCATCGCGACCGCCGCGCCGTCCTCAATGCTGGAAATCGCTTCCCGAAGTGTACAGATTTTGCTCATATTAGCCCGCAGCGAGCGTGTTTTCGTAAGTCCTGATGCCGAACCGCCGGCAAGTTCGAACCTATTTTGCGTGGCAATCTTATGCCCTAACCATTCTGCTGGCAAGCCTGAACTCGGCCGCTCGGCCCTCTCTCTTCAACGGACCGAAGGGCGCCTCGTAAAATCATTTAATTCAAGCGCTGGTTAACGCTAACTCCGGCGGTCGGGAAGCCGCAGAAAAAGAGCCGACACGGCGCCCGCGAGGATGAGAGCGCCGACCCAGGTAAACCCCAGGCCGAAAGAACCTGCGTCTCCCATCACTCCGACAAAGGCGGGGACCACTCCCCCTCCCAGGAGAAAGCCGACCGGCACGGTAAAAGAGACCGCCACGTTGCGAGAGCGCGCCGGAGCGATCGCCGAGAGCGCGGCGAAGCCGGCCGGGAAGAAACAGACGGCGAGCGCGGGTTGAAGAAAGACGACGGGGACGAGCCACGAAGCCGGGGACGGCCCGAGCAGGAGAGTTGCCAGCCCGGTCAGGAGAAAGCTGCCGACGATCGTGCGTCTTGGACCGAAGGCGTCTGAAGCCCAGCCCGCCAGAAGCGCCATGAAGGGGCCGGAGATCCTGGAAAGGGCGACGAGCGTATTGACCCAGCTCTGCTCCATCTGCCGCTCGCTCACGAGATAGAGCGGGAGCATGCTAAAGATTCCCAGCGTCGAGCTTACTCCCAGGCCGAACAGCAGCGCGATCAGCCAGGTGGCGGGCTGGCGGAGCAACGCTCTCATTGCTGCGAAACTCGGAGAGTCTCCGAGAAATTCTCCTCCCCTGCCATAGCGGTGAAAGACGACGGCCACGATGACGGAAATACCGCCGAGCAGGCCCAGCGCAGCGCGCCAGGAGGACCAGCGGAGAAAGAGATCGGCCGCGAGAGGAGCGGCGATAAAGGCCAGATTCGGCGCCGTCTCATGGATCGCGATCGCCTTGCCCCAGTGGCCGGAGCCGACCGAAGAGGTGATCGTTGCGATCGCCGAGGGCATGTAAAGGCCGGTCGCCAGTCCGAGACAAACAAGGCCGGCGCGGATGGCCCACACGCTATCCGCCAAGCAGATCGCCAGCAAAACGATGCCGAGCGAGGCGCACGAGAGGGTGATGGTTCTGCGGTGGGTGAGCCGCGCGGAGAGAAATCCGGAACCGACCAGCGCGAGGAGATAACCCGCGGAGACGAGAAAGAAAAAGAATCCGGCTCCGCTATGGCTTATCCCCAACTCCCTTTCGATAGTGGGGAGAAAAGGGGCGAGCAGAATCCGGGCGGTGAAGTTCAAAAAAAACAGCAGCGTGAGAAAGAGAACCGGCGCCATCGCGCGCCAGGAAAGCGCCGCGCTTACGTTTCGGTTTCCAGCGGCGGAAGAAAACCTGCTTGCGTTTTTGTCGAGCGTCACCTCCCTGCCTTACAATGTTTCCCTCGAAGATTCCAACCGGAAGGAAAGATCCCATCACCACCTACGGAGCTGAAGGCCTTTAGTTCTTGAAAACTCCCCGGCAAACCTTAGCCTTCGGACCTTTCGGTGGCGGCGTTCTTGCCGGCGATGTAACCCTGGGTTGTGCACCGTCCCAGACCGTGTTGATTGAACCCCCCCGCGGACTCGCCGGCGCAATAGAGCCCGGGGATGACTTGACCGTTCATGTCCATCACCCGGCACTTGTTGTTGATCCTCAGCCCGGCGCGAGTATCGTGCACGAGCGGCGTGGCCCAGGCGGCGTAGAATGGCGGTGTCTGGATCCTGTGCTTGAGCCCTGGCTTGCCGAAATCCAGGTCCACGCCGGATTCCACAAAGGAGTTGTAGCGGTCCACCGTTGCTTGCAGGACGGCGCCGACCATCGGCCTGGCTTGATATGGATTTTTGATGGCGGCGGCTAGTTCCGGAAGCGTCTTTGCGCTGAAGAAATAGCCGTCGGTATCGACGTATGGCCGAGTCAGTTTCCATTTCTCCCGTTCCGCCGCGTCGGCATCGAATATGGCCCACACCGGGCCGGCGGAATAATCGGGCGGCTCCGAGTACTCGTTCATCGCCACCGCGGCGTTGAAAAAATTGTATTTCGTCGGATTGAACTTGATATTCTCGTTATTGCGATAGTCGTGAGGCGTATAAGGATGGATCTCGTTGTAGACGTTGCCGTGGGGATAGTCCCCTTTGGTTTCGTCGTAGAATCTCTTCCCGACCTGATTGACCAGGATCAAATCCTGCCAATCCTGTACGTTCAGGCCGGTGGCGCGGACGAGCGGGAAAATCGGGCTTTCAAGCTCCCAGGTCATGTAGTTGTACCTCGTAGCGAGGGCGCGCTTGGTGCGAATGTTGTCGCCGTTTTCAAGAGTCTGGTTCGCGAATCCCCAGAGCGACGCGCCGACAGCCGTGGCGGCAAGCTCGCCGCTTGCGTCCTGAAACGAATAAGGCTCGCCCGCGACCTGCAGCGCGTCGGTCAGCCGCGGATCGAACATGCGGCGGAAGTTTACGTTGCCGGTGCTGCCCCCGGTCGCGAGGATCACGGCCTTCCGCGCGCGAATAGTGACGCTTGGTTGGGTGGCCTCGATGTTGCCCCCGGAGCGAAAGCTCCCTAATGGCGTCGTCCGGCCCGGCATGATTCTCGCCGTGTGCCGCGCGGCGACACCGATCACTCTTCCTGCTTTTTGTTCCGCGGACGGCTCGCGGATAAGGCCTGTCATCTTATAGTTAAGCAGGAATCGCACGCCCTTTGCGCGCGCGTTCGCCTCAAGCGGCCTGACCAGACTGGTGCCCGCTCTGGCGTTGGGACTTTCGAGCCCCGCGCCCTTGGTCCAGGTCAAATGATTTTCCCTCGGCGCGGAGTTTCCCAAATTGTGCCCGCCCTGATTGTCCGGCGGGATGTCTTTGAACGTTACGCCGTTTTCCAACAGGAATTCATAGGTCAAAGCGCAATGATCGGCAAAGGCGCGCATCACCGCGCGGTCGTTATACCGGTAATCCGGCCACCCGTTGGGTTGCACGATGGACCAGTCCGTCAAATCGGAGAAGACAAGATCCGGCGAGTCCTCTATGCCGTACTTCTTTTGCGCGCTCGTCCCGCCGCCCAGGGGCGTATTGCCGCCGCTTATTATTGCATGTCCACCGACATCGTAATTGGTTTCAACGACGATGACCGAGGCTCCCGCGTCGACTGCCTTGATCGCCGCCGCCAGCCCCGCCGCTCCCGCGCCGACAACCACCACATCCGCCGCCAGGTCCCACGTCGCGGGGATCTTTCCTATTCCCGCTCCCGTTGAAGCAGGCGCGGCATCGCCGCCGGCCGTTATCGTCGTCGTCATCGAGCTCTTTCTTGAGCGATCGTCGTTGGTGTCGTTCTGTTCCATAGATGGATTCTCCTCGGACTGCGGCTGCGGATCAGTTTCCGTATAGGATACGCGCCTGTTGAAGCTTCCGAAACGAAAACGCTCACCTTTTATCCTATGCCGGTGAGGATGGTCAAGTGGACGGCGCTTTTGATTTGGGCGCGCGATGTGTGGTAATGACAAAAACGTTTTTGAAGCCGCTCTTCGGAGGTTGCGAATGGCCTGGATTTTGGACACATCCCCGTCTTACTCGTTTGTAGTGCTGCGCCTGGGTCTTGCCGTCACGTTTTTCTTTCATTCAACCCAACATATCTTCGGCTGGTTCGGCGGCCGCGGCGGGAAAGGACACCTCGCCAACTGGCGCGACAAATACAACATTCCCGTCCCCATCGGGGCATTGGGACTATTCACTGAGTTCTTCGGCGTTTTCGCCCTTCTCACCGGATGTCTCACGCGGCCGTTTGCGTTGGGACTGGCGGTTTTCATCGCCACCGCGATGTTAAAGTCCCACTGGGGACACGGCTTTTTCCTGGCGCGCCGCCCGGGCGAGGCCAACGGAATCGAGTACACGATGGCGCTGTTTTTGATGGCTATGGCGCTGCTCATCGGCGGCGGAGGCGCGTTTTCCGTGGACCGGTTGCTAAGCCGCTAGGGTGGTGTCGCGAAAATTCCTTGACCGTTTCGTCAATAAAATGCAGCCTGGAACTCTTGCCCGCCGGCGGGACGAAACCCGGGATCTCTATCTCAGCATCGCCGCGCAAGCCTGATCCCGACCGGTGATATTCCACGCAAGCGACCTTTGCCACGTTTTCGCAATTGCGAAAACGTGAAAGTATCGAAGGTTTAACGGCGGGCCACGGACGTCGTCGTCACAAAGCCGGAGAGCGCGTCGAGAATTCTGCGCACCTCGCGCGGGTGTTTGAGCCTGTACCGGGCGTACCGTCCGTCGGTCTCGTATCGCACCAGCTCCGCGAGCCTCAATGCTCCGAGAATATTGCTCGTGCGCGGCACGCTGCGACCGATGGCCCCGGCGATCTCGCTCGTGCTCATCTCTTTGCCCTCCGCCAACCGACAGACGACGGCGAAGGCAGCGGGGTTGCCAAGCAGCCGGCACAGCCGCGACTGCCTATAGCTCACCTCTTCCATGGCAACGACGCTTATCACGTTTTCGCAATTGCGAAAACATGAAAGTGTCCCCTAGCAGGTTGCTGAAAAACCCCCGCTCACCCTTCGACCAAGCTCAGGGCGAACGGAGAGACGTTGAATTCATTGGGGAATTTGCGTTCGTGCTGAGGCACTCGAAGCACGTTTGGCTTTTTTCAGCAGCCTGCTAGGCGAATCAACCCAAGCCAGGTCGTCCGCAGGATCAACGCGAGTTAAGCGCCCAGTCCGACTCCAGGCTCCGCCCGAAAAACTATCGCCGGCTGAGTTCCGGCCTCGTGATCGCCGCCCACAACTTTTCCGGTGTCGTCACGATGTAGGTGACGTAGGTGGGTTGTGGCACGAACACCTTGTCAATGAGTTTAACCCTCGGCCTACAATCCCAGCTTGTAGAAGCGGACCGAGTTGTTAAGCAAAATCGCCTCTTTGTCCTCCCGCGTAAGCGCCGGGTTCTCGCGCAGCTCTTCCAGCTCGGCCTTGCACGTCCCGGCGTCGACTTCGTGCGGATAGTCGGAAGAAAAGATAAAGGGCTTGTTTCCTACCTGGCGCACGGCTTCGCCGAGAGTCAGCTCGTTTCCTTCCACCCCGACGAAGATCCGCCCCTCCTCGATGTGGCGAACGATATAGTCGCGCACGGTTTCTTCTGCTTTAAGCTTCAGGAAACGGTCGCGCGGGTCGTATTGGACGTGGCTCGCCCACGAGCGCGCGAAGCGCTCGACGCAGGTCAGGAGCCAGCCGCAGCCCGCTTCGAGAAAACCGATGCGCACGCCGGGAAATTTATCGAAGATGCCGTTGAAGATAATGCCTGCGAAGCTCACCATCTGCCCGATCGGATGGCCCAACGCGTTCACGGGCGCATAGGGGCTCATGTCGTCCATCAGCATGCCTTGGTGGGCGCCGCCGTGAATGCCGATCGCGCAGCCGAGCCGTTCCGCTTCTTCGTAGATGGGCCAGAACTGTTCCGCTCCCAAGTGAGAGTTGGTGGCGCCCGTCGAGGGAAGCATGGCACCACACATCCCCAGCTCCGAGACGATCCGCCGCAGCTCAACCACCGCCTCTTTGGGTTCCTGCAGCGGGATGAGTCCCATCGCGCGGAAGCGCCGGTTCTTCGAGAGGTAAGTATCGTGCATCCAGTTGTTGTACGCGCGCGCAAGCTCAATTGCCCAATCGCGGCTTACGATTTTACCGAAGCTGAGACCGGCGCTGGTATAGAGAACAGTGGAGTCGATGCCGACGTCGTCCAGGAACGCTTCCCATCCGTCCGTGCCGACGTTGGCGAAGGCCCCGCGCGGAGCGAAGTGGCGGTTGGCCGAGTGGAGATGATCGATCGGCGGGAACGGGCTCTTGCCCCGGATGTCCGAAAAGCTCCGGCCGACATATTCCTGCGCCATGTACTTCCAAATCGCGGCGATGTCTTCCATCACGTGACCGTCACCGTCGATAACCCGCGGCCGCTCAGCCGATGTCGTCATACCGTCACCTCCATGGTTCATGGCGTAACCCAGGCGACAATGCGTGTCAACCTAGTGAAGCGTTCTGGATCGCCACAAACAGCAACTCCAGTGCAGCTATCCCAAGCACGACTGACGGTGAACGGCTTTGGCTAACGGAAAGTAGTTTGGAGCGAAAACCAGATTGTCATGGGGGACCGCCATGGCACACGGCGTCGCACCAGGAGCAAGTCCGGGAATCCGAACTCTGATTTTTAAGATTCGACCCCCACGCCGACCTTTGCCACGTTTTTGCAATTGCGAAAACGTGAAAGTGTCGGGTAAGTGAATCAACCCAAGCTGGGTCATCCGCAGGATCAACGCGAGCCGAACGTCCGGTCCGCCTCCAGACCTCGCCCGAAAAAATATCGCCGGCTGATTTCCGGCCTCGTCATCGTTACCCAGAACTTCTCCGGCGTCGTCACGATGCAGGTCAATTAAACCGTTTTTGGCGTGAGCACCGGGTCCAAAGACGTTCCGTATTTAGCCTTGGCAGTACATATCATATATGGTATACAAAGCGAATGCCGAGCTTGGGGACATGGGTGATCGAGTACTATCAAACCGCCGCCGGTTCGGTCCCTGTTGCAGAGTTCATCGATGGCCTTGCCCCCCAAGCCAAGGCGAAATTCCTTCGTTCATTGGAGCTGCTGGAACAATACGGCCTGCTCCTTAGAGAGCCTTGGGTTAGGAGCATTCAGGATATTTCCAAGCTGAGGGAACTCCGGTTTATTTCCTTTGGCGACATTTATCGCTTCTTCTTTTTCCCGGTTGCCGGGAGGAAATTGATCCTCTTGCACGGATTCAAAAAGAAAACCCAACAGACTCCGAGGCGCGAGCTGCAAACAGCCGAAGCGCGAATGAAAGATTACATGCAAAGGCAGGGAGGCAAACCATGAATTTCCGTCAACACAAGGAGAGATTGCTCAAGGACCCAAAAGTCCGAAAAGAATACGACAAGCTGCAGCCCGAATTTCAACTGGCTCACAGTTTAATCACCGCCAGACTCAAGAAGGGATGGACGCAGGCCGAACTGGCGCGACGCGTCGGCATGCAGCAACCGAACATCGCCCGCCTCGAAGGCGGTAACTACGACCGGGTATCCCTGCCGACGCTCAAAAAGATCGCGCGGGCTTTGGGAGCCAGGATTCAAGTCAGGTTGTCCGCGTAAGCTGAACGCCGACCTTTTCCCGAAAGCGACGTTTGCCACGTTTTCGCAATTGCGAAAACGTGAAAGTGTCGGGTAGGTGAATCAACCCAGGCCGGGTCATCCGCAGGATTAACGCGAGCGAAATTCCAGGCCGACTTCAGCCTTCAGCGAAGTATAAAACGCTCAAGCGTGTCGCTTAATACGTGTCCGTAAAAGCCGGTTCACCGCAGTCTGGCGCCTTTTGCCGCATTAGCACCTGTCAACGCCTTACGGAACAGCCCTAACCACCAGACATCTACCCTCACTCTTAACGTGCACTGTGAAATTAAAATTCGGCTCCCGAAGCCTCTCGAGGTATGGTGCGCTCTTCGACCAGGCAGACTGAAGGAGGTGAAGATCCGGAGGGTTGTACTGGGAGTTATGATTATACGTCGTTGAGAGAAACACGTCCGTCACGTCGTGGCAGATTGAATCGGGTTCCGAATCCCTCATTCCCCGGTCCATCCAGGAGCACTCGCCGGGATTCAAACCTTGCGAAGCCGGCTTGGACCCCTTCCTAAAACCTACCGTGAGGCGGGAAGAGGCCTGCCCGAACTGCTGAAACCCGATTGCGCGTATAGCGCCTCCTCTGCACCGCAACGGGAAGGTTCCCTCAGGGGCAGGTGAAACAGGCTGGACTCGTTGAGCGGGTCGGTCCTGCCGGATCCCCAACGACGATGCTTTGGGAAACGCTAGCACATTAGTAAGTGATAAGGGAATATCGGTGGGTATCGACGAAGGAGTGTCAGGGGTTGGATGTCCTGTAAATTCAGTCCTTGAATTCTAAATCCGGCGGCGGCCTACCCCCCATGGGGCCTGTCGTGAGTTTAGTCGAACTGCGACCGCATAGATCCATCGGCACCGGAGGGCTTAACAAACAAATGATGTTATGAGAGATCTACTCGGTTACACAACCAAACGCATCTGGTCCGACGCCATGGTCATCCGCCTCGTGAAATGGGTGGCGGCATCGTTGAGGAGCTTCTCCATTGTCGTCTCTGGTTGTAGGTGGGTAAGTACCAGGTGCTTCGTCTCCGTCTGGCGCGCCACCTCCCCGACATCTACCGGATGGCTATGGCCCCGGTAATGGCCGGAGTCGGGCGGGAAATACATGGCCTCGTGAATCAGGAGGTCCACGCCCGCGGCGGCCTCTCTCACGGCGTCGCATGGCGAGGTGTCTCCGGTAAAGAACATGCGCTTGCCGTTCCCTTCCACGAGAAAACCCAGCGAGATCGGAATCGGCCAGTGCTCGACTTGAGTCGCGCGAACGCGCCAGCCCTCGCCTTCCACCACGGCTCCGTCGCCCAACTCGATCACTTGAACGTCAATGCCTCGCTCGGTATCTTCCTTCTGCAAAGCCTTTCTCGCGGCGATATCTATCTTGTAAACCTCGTTGAAGAGAGCCTCCGACATCGCCTGGGTTCCCGGCGGGCCGTAAACACGCAATGTATGGCGACGGCCGAAGCGCCAGGAGGTAAGCACCAGCGGCGCGTAGTCCGCCACGTGATCGTAGTGGGCATGGGTTAGAAAGCAGTGCGTGATGGCTGCGGGTGCGATCCGCATCCGGGCCATCTGTTGGATGCAGGCGCGGCCGCAATCGAGCAGGATCTTTGCCGAACCGACATCTACCAGGATGGCAGAACTCCCTCGCTGGGGATCCGGATAAGGCGCTCCGGTCCCTAGAAAACAGATTTCCATGTTTGTGTCCTCTGAATAAGAGTCTGCTCTTGGCTCACCGTTTTCTCAGACAAAGGAAAAGCCCGGCTCGGCCGGCGAAACTCAGTTGCGTGTAAAATAAAGGACATCGAGGGCAGGCGTCAAGCACAAACCAGAAGCCTTGCGGGTGCTGGACTCAGGGGCTTTTTTAATTTAAATCCGGCCGCGTCCTACTCCTATCCTCGCTAGGCTCGGAATCTCAAATCGCAAATCTCAAATGGCAGATAAATCCGCAGAACGAATCAGGCGACCGTATAGTACCATCGGCGCTGGAGCGCTTAACGACCGAATAACGATCTATCATCGGGAATCCACGGCTCTCAGTTCAGCTATCGCTTGGCTGGCGTTTACCCTTCTGAACGGCAAGCCGGTAAGTTCTTCCAAGAAATCCCGATTCTCCGTAACGAGCACCTTGACTCCCGACTCTTCCAAATGCGCCGACACGACTGCGTCGCCAAGTTTGCAACCCATTTGTTGATACTTGGCTACGGTCTCTGCAGAGGCTTTTTGCCAGTCAATTTTGGGAGATATCGGAAGGCGAGTGAAAAGTCGGAAGAGAGCCCTCAATTCATCCTCGACTAGATTTGCTTGTAGCTCTTGCAATATCTGCCGTGGAAGCACAACCCGCAGCCGGTTCAGGTGATCTAAGAGTTCAGCACACGCGGGGAATTCGGGAACCCGTCTTAGGCCAAATATCCAGATATTGGTATCCAGGACGATCCACTCATCCCGGATACTCACGAGAGGCGATCTCCTGACGGATCTGCTTTAATTGGATCAGAATCTTTTCTGCCCCTTCGTTGAGCTTTCCCTGTTCCTTGAGACGTTTTCGGTATCGATCCGACAGAGCGTTAATACCGTGGCGGAAACTCAGCTCTTCAACACGCTCCAAAAGTGCTTGGAGGTCGGACTCCTCCAATGACGCTATCTGCCGGGCCAGTTCTTCAACTCTCGCCGTCATGGTAAATTCCTCCTGAAAGTCTTCGTGTGAGAGCTTAACATAACAACTGCGTTTTCTCCATGCACAAAGGCCCGGACTCTTTCGAGCACCGGGCCTTTTGAATTTTAAATCCGGCGGCGCCGGCAGACTTGAGGCGGAACGCGTGAAGCCCCACGGCCTTAGCCTACTCCGCCGAAGTAGCTTCGGCTACGAAGGCCGGGCACCCGTGGCTTTCTGCGAAGGAGGGTAAAATGTCCACTTTTTCCGACTAGACAAGATTTCCGGCTTACTGTATAGTTTCTTCCATGAAAAGCGTCCCTGCCGCCAAATTCAAGGAGCAGTGCTTGTCGCTGCTGGATCAGGTAGGCCCCGAGGGCATCGTCATCACGAAGCACGGCAAACCGGTCGCCAAGCTTATGCCGATCCATACGGACACCGCCAAGCTGATCGGAAGCTTTAAGGGCAAGATCAAAATCAAGGGGAATATCTTATCGACCGGGGTCAAGTGGGATGCTGAATCTTGATACCCACATCCTGCTCCACGCGTTGACCGGCGACTTGACCAGGCGCGAGGCGGCCCTGCTGTCGGGCGACGCCTGGAGCATCTCTGCGATCGTTCTCTGGGAAATCAGCAAACTGTCGGAGTTAGGCCGGATCGAAATCGACCTGGAGCACCCGGAATTGGTGCGGACCCTGGCCCGCATCCAAACCTGGCCGCTCACGTTGGAAGTCTGCCGCACGATCCGCACTCTCGACTTCGAGGGCGACCCGGCGGACCAAATCATCGGCGCTACGAGCATCGTCCACAAGATACCCCTGCTCACGCGCGATCGGCAGATCCGGAACTCGAAGCGCGTCCCTCTGGCCTTGTGATCCCCGGGGCGCGCCTGTCATCTGTTTTCTTGGCTATGGGAATCGAAAGGATTTCGCGCCTGAGGCGTAACGGTCGACAGGGCGACCGGATCGGTCAACCGGCGCTGGAGAACTCAGGGAGGAGACCCCAGATCAAGGACCTTCCAGGATCGCTTCGGCGTCGATGGTGATCTCGACGGTGTTGCCAACGACGAGGCCATCCCTCTCCAAGGGCGCGTTCCAGCTCACGCCGAAGTCGAGCCGGTCGATCGTCGTCGTGGCCACGAAGCCGGCCAGCGGACGTAGGTCACCATCATGTGACGCGCGCAAAACTCCGCCGCCGTATGCCCCGGCTCGAAGATCCATTTAGCCATTGTCGTGGTTCCTGTTCCAGCGCAGCGTTTCGGGATCGCCGGTCGGCCCGCCGACCCTTGAAACGCGTTTTCTTTTACTGCTCATCTCAATCCCACACCGTTCGAACGAGCCGGCTGTCGTGGATTGCCTCATCGCCGGTCAGCAACGGCAACCCTGCCACTCTGGCCTGGGCAACGATCAGCCGGTCGTAAGGATCTTTGATGCCGGTCAAGGCGGCGGCCTCCATAAGGAGCTCAGGGTCGTTCACTCCCAGCTCAAAGTTTTCAGCCCGCATGAAGGAGACAAGAAGATCTCTAAAGGGCATCGGTAGATGAACCTTTCCGACTTCAGACAAAAGCATCACTTCCTCCAGAACGGTGAATGGAATGAGCAGCGTGTCGAGGCCGCGCTCCACCCGGTCAAAGACCGTTCTCGCTCTCCGGCCTAGTTTTCTACTCTGCCCTACGATGTGGTGGACGAGTGCATGCGTGTCGGTTGCAAACAACATCTCAGAAAGAACGAGTAAGAGCTTCTATCCTCGACCGGCGCAGAGCGCCGATAGCCTCGTCAAGATCGGCGCCAGACTTTGCCATTCCACGAATCTTCAGAATCCGCTTGCCCCTGACTTTTGCGAGGTGTTTGTGTGCGCCGGATACCTGACGATACCGGTCCAGCCCGACGACGACCGCCAGCGGCTTGTGCCTCTTGGCAATCACAACAGGCTCGCCCCCATGGCTGACCCGGTCTAAAATCCGGCTCAACTCTTTCCGCGCCGTGACAAAAGAGACGACTTTTTCTTTGGCCATTTCCGCTGCTCCTTTAGGTGAACACTTTCAGTGTACACCAGCAACCCGCGTCCCTCAAGGCAACCATAAGCACCAACGAAGCCCTAAGTCTTTCGAGATCGGGCCTCTTGAATTTAATCCGCTAGGCCGGCCTGTTGTCCCTGGCGTTAGCCGGCTTTCAGCTCCCGCTTGAGTCTCTCCGCAAGCCACATGCGGGCAAGGGTCGTCGCATCGGTCGTGCGTTGTCGCGCGAGTCGGCTCAAGACCGCCTTCATCGCCGGAGGGATGCGCAACTTGAGCCGCGCCGTGTTGTCTTGAAACACCGCTTCTTCGAGTATCCGGTCCAGGTCGCTGTGGGTCTCCACCAACTCCGAAACTCCTGCATCCAGCCGGTCAAAGACATCGTGGGTCTTGGTCCAGCGAATAATTGCCTGGTCCCCGGCCCCTTTGCGCAATGGAGGAATAGCTCCTTTCTTGTTCTTCATCTTTGATACCTCTGATAGCGTCTTTTCTGCCGCTCATTCATGCGGCTAAGGGGTTTGCCGCTGGCCCAGGTATCGAACGTCGAGTGCCGCTTTGCAAGCGACTCCTCGAATCGTCAGCTCGCCGGTGAGAGTGGCTTCATTTTCGCCTTTAAGCTCGACCTGATCGCCTGCGCCAAAGAATAACTCGTGCTGCGCCCGCCGGCAGGGTCCTTGGCAAGAATGCCACGATCAACGAGGTGAAGAATGTCACGTAAAGCCGTATCCTGCGAGCATTTGGCAATCGTCGCCCATTTGGACGAGGTCAGCTTGCCCTCGAACCCATCCATCAACTTGTTAAGCATCAGCCGCTGACGGTCGTTGACCGATGCATCCGCATGCTCTTCCCAAAAGCGGGCTTTGTGCATAACGCTGCCGAGCGTCTCTTCCGTGCCGTCAAAAGCGCCGGCGAGACAACCGAGAAACCATTCGAGCCATGGCGTAATATCAAGGCCGCCTCTCTGTGTCTTCTGCAAGATATCGTAATAGGTCTCTCGTTCGATCCGGACCTGAGCCGACACACTGTAAAAACGCTGCGCGCTCTGTTCCGAACGGGCCAGCGCCATATCCGCAATCGCGCGCGCAATGCGGCCGTTTCCATCCTCAAAGGGATGAACGGTGACAAACCACAAATGAGCAAGCCCTGCTCGCAGGACGGGATCCGTGCCATCTCTGCCATTGAACCATTTGAGGAACGCCGTCATTTCTTTCTTAAGACGCTTTGCCGCCGGCGCTTCAAAATGCACGCGTTCCCGTCCGAGAGCGCCGGAGACGACTTGCATCGGGCCCTTCGCGTCATCGCGCCACCGGCCAACAGCGATCTTCCTCATGCCGCTGTAGCCTGTCGGAAAAAGGGCAGCCTGCCAGCCGAACAGTCTCTCGGGGGTCAGCGGCTCACTATAGCGCTGCGTGGCGTCCAGCATCATCTCGACCACACCCTCGACGTTGCGATCGGCAGGCGCCAGCGCGCCTATATCCATCCCCAGCCGTCGCGCGATCGAAGAACGCACCTGTTCGCGATCGAGAATCTCGCCTTCGATTTCGGAAGATTTGAGAACGTCCTCGGTCAGGGTCCGTAGCGTCGCTTCCCCCCGTAAGGAGAAGCCCAAAGTCTCCATCCGGCCGATCAGGCGCCCCTGACGGTGTCGCAACGCCGCCAGTGGGCCGGCCAGCTTTTCCTGATCCCACTCGAAATCCGGCCAGTCCGGTAATTCATGGATATAGCGACTCATTCACCGTACCTCATGCGGAGAATATAGCATGTAATCGCCGTATCTATCAACTTATATCGAACACGGGGTTTGACTCCCCGTGTTCGACCAAAGGGAAGAGCTGCCGCTTCTCCCCTTTGGAAACCCCATCGGTTTTGTGCCCGCCTCAAGAGGCGGGGTTTACATTGGATCAACCGTATTCACCGTATATAAGCGGAGAATGCAGCCGCTATCCACCGCATCATGCTTCCCGCCGATTTAACAAAAATTGGGGCTCCGGGTGCGCGAGCGCGCCTGGCAGGGGTGTGGCGGCGAGGCTTGAATCCGGGCGTCTATACGAATCAACTTTCTTCCAGAATCGCCTCAGCGTCGATCGTGATCTCAACCGTGTTGCCGACGACGAGGCCGTCTTTCTCCAAGGGCGCGTTCCAGCTTACGCCGAAGTCGAGCCGGTTGATCGTCGTGGTGGCCACGAAGCCGGCCCTGGTCTTGGGACCCTTGTCGACGCCGCCTTCCCACCAGGGAGTTTGCCACCGGCCCAGGTAACGAACGTCGAGCGCCGTTTTCCGGGCGACACCCCTAATCGTCAGCTCGCCCGTGAGAGTGGCTTCATTTTCGCCTTTAAGCTCGACCTGATCGCCGCGAAAGGTGATTTTGGGATGATGCTCGACGTCGAGAAAGTCCGCGCTCCGGAGATGGGCGTCCCGGTCGGGATCTCCCGTCCAGATCCCGGCCGCGTCGATCATGACTTCGGCTGAAGCGGCGCGCGGGTCCGCCGGATCGAAGACGATCGTGCCGTGCACGTTCTTGAAGTGGCCGCGCACCCAGGTCACCATCATGTGGCGCGCGCAAAACTCCGCCGCCGTATGCCCCGGCTCCAAAATCCATTTAGCCACAGTCGAGTCCTCCCAACAGCCCTCTCTCTCCCACGACTATATACGCCGCTCGGAGAGACGGATTCAAGAAGAGACAACAAAAGAGGCCCGTCCGCCTATTGCTTTAGCGGATTGGGCCAGAATCCGGTTGACAACACTACCTCATGGCTCTACAATTTGGGTTGTCAACTTCCAATTTGAGCCTCAAAATGGAACCGATCGACAGATTTTTCAAGCCTCCCAAAGAGAGCTTTTTTCTTTTTGGACCCCGCGGCACGGGGAAATCAACCCTCGTGAAGGGCCACTTCAAAGAAGCCATCTATGTGGATCTGCTCGATCCCGAGGTCTTCCGAAATTATTCCGCAAATCCCGAACGGCTGCGCGAAAGGCTCCTTGCAGCCCCAGGCAGCACCGCCGTGGTGATCGATGAAATTCAAAAGGTGCCTGAGCTATTGAGTCTTGTCCATAGCCTGATCGAACAAAAGGCCGGGTGGCGCTTTGTCCTGACAGGGTCCAGCTCACGTAAATTGAAGCGGGGAGGAGTCGACCTTCTGGCCGGTCGCGCGCTGCTTTGCTCGCTCCAGCCTTTCATGGCGGCAGAGTTGGGCCGCGCCTTTTCTCTGGAACGGGCCGTCCAAAACGGATTGCTGCCCATTGTGTTGGACTCGAGCGACCCGAAAAAAGTCCTGCAATCCTACGCGGCTCTCTACCTGCGGGAAGAGGTTCAGATGGAGAGCCTTGTCAGGAATATCGGCAACTTCACCCGTTTCCTCGAAGCCGCCAGCTTCTCCCACGCATCGCTGCTCAACCTCACTAATATCGCGCGTGAGTGTCAGGTCGAGCGCAAAGTGGTGGAGGGGTACGTTAGCGTTCTTGAGGATCTGCTTCTCGCCTACCGTTTGCCGATCTTCAGCCAGCGAGCCAAGCGGGCGCTCGTAGCCCATCCCAAGTTTTATCTTTTCGATGCCGGCGTTTACCGATCTCTGCGCCCTCAAGGGCCGTTGGACCGGCCGGAGGAGATCGAGGGGCAAGCCTTCGAAGGGTTGGTGGCTCAACACTTGAGAGCGTGGATTGATTATTCGGGACGCGATTTCAAATTATATTTCTGGCGCACGCGATCCGGCGTCGAAGTGGACTTTGTCGTCTATGGCGCCGAAGGGCTATTCGCCATCGAGGTAAAAAACGCCGCGCGCATTCAGCCTCAGGACCTGCGGGGTCTGAGAGCATTCCAGCAGGATTATCCGCAGAGCCGCGCCTACTTGCTGTACCGCGGCAAAGAGAGGTTGATGAAGGACGGCATCCTATGCCTACCCGGTGAAGAGTTTCTGCTAACTTTGCAGCCTCATCGATTGATCGGCGACGGTTTGTAAGGGCCGGGGGGGACAAAGGGGACTGTCTGTCTATGATTCTGGCGGATCGGGCCTTTATAATTTAAATCCGGCGGCGGGCTACTCTCCCCTTCGGGAGGAGGATGTCTCGCTGTCTACAGGTAACTTTCCCAGAGGGCATCGTTTTCGTCCTTCCAGACCTCGGCAAATTTCCTTTCTGCTTCGTGTCTCATGGACTTCAATTCCTCCCTCTCCTCGGGGACGGTCACAGGCCGAACGACGATAGCGCCATCCCGGTAATCAACCTTCACATACGATCCTTTTTTCACCTTCGCTTTTTGCCGGACAGATTTTGGGATCGTAACTTGGTAATGGGCGTTAACCTTAGCTACTTCCATCGCGCACCTCGTTTCGTAATACTGTAACGGTAGAGGGTCCCACCGTGGATGTCAAGAAAACTCAAGATAAGACCCAATCTCTTCCGAGTCAGGGGGGGTCTACTCGGCGGAGCCGGCCTCTTCAGCTTCGAATCCAAGTGCCTTGTAGGTCATAAGACGCCGGAAATGCATCTTACTCAGAATCGGCATCTTGGCATCAAAATAGTCATAGACCCTGACGCTGCTTTTGCCTCGGTAATTTCTCAACGTTCTTCCGACGTATTGAACGATTTTCCCCTTGAAAGAGACCGGGAACGCAAGAAAGAGAGTATCGATTCTCGGGCAGTCGAACCCCTCGCCCAAGTACTGTCCGGTAGCGATTACGAGTAGCTCTTTCTGCGGAGATGTATCCTCGATGCCCTTAAAAATCGATGCCCGCTCTCTTTTACCGAGTGCTCCGGTCAAGATGAAAGGAACCTTCCCTCTTTGAATCAATCTATCAGCCAGCAACTGACAATGCTCCCTCCAGTGGCTGAGGAGTAAACATTGCCGGCCTTCCTCTAAAGCCCGAATTATATCCTCTACAATCAAAGCATTTCGTCCTTCGTCTTTGACCAGGCTACGGAAAATTTCCTGGATCGAGGGGCTCTCATCGGTCGGAAGAGTGAAGGATGTCGGTCGAACATTCAACCTCAGAGAAAACTCCGCCGCGGCATCCTCCATTTTGTGACGTACCGGCCCGCATTGCATGGTGATAATACTCTGGAGACCGTCGCGGCGGTAGGGTGTCGCGGTGAGCCCGAGAATGTAGCGGATCGGGGCCCTTCTGATACAGCCTTCGAAAGTAAAAGCCGGCAGATGATGGCACTCGTCCACGATAATGAGTCCGTAGTCCGCGTAGAAAGTTTCTAAATCGGGAATGCTCTTTAAACTCTGAATCATGGCTAGATCCACAATCCCACTTCGGCGATTTCTTCCACCTCCCACCTGACCGATTTGCCGCGAGGAAAGGCTCAACAGTGCCGTCAACTGGACTCGCCACTGTTCCAAGATCGGCTTGCGATGGGACAGGATAAGCGTCGGCAGACTTCGCTTGGCTACTACAAAACATCCCATCACGGTTTTTCCGGCTCCGGGTGGAGCTACTAAAACCCCCATCTCGTGTGCGAGCAAATTCTGAACTGCGTGCTCTTGTGTTGGTGTCAATGAACCCAAGAACTTAAGAGATAATTTCCCGGGTACGGGCCGTTGGTCAATAATCGAAATCTTGCTCCCAGCTTCTTTAGCTGCCTGCCGAATATCTTCCAGAAGCCCTCGAGGCAGGTGGATGTGATAAACGTCTTCTTCGTAACATCGGACGAACCGCGGAATTTGGAAGGTAGAGAGACGCAGTTTCTGGCGCTCGTAGAACTTGGGATTATGGAACGATGCGAGGTGTTTAATCTGGGAAAGCATCCACGGCGGAATGCCGGATTTTTCCAGGCTGACCGTGCTTCCTAAGGTGCAGCGGATTCGATCAGGCGCAGGATACTTGTGACGGATCGAAGGAGACGCCAGTCCAGGAGTGCCCGGCCCAACCGCCACCTGTGGTATTTTTTCAAGCAAAGCCTCCAAATGGGTTGGCCCAAGTCGTTCAACGCGGCTTAGAAAAGCCCATTGGTCCGGATAGGGAGGTAATTCCGGGTCTTCGGAATTAATGAATTCGGTATTTCTCTGGGCTCTGCTTTTTTTCTGAAGAGGCAAAGCGATAAGATTCCCAAAGCCTCCGCCAGGCACGAAATCCTGGTTAGGGAAAAACCGGTCATAGCTCGCGAGGTCCATATCTCCGCGCAGGTCCATCGTTTCTCTTAGCAGTCTCATCCCTAATTGCCTGGCCAAGATCGCCGACACCGGAGAGGAAAAGAAGATCCAGACGTGGCCGCCTCTTCCTGAACGCGATCTTTCAAGATAAGCCGGAACCGCAAACCGTTTGCAGACATTCAGCAACGCCAAGCTGTCTAAGACCCAGCCCTCCTTGTCGAAATCACACGCCAAAAACCAGCAAGTATTGTCCTTTAGCAGCGGGTAGCACCCGATCACTTTCTCTCCTGTCAGGTGATCATGAACTACTTGATCGGTTAGAGGGAGATAGCTCTTTGGTTTGCCTTTTCCCGAGTTCCACGGGTCCTCTACGGCCGGAGAATATCCCTTTTTGCCACTCCGCTCATTCGTCCAGAAAATGGCATGGACGTCCTCTCTCCCTCTAAAGAGATTTCGGAATAATGCGATTCTCTCCCGGGTCGAAGAATCGGCAGTCAGCAGGGAACCCGCTCTAGCACTCGGCCGATGTTCCTCCGATTCCGCATGATATTTGCGTGTTGGCTCGACCACAGCCACGCCCGACAGCCGGCGAAGCTCAGCGTTTTCCTTGCGGAGTCGCTCCAACTCGCGGCGCATCTCTTCTAACTGAAGATGCACTTCTTCGGGTTTATCAGTACCGCTCAAGGTACACTCCCGGAGACGACGAGGACAAACGTGTCTCCAACAACCATGCTTCGGCAAACGCTAGCACATTAGTAAGTGATAAGGGAATATCGGTGGGTATCGACGAAGGAGTGTCAGGGGTTGGATGTCCGGTAAATTCAGTCCTTGAATTCTAAATCCGGCGGCGGCCTACCGCCCATGGGGCCTGTCGTGAGCCTGCGACAGAAGCTCAGGCCAGGGCTTAGTCGAACGGCCTGTGGTGAGCCTAAGTCGAACCGCGACCCAGGGGACCACCGGTGCTGGAGGATTTAACGACCGAGTCGCGAATCAACCCCCGGACAGACCCTCTACTTGAGGTCGAACTTCTTTACGCCTTTTATCCGGTCAAAGACTTTATCGGCGGTGACGATGCCTTCGAGGCCGTGGGTCTGAACCACCGCCGCATGGATAGCATCACGAGCGCCGAGAAAAGAATTTGCGCGCATGAGATCGCGCGCCGCCTCGATTTCTTCCCGGCCTATGGGAATCGGGTTCGGGAAAAGCACCAAAAGGTCGTCAATGGTGTCAAACCCTTTCGCCCGCTCCTTGCGCGCGTCGTAGACGTGAAGAATTTCCTGCAACAACTCCGCGTCAATGTTCGCATGCAAAGTCCCCTGAGCAACCCGATCCAGCACTCTCCGCGCTTCTTCTTGTAACGGGTGGGCCTTCCCTGCGGCGTAGATCACGATATTCGCATCAATCAGTCTCAAGCCCTCTCCTCATGCTGTCTTGCAGCTCCTTTTTGATCTTTTTCCAAGATGGGAAACTAACGGCGTGTTCAGGCGAAAGGAGCCGTTTTAAGGCCTCCTTCCTCTCCTTGGCGGTAGGCATCAGATATTTTTCTTTGACGGCTTCGCGGATCAAGGCCCCGACGGACTTCCTGGCTTTCTTCGCCTGGCGGCGCAGCGCCTCCATCTCCGCCGGATCCAACAAAATCTCCACGCGCTTGGAGAGCATATTACACCTCCGTATGTATCCGTAGAATAGAGTCCGCAGGTGGTTTTGTCAAACGTGTCGGAAACCGGAACTACGAGACGGGTTTAACGACCGGCCATGCCGGAATGAATTAAGGTTCTTCCAGGATCGCCTCGGCGTCGATGGTGATTTCCACCGTGTTGCCGACGACGAGGCCGTCTTTCTCCAAAGAGGCGTTCCAGTTCGCGCCGAAGTCGAGTCGGTTGATTGTCGTCGTGGCCATGAAGCCGGCTCTCGTCTTCGGACCCTTGTCGACGCCGCCTTCCCACCAGGGGGTTTTCCATTGGCCCAGGTATCGAACATCGAGCGCCGCTCTGCGGGTGACACCCCTAATCGTCAGCTCGCCGGTGAGAGTGGCTTCATTTTCGCCTTTGAGTTCGACCTGATCGCCGCGAAAGGTGATTTTGGGATGATGCTCGACGTCGAGAAAGTCCGCGCTCCGGAGGTGAGCGTCCCGGTCCCGATCTCCAGTCCAGATCCCGGCCGCGTCGATCGTTACTTCGGCTGAAGCGGCGCGCGGGTTCGCCGGATCGAAGACGATCGTGCCGTGGACGTTCTTGAAGTGGCCGCGGACCCAGGTCACCATCATGTGGCGCGCGCAAAACTCCGCCGCCGTATGCCCCGGCTCCAAAATCCATTTAGCCATGCGACGACCCTCTCAACAGCTCTCTCTTCTTGAATTTGAAATACGGCCTGTGGAGTTTTGAATTATGAATGTTGAGTTTTGAATTAAGGAAGCTCGCATCTCTTTTCAGTACCCTTTTTCCAGGCACCAGTTCGCAATCTCGATCCGCCGCGCGAACCAGACTTTGGAGAATCCCTGCGCGTAGCGGATAAACTCTTCGATGATCTTGGTCCGGTACGGCACGCCGGAGACGAACGGGTGGAGGTTGAAGGCGAAGAATTTCGGAGAGCCCTGCTCGCCTTCCCAATAGAGATAGTCGAACTGGTCCTTCATGATCTGCAGGAGATCTCTCGGCGTCCGTCCGGTGCCGTAGGTCGAGTAGTCGTTGCAGCCGGGGACGTTGTACGGGACGACGGCGATCTTTTTCCCGCGAACCTCGATCGTGTAGGGATTGTCGCTGTTGAGCGGGTCGGCCCACCAGACAAAACCCGCCTCGGCGACCAGCTCCGGCGTGTTGTCGGTCGAGGCGTGGCCGGGAGAGAGGTAGCCGGTCGGTTTCTGTCCTAAGACCTTCTGAAACGCGGCGACGGTTTTCTGGATCGATTCCCGCTCCTGCTCTTTGGTGTACATGAAGGAATATTCATGCTCGTAGCCTTCTGAGGAAAACTCATGGCCCATAGCTTGAAACTCCCTCACCTCGTTCGGAAACTGCTCGACCTTGAGTCCGTTCATGAGAAATGTGACTTTGAGCTTGTAGCGGTCGAATAGATCGATCAGCCGCCAGATGCCGCAGCGGTCGCCGTATTCGCGCTCGGTAACGGCGGCCAGGTTCTGTTTGAAGACGGCATTGGGGGGCGGAATCGCGTGGCTCGAGTGGCGCTGGAGAGATTTGTGCGTGGCGAAGTTCTCCGGCCACACCTCCCACGGAACGATAAAGGTCACGCAGATTTTGGCCTTGTCCGGCCATTCGATAGTTCTTGGTCTTGGCATCTTCTTACACCCTCCTGATTGGTTGATTGGTTTTATTTACTTGAGAGACGAACGGGGAGCAAGAGGAAGCGGAAACTTCCCTAAGTTAGCCGGATATAGAAGCGCGAAACCCCGAGTCTCCTCGCCGGCAAGAGCGGCCCGGCATTCAACCGACAATGGTTTGAAATAAACCGACCACCGCACTATAAACAGTGCCAGCCAGTAACAGATCAACGAATAGCGAGCAACGAAATGAGCTTGCGACCGCCGGGATTAGACTAACACGACCGTAGAAACCATGATCTTCGAAGGAACAATCGACGTTGGCGCCTCCCCTCTTCGGGTTTGGGATTTTCTCATGGACATTGAAAAGTTCGCTTCCTGCCTGCCGGGACTGGAACAGGTGACGCAGGTCGACGAACGCACATTTAACGGCGTCATCAGCGCCGCCGTCGGCCCCATCTCGGGAAAGTTCACCTTCCGATCGACCATGGTGGAGAGCGCCCCGCCCGCCGAGATGGTGGTGCAAACCGAGGGCACGGACTCGGTCACGAACAGCGCGGTGAGCGTGACCATGAAAGTAGCGTTGACGGGAAAGATTGCAAGCCGCACGGAACTGGGTTATCACGCGGAGGTCGGGATCAGAGGAAGGCTGGCGATCCTCGGCGACATGGTGCTGCGCGCGACTGCGGTGCTGGTTCTGGAAGAATTTGCGCGCCGCCTGCGAGCGCAACTCGAAGAGTGAAGTGTTAAGTGTTGAGTTTTTTTGAGATCTGAGATCTGAGATTCCGAGCGGAGCGAGGACATGGACTCGTACGACGTGATCATCGCCGGCGGCGGCTCCGCCGGGTGCGCCGCCGCCGCGCGGCTGTCGGAAGATGCAAGGCGGAGGGTTCTCCTGCTTGAAGCCGGGCCCGATCCGCAGCCCATCCCTGACATCGTGAGCGATGCGGCAAAACAGGTGCGCCTGCTTCTGGAGGCTCCCTATCTGGCGATGTATCCCACCGAGCGGAACCTCGACGGCAGCATTTTTTACAACCTGGCGGGAAGGATCATGGGCGGAGGCTCTTCGGTCAACGTGATGTCGGCCTTGCGCCCGACCAGGTTCGACCTCGAGACCTGGGCGAGCTTAGGCAATCCCGATTGGTCTTACGAGAATGTGCTGCCGGTGCTCAAGCGGATCGAGTCCGACCAGGACTATCCCGATAGTCCCCTGCACGGGCGCAACGGCCCGCTCTACGTCAAGCGGCCCATTACCTTCGACGCGCCTCTCTCTCCGCCGGTCAAGGCGTTCATCGACGGCGCCGTGGGCATGGGCCTTCCGCTTTGCCCGGACATCAATGTTGCCGATCCGTTGGGCGTCTGCCTTGCGCCGTACAACATCAAGAACGGCAAGCGCCAATCGACCACGGTTGCTTATCTCGATCCGGCGCGGTCGCGGCCGAATCTCACGATCGTCTCCGAAGCCCTGGTCGTCGGGCTAAAGCTCAACGGCGCGAAAGCCGAAGGCGTGCTCTACGAGAAGGATGGAAAAACAGCGACCGCGCTTGCCCATCATGTCGCGCTCAGCGCCGGCGTCTATCACACGCCGCAGATTCTCATGCTTTCCGGCATCGGTCCGGCAGCGGAGCTTAAGCGCCACGCCATTCGCGTTGTTCACGCTCTCGACGGCGTCGGCGAAAATTACCAGGACCACGCCGTCGTCTACATGACGTACGAAGGGAAAAAGACTTTTCAGGAAGATTGGGTCGTGCCGCGTTTCCGTCTCGTGATCAAAAGCGACCCGAGCGTCGGATGCGGGAATTTTCACATCGTCATGCGGCCGCCGACGGAGGTTCAGGGGATCAAGCGCATGCTTCCGGTTTCGGCCCATCTGCTCGAACAGCGCAATCGCGGCCGGCTCCGGCTGGCGAGTTCGGGTCCTCGCGAGCTGCCCCTCGTCGATGCGCGCATGCTCGAAGATCCGGGAGACGTCCAGGCGATGCTTGCGGCGATGAAGTTTATCTCCGAGCTGGTTCAGAGCGGGCCGGCACAAGAGTTTTACGGCCCGCTTTTGCAGCCTGCCGCCGGCGACGATTGGGCGAAATTCGCCCGCGCGACCTATGACAGCTACCACCACGGAGTGGGAACATGTATGATGGGCCCGGCGTCGAACAACATGGCCGTGGTGGACCAGAGCCTGCGGGTGCGCGGAATGGAAAATCTGTGGATCGGCGACGCGTCGATCATGCCGACGGTGACGCACGCCAACACCAACCTGACGGCGATCATGATCGGAGAGAGGCTGGCTGATTTCATCGAAGGAGCCGCCTAGATGGAATTAAGCGCGAACGAGATCATCAAAGAAATAAAACGGGCCGACATCCGGTTCGTCGTCGCCCTGCCCGATCGGACGACCAGCGAGCATCTGCTGAAGCCGATGCTGCGAGACCCGGAGTTGAAAGTCGTCCAGGTCTGCAAGGAGGATGAAGGAGTCTCCATCTGCAGCGCCCTCTACGCCACGGGCCATCGCGCGCTGCTGCTGATTCAGTACACTGGTTTGTTGGATTCCATTAACTCCCTGCGCGGCGGCGCCATCGAGGGCCAAAACCCGGTTTGCATGATGGTGGGTTTATTGGGCAAAGAACCGGGCGTCGCGCCGACGCAATCGAAGCGCTACGGCCTGCGGATCGTGGAGCCGATCCTGGACGCGATGGGCATCGAGCACCACCTCATTGAACAACCGGAAGATGTAACAAAGATCACGCCGGCGGTGGCGCGCGCCTACGAACGCTCGCTGCCGGTGGTGCTGCTGATCGGCCGGGAGCCTCGCTAGCGTGGAGGGTTCATGACGCGACGGGACACTACGATTGTTGTCCGAAGGGGCGAGCCGTGACGGACGACGGCACTGAACGTACAGGTTCGAAAAAAGGCAGGGCCCTATTGCCGTCGACCGGAAGGGCTCGCCCCGAGGACTCTGGATCATCGAGGCCCACATGATGAAACGGGATGAATGTTTCAAGGTCCTCGCGCGCCACCGGACCGACGAGATTGTCGTCGCGGTTTACCAGGCAGCCCAGGAGTGGATCCACATCTCTCCGAGCGACTTCAACTACACCTTCACCGGCGCGATGGGACAGGGATCGTCTCACGCCCTCGGCCTCGCTCTAGGACGCCCGGACAAGCGCGTCGTCGTGCTCGACGGCGACGGCAGCCTGCTGATGAATCTCGGCAGCCTCGTCACCATCGCCAACGCCGCCCCGAAGAATCTCATCCACTGCGTCTGCGAGAACGGCACCTATGAGACCAACGGCGCCGTGCCGATACCCGGAGTGAACCGGTTGAGCTTTACCGCGCTCGCTCGAGCCGCCGGCTATCCCAAGAGCTACGAATTCGACAAGCTCGAGGACTGGGAGCGCGAGGTCGGGAAGGTTCTCAAGGAAGACGGGCCGATTTTGGTCGACCTTAAAGTGACTCCCGGAGAGCAGTACCCGGAAGATTTCCGACGCCTTTACAGCATCGAATTCCGCGACCGCTTCCGCAAAGCGCTGCAGAAGTAGAGTTGCCTTCTCAGCATAGCTCCCCACTTTGGCTTCATGCCTGCCCAGCTCATCGCTCTGCTCACTTCCATCTTTTACGCGGTGGCCCTGGTCTCCGCCCGGCGCGCGTTGAACTATTCGACTCCCGCAACCGTCACCTCCGCCTCCGTGCTCACGCAAAACATTCTCCTTTGGAGCGCGGTCTTTTTGACCGGAGGGGCTCCGGAAGTTTCGCTCATGCCCGTAGTCCTTTTTGCCATCGTGGGGGTTTCCCAATTCGGCGTGAGAATGTTCGCCTACACCGGCGTGCACAAGATCGGCGCGGCCCGCAGCAGCGCCGTGCAAGCGATCAGCCCGTTGATCGCGACCGCCATCGCCGTGGCCCTGCTCCGCGAGCAACCGGGCGTCGCGGTCCTCTTCGGCACGCTCCTCGTAGTGGGCGGGATCGTGCTGCTCTCGTGGAAGGCCGAGCAACATGTTCCCAATTTCCGCTGGTGGCACCTGCTCATCCCGGTCGGCGCAGCCTGCCTGACAGGAACCAACCACCCGATCCGGCGCTACGCGCTCTTGCTGTCCAACGAGCCGCTGTTTTTTTCCGCGCTCATGGGCGCGGCCTCTCTGCTGTCGATGTTCGCCTATCGGGCGCTGTTTCCCGGCGAGCAGCTGGTCTGGAATCGCCGGGCGCTCTGGCCGCTCATCGTCACGGGCGTCGCCGAGACTCTATCCATTCTTTTTATCATCACCGCGCTGAGCGTCGGCGCGGTATCCGTGGTCGCGCCGATCGCCGCGACCTATCCGGTGTGGGCGCTGCTCGGCGCAGCGATCTTTCTCCGCGACGTCGAGCGAATCACCCCTTTGACCGTCCTCGGCACACTAAGCGTCGTGTTAGGCACGGTCGCGATTATCCTCTCCCGTTAAGCTCTCTTTTGGTCGAGATGCTTCGCGCGGTGAGAATGTGTCACAGCACAGCGTTGGCCGAGGGGGCAGGCCGTGACGGGCGACGGCACTGAGCGTATCGGTTCGAAAAAAGCAGAGACCTATTGCCGTCGACCGGAAGGGCCTGCCTCCGAGGTCTCTGAATAATCTGACTCCGCGCGTTTCCGCCCCACGAGGGAAACGATCAAAGCCGCCACGGCGAGGGGGAGAAACGCGACGAACGTGAAGCTTTGCGCGGCGGAGAACCGCCCCGGGTCCGTCGCCGCTGCTCCGGTCATCTTCATTTCGATTAACGCCACGGCGAGCGTCGTTCCCAGCGTTGAAGCGGCGGTGCTGAACGAGCTGAGCATGGCGGAGAGAATCCCATAGTCTTCGCTCCCGACGGCGGCAAAAGCCGCCTTCTGGTTCGCCGGGATAAAAATGCCGGTCCCGGCACCGACGAGCGCCAGGGCAATCGCTGCCGACCAGACGCTCGACTCTGCGGCGAGCGTGGCGTAGAGCGCCAGACCCGCGAAAATCAAAACCAAGCCTGCCGCGGCGACGCGCCCGGGATCGAGGCGATCCGCGAGCCGGCCGCTCGCCGGCGAGACGAGCGCCGTGGAGACCGGCAACGCCGCCATGACAAAGCCGATCGCCAGGGGCGAAAGCTCCAGTACCCTTTGCATAAAGAGCGGCCCGATCAAGTTGATCGGAGCATAAGAGGCCGCGCCGAACGCGCTCGAAAGCACAGCGGCAAACAAAGTGCGCCGCCTGAAAAGGGCGACGTCGATGAGCGGCCTCTCGGCGCGCCGCTCGACGACGAAAAAACTCACCAGGCCGAGCGCGGCCAGCGCGAGCCAGAACAGGACGGGGCCGGAACTCAAACCGGCGTTCGCCGCCAGGCTCAAGGCGATAAGCAGGGACGGGAAACCCACCATTAAAGCCAGAGAACCCCAGAGATCGAACGGCTCTCGCTTGCCCTCTTCTTTGCCCTTGAAGACGTGAAGCACGGCGGCGGAGACGAGGAGGCCGATCGCGAAATTGAGTACGAAAACCGATTGCCAGCCGAAGAAATGCAGCAAAGTCCCGCCGACCGTCGGCCCCGTTGCCCTGCCGATCGCAATGGCGGCGGCGAAGATTCCCAGCGCCCGGCCCCGGCGATCCGATGGATAGATCGAGACGAGAATGGCGGTCGACATCGGCAGCGCCATCGCCAGCCCAACGCTCATCACGGCCCGAAAGAAAAGCAGTTGCGGAAGCGAGACTGAAAGCGCGCCCAGCCCGGCGCCGATAGCGTAGAGCAGGACGCCGAGCTTGTAGAGCCGCTTTTGGCCCAGGATGTTGCCGGCGCGGCCGAAGCAGAACGACAAGCTCGAAATCATCACGAGCCCCATCATCGAGATCCACTGGATCGCCGCCAGGCTGCTCTCGAACTCGGCTTGAATCGTCGGCAGCGCGACGTTGATGCTGCCGAAGCTGTTGAAGAAAAGAAACGCGCCGAGGCACATGACGGCGAGCTGCTTCCAATCCGGCTCTCTCTGCGTATCTGCGCTCACGTCGAACCTCGCACGCTTGATTATCTTACAGACTCAGCAATGTCCATCTTCTGCCTACTGCCTCTTGCCTTCTGCCTATCTGGGCGTTATGAATCACGCCCCTACCGCCTGCTGCGCGCTGCCTGCTGTCTCTGCCTGCCCTGAGCCGCGTCGAAGGGTTTTCCGCGCCTTGCGCTTTGCTCTCTGCGCTTTGCGCTTTGCCGGTTTCTTTCATATGATCCCCTGCGTCACGTAGAGGGAGACCGACAATGAAGCGAAAGAGAAAGGCTCGCGCGAAAGACAAAATCGAGCAAAAACTGAACGCCCTCGGCTACGAGCTGCCGCAGCCGCCCAAGCCGGCGGCGACTTACATCAGCCACGTGAGAGTCGGCGATCTGCTCTTCGTCGGCGGCAACATCGGCCGCCTGAACGGCCAGCCGCCGAAGTACGTAGGGAAAGTGGGCGATCAGGTGACGCTGGAACAGGCCTATGAGATGGCGCGCCATTGCGCGCTCAACCACCTCGCCATCATCAAGTCGGCCTTGGGCAATTTGGATCGGGTGAAGCGGATTGTGAAGGTGCTTGGGTTTGTTAATGTGGCTCCAGGTTTTGCGGATATGCCGAAGGTGGTCAACGGCGAGTCGGATCTCCTCGTCCAGCTCTGGGGCAGCGCCGGCGAGCACGCCCGCGCCGCCGTCGGCGTCGCCGCGATCACCAGAAACTCGCCGGTGGAAACCGAGATCATCGTGCAGGTTCGGAGGTGAGTAGTAGTATTACAGCTTTCGTCGCAAGCTCCCGCCTGGGTGTCTCTCGAAGGGCCGACGCGTGGGACGAGGAGACACAAGCGTAACGTAGAACTACTCTCAGCGTTTAGGAGCAGCGTAACAGCAACGTATCGCGTCGGCCCGGAGAGAGATTCCCGGGCGGGCGCGATAGGAGACAAAGGTTCGCCAACCTTCAGCATTTTTTGGGAGGATAACATCATGTCAATCTTAGCAGCAGGCGAGAAATTTCCGCAGGCGAAACTTAAAGACACGGACGGAAAGACAGTTGAGTTCCCGGCCGTCTTTGCCCAAGCGCCGGCAACGGTCGTCTTTTTCTACCGTGGCCGGTGGTGACCGTGGTGCCGGGCCCAGGTGACGGCCTTCGTTTACGAGTCGGAGCGATACGTTCCGGAGAAAGTTCAGATTCTGGGAGTCAGCGTCGAGCCGCCGGAAGACGGAAAAAAATTATTGGAGCGCGTGACGGAGGACTGCAAGGAAGACCGGCCCCACATCCCGCTCGATCCTTATCCCCTGCGTCTGCTGAGCGATCCTGACGCTCAACTAATCCGCGCCGTGGGAGTCGGCCACGACGGACACTGGAAAGGTTTGATCGCCAAGCCGGTAACTTTCGTCGTCGATCCCGACGGAAAAGTTCGTTGGACTTACAGCGGCGACAGCGCCTCCGACCGCCCCAGCCCCGTCGCGTTGGCCCGAGTGGCCGTCGCCATCGCCCAAGGCAAAGAACCGCCGGCAGAGTAGCCTCAAAGCTATCGGCGGTCAGCCATTAGCTCGTGGCGCTTGATGCGTTTTTACTTCCCGGCGGCGTCATGCAATTCGGCAACTCTCTTGCCAAATTACATGAAATCCGGCGACAAGAAGGATTGTCCTCAAGCGGTTTGGATAATCGTGGAAGCTCCTTGAGCGCGCCAAGAGCTTTTCGTTATCATTATGGTTTAGGGTATGGTGCTTAAAGTTGACCTCACGGCTGTAATGTCGAAGCCGCTCACAACTACTCGTCGCCTGTTTTCGATCGGGCACTCTAATCACACTTCTGAGAAGTTTCTCGATCTCCTTCGGCAGCACCGAATTGAAGTTCTCGTCGATGCTCGGTCGCACCCCTACTCGAGATTCACGCCTCATTTTCGGGCACGGTTGCTGCAAGAGGCAGTGACCGGGGCGGGCATTGAGTACCTTTTCATGGGGAAGGAACTCGGTGGACGGCCGGACGGCGACGAGTTCTACGACGCCGAGGGACACGTTCTATACTGGCGCGTCGCCGAGTCGCAGTTGTTCCTTGACGGTATCGCACGCTTGGAAAACGGCATTAAAAAATACCGCGTGGCGATTATGTGCAGCGAAGAGAATCCTGCCGTTTGCCATCGGCGACTGCTCGTGGGCCGTGTATTGAAGACGCGCGGAGTTCAGCTCGAACACATTCGAGGAGACGGGAGTATCCTGACCGAAGCAGAACTCCAGGCGGAGGAAGACCGGCGCCGTACCAATGGTCAGATTGGATTGTTCGAGGAGTCTCCACAGGAGACGGCATGGAAGTCTAAACAACCGGTCTTACAAAGAGGACGGCGGCGCTCTCACCTAGACGATATCCCCTCTTCACACCAGCCCTTTTAGGAAGGCGTGATTCGTCTTACCCGCCCGGTCTTACTTTGACG
>MGSS01000013.1:0-12378 GCA_001798595.1 Deltaproteobacteria bacterium RIFCSPLOWO2_12_FULL_60_19 | reverse complement strand
GTGATCCCTGAACTGATTCGGGTTGTCTGAAAATTCCTTCGGCACCGGCCGCCTGCGGGCAAGCTCCTTCAAAACAAAATCGAGGCCTTTGTCCGGCACGTACGGCACGCGCTTAAATAACGGTGCGTAGACTTCCACTGTTTTCTTTATGACTAATGGATCCGCGTCGCGCTGCCATTTTTTAAAGATCCGTTCGGTCAGAGCAGCGTCTTTTTTGATGACGCGGATCGCTTCCAGGTAGGCCTTGAGAAATCGCTCCACCAGGCCGGGATTGTTTCTGACGAGGGTCCGGCTGCTCGCCACGCAGGAAGGAGGATAAACAAAATCGCTCTTCGATAAATCGGCGAGAACGGGCCAGCCTTTCTGCATCAGAGGGTAGGCGTTGTGCAATGTCAGCGCCGAGGCCGCGACCCTGCCGCCCGCCATCGCCGCGACGATCTCCCCGCCCGCGCCCAGTTGAAGAATGGTCATATCCTTGTCCGGGTCCAAACCCACCTGCCTCAAAGCGGTCCTGAGATAGAAATGTGTTGTCGAGCCGAGCCGTGTCACCGCGGCCGCTTTCCCTCTGAGGTCGGCCGCGCTTTTGATGTCGGGCCGCGCAACCAGGTAGACGGCATCGTTGTCCACCGGACAAGCCAGCAGCACCACGTCGCCCCCTTCGATGCGCGCGGCCACGACCGATTCAGCTCCGGCCCCGGAAAACTGCACGCTACCGCTCATGATGGTCATGGTGATCAACGCGCCGCCCCGGATGTGGATGACTTCGACGTCGAATCCGTACTTTCGGAACAGGCCCGCTTCGTTGGCGACGACGACCGGAAGGTGCGCCACGGAAGCCGTGATTCCATAACGGATTTTCGCCGGTTGTTGAGAGTGGGCCGCGCCTGGCAGAAACAGGACGGCGAGCCAAAGAATGGCTAAGCAAACAGCTTGACAAAATCTCTCTGGCATCTGCTATTTTCCAAAATACTTGCGTTCCGCTGCCGCGGAATCGTACGGCACATAACGATTCGCTCCGGGATTCCTCAGCCGGGGCGCTTCTCCCTCGGCGAAGAGGGCCACGGCGCCTTCGCCCGCGTTCCCGCCTACCAGTCCCGGCGCGTGAGCCTCCGCTACGACCGTCTCTTTGTCGGAGCGATTCCAGGCCCAGTGGATCTTATTCGCGGGGATTCTCTGAAAATCCCCTTTCTTGCAGCGAAAGCCCTGGTCTTCGACAAAGAACCAGATCTCCCCGTCGAGAACATAGTTGATCTGCTCCGACTCGTGAACATGGGGCCGGGTATGATAGCCGGGCGCTCTGGTGGCGATCATCAGGCTGCACTCATTGCCATACCCCTTCCTGGAGATCATCGAGCCTTCGCCCTGATCCCCTGTTCGGACTCCCTTACGCTCCGGCACGCTTTCGCTTTTTACATGCAGCGGCATCGGTCGGTCCTCCTTATCTCCCTGTTGAATTATCGATCCGGGGCGAGGCTAGCACCGCCGCTTGAGTAGGTCAATGATGATCTTTCGAAGTATTAGTACCGCCTCTCTGGGTCCATGGCCCATAACCTAGGCCCGCTCATCTCAGCCGGCCGTTTCATTCTACTCTTCGAAGTTGATTTTTTAAGGGCGGCGCGATACTTGGGCTGCGTGGCGTCTTTTTGGTCGCTTCGAAGGAATCCGGCTCGCGCGATTTTGCTCGTTGGTCTGTTCGCCTGCGGTTGCGCGAGGTCGATCGCCGAGTTGCATCTTGATGCAGAGGGCGAAAAGATCAGGAGCGTCCTGGTCGTCAACCACGGATGGCATTCGGCTATCGTCACGAAAAAGGCCGACACCCCTCCGAAGGTTCTGCCGGAAGTTCGGGATTTTCCCGAGGCCGAGTTTTTGGAGTTTGGGTGGGGAGACCGGGATTATTACCAGGCTCCGGATCCGGGATTGGGGTTGGCGCTTAAGGCTGCGTTCTGGTCAAGCGGCTCGATCCTTCACGTTGCCGGCTTCAAGGGCGCGGCAGAGAACTATTTCCCTCGGGCCGAGATATTTGAAATTTTTCTGTCCGACAAAGCATTTCAGCGATTGATTCAGTTCATCGCGGAAACTTTTTCGAGATCGGATGCGGCGGCGCCGGTTGAAACCCGGCCCGGTTTGTATCCGAATAGCCGGTTCTATCCGGCCGAAGGGAGCTTCCATCTTTTCCGGACATGCAACACCTGGGTGGCGGAGGCATTACGCTCCGGCGGATTGCCCATCACTCCGGCTTACGCGTTCACCGCGGGAAATCTCAGCTACCAGGTGAAAGATTTCGCGCTCGTCAAAAACAGTCCTTGAGGTCGGGTGGCACACTATGCGGCTCAGGCGGGCGCCGACCTCACTTGTGCGTCCGCAATTCGGCGGCGGTGAACGGCCCGGCGCCCATAATCTGGTGCACCTCCCACTCCATGAGGTCGAAAGCGCAGAAGCCGGCCGCGGTGTACGGATCGCTTTTGGCGATGCTCTCCGCCTCCTCACGCGACCCGGCGCGGATCACGTAGATACCGAGCTTCCGATCCGGGGTCGGACCGGAAAAGAGAATCCGGCCGGTCTCGTGCCGCCGCTTCATCCACGCGAGATGATCGTCCAGGCTGACCGTCCATTGTTCGCGCGGCTTAACGGGTTTCCGAAGAATCAAGTACCACATGGAATCCTCCTGCAGGAACTTCAATTAATCTCTTTCCATACTTTCGCCAGGCTGTCGCCATAGACGCTCAAGTCCCACTCGCAGAAATAGCCGAACGGCGTCTGCCGGACCGAATAGCCGGTCTCGCCCAGGCGTTGGGCGATTTCGTTCATGAAGTTCTCGGTGAAGCCCGGCGAGGCGGCTTGCCCGCCGAGATGAGCGAAGGAATGGAGCACGATGTTTTTAAGGCCGCGTTTGTTCGCCAGCCACTTGACGTGCTTGAGCGTCTGCCGCTGGACGGAACTTCGGCGCTCGCTCGCTTCGTCGGACGCCTCCGCGTGTAAAAAGACAACTACGGTCTCGTGAATCTCTTCTTCTACGTCTTGATCGGGAACGTCCAGCAGAGTTTTGGAGAAGCTCTTCCAGCGAAAACGCTTGGCTTGAAAGCAGAGGAGTCTCACGGCAAAGGAGGACGTTAGCAGCATGGCTGCGCTATTGCAAAATCGAGCAAGACAAAGTAGTGGTCCGACATGGCCGCTGAAAGCAAGCTTCAGTTCGGCATCGCCGCCCCGCAGATTCACGCAGAGCTTCCGGTCAACGTCGAAGAGATCCAGCGCTATCTCAAACGCGCCGAGGAGCTGAACTATCACAGCCTCTGGGTGCAGGAGCAGGCTGTGCTGCGGCAGGCGGCGGGCGCCATCGAGGCGATCACCATGCTGAGCTATGCCGCCGCGGTGACGCGGCGCGTGCGCCTCGGCATGGCCGTGTTTCTCATCAACCTGCGCAACCCCATTCAGCTCGCCAAGAGCCTCGCCAGTCTCGATCAGTTGAGCCAGGGACGTTTGATCGCCGGCGTCGGGCTGGGCGCAGTCACCAGACTGTATCAGGCCTACGGACTTTCCCCGGACAAGCGGCTGGCTCGCTTCCACGAAGCTCTCACCTTGATGCAAAAGTTGTGGACCGAGGAGAACTTCACCTTCGACGGGCAGTTCTGGCAGCTCAAGAACGCGACGCTGGTGCCCAAGCCCTTCCAGAAACCGCACCCGCCGATCTGGTTCGGCGCCAACACGCCGGCCGCGCTCAACCGCGCCGTCAAGCGGGGCAGCGGCTTCATCGGCGCCGGCTCAACGTCCACGGCGGATTTCAAAGAGCAGGTGAAGATTGTTCAGGGAGCGCTCGCCGAGGCAAACAAGAATCCACAAGACTTCACCATCGGCAAACGCGTCTACATCGGCGTTGACAAAGACCGCGAGCGAGCCGCCAACCGGATGCGCGAGTGGTTCGGCTCCTACTACAGCGCGGCGGACCTCGCCGACCGCGTAAGCGTCTGCGGCAGCGTGGATGAGTGCGTCGCCCAACTGAGCGAGATCGTCGCCGCGGGCGCGCGCTTTATCCTCTTGAATCCCGTCTTCGATATGATGGAACATCTCGATGTGTTGGCCGGCGAGGTGATTCCGAAGCTTTCCGGCAAGATGGAGTCGTGAGAAGCTGCGCGGTTCCCTGGACATATCCCTGTTTCTTAGAGTAAGAGAAGAAAAGACCACGAGCGTTTAACAAGGAGAATAAGAATGGCCATCAAGCTCTACCAGACCGAGACTTCCATGTTCTGCGAAAAGGCGAGGACGGTTCTCAAGCTCAAAAATGTTCCCTACGAGATCTTCGACGTGAGAAATAACCGCCAGCCGCTGATCGACTTCTCCGGCCAGAAAAAATTTCCGGTGATGGACTACAACGGCCAGTGCGTCATCGACTCGACCTTTATCTCAGCTTTCCTCGAGGAAAAATATCCCCAGAACAGCATCTATCCCAAAAATCCATCGGACAAAGGGCTTTGCTTGATGCTCGAAGACTGGGCGGACGAGGTCTTGAACCAGGCGATCCGCGCGCTGCGCCGGGCGGAAACTCCGGAGGCGAAAGCCGAGGCGGAAAAAAGTATCGGCGTTCTTTTCCGCAGCCTGGACCAATTTCTCACCGGCAAGCAGTTCATCTTCGGCCAGATGACGATCGCGGACATCGCCCTCTTCGCCCAGCTTCATTATCTCTACACCGTGGTTAAGTATGAAATTCCCGCCGCGCACAAAAATCTCCTCGCGTGGGTGGATATGATGCGGCAGGCCCTCAAGCTCAACTTGCTTCAAGATGTTGTGGCGTAGCGACGATCAGAGGTAGCGCCATGAAGATCACGGTGGACAGAAGCAAATGCCGGGGGGTGAGAAACTGCGCGTCGATCGCCCCCAACGTCTTCGACATCGATGAACAGTTCAAAGCGGTCGTCGTTGATCCCAAGGGCGACGGCGATGCGGAGATCACGAAGGCGGCCAAGTTCTGCCCCGCCGTGGCGATTCTTCTCGACGATGAAGCAACCGGCAAGAGAATCTTCCCCTGAGACCCGCCGAGCGGAGGAAACGGCGCTTGGGTAAAATCGAAAGGTTTTTCGGCGCCGTGCGAGAAGTCGGCGCGGAGCGTTTGCGATTGCTCGGCGTCCTCACCGGCGGCCACGTCTTTATTCACTGGTTCCAGCAATTCTATCCGGTCGTTCTCCCCTCGATCAAAGCGGGTCTGGGCCTCAACGACGTGCAGGTCGGCGCCCTCAACTCAGCGCGGCAGTTCACCCAGGGCACGCTCGATCTGCCGCTCGGGATGCTCTCGGACGCGATGGCGCATCACCGTGGATTGATCCTCGCTTCGGCGCTGGCGTCGATGGGCGCCGCCTACTTTCTCATGGGAGTCTCGCCCACTTTTTTCTATGCGTTGTTGGGGTCTGGACTGGTGGGCTTGGGGACAGCGTTGTGGCATCCCGCGGCCTCCGCCTCCCTGTCGAACAGCTTTCCGGAGCGGCGCGCCACCGCGCTTGCGGTGCACGGGATGGGCGCGACGATCGGCGATACTCTGACGCCGCTCGGCGCCGGGCTCTTGCTGGTCGCGTTTCACTGGGAATCCGTGCTGGCCTTGCAACTTCTGCCGGCGCTCATTTTCGGTTATCTCGTCTGGCACGGCCTTGCAGGAGTTTTCGCCGAATCGAAGCCACAGTCATGGCGCGTGACGGGGCTGCGCGAAGTCATCGATCTGGCGAAGAACCGGCTCTTTCTCGGCATCTGCCTCGCGACGGCGCTTCTCCAGATGGGCCGGCTCACCGTCATCACTTTTCTGCCGATCTACGTTCAGGAAGATCTCGGCTACTCGCCTTTCGGTCTCGGCGTCTACATCGCTCTGCTCCATGCGATGGGCACGGTTTCCCAACCCATCATGGGCCACCTCTCGGACCATTGGGGGCGCAAGGCCGTCCTCTTTCCCTCTTTCGTCACACTCGGCATCCTGTTTTTCCTTCTCGCTGTCGCCGCCCCCGGCCTTCAGCTCGGCATTGTAGTCAGCGCCATCGGACTTTTCTTCTACACGCTCATCAACATCACCAGCGCAGCGGTGATGGACGTGGCCGGCCCGAACATCCAGGCATCGTCCTTCGGCCTGAGCTCCCTGGTCACACAGATCGTGGTTTTCCCGACACCGGTGGCGGCCGGCTATCTGGTCACCGCCTACGGCATGACTTCGGCGTTCCTCCTCTCCGGCGGCTTCCTGCTCGTCGGAGCGCTTGTATTAATTCCGTTGAATCTCTACCGCGGCGCAGCGAAATAGTTGTAGGCGCGGTTCGCGAACCGCCCGCACCATCGCCAAAAAGGCCGCAACTGCGAGGAGGTACCTGATGGGCGTCGTGATCGGAAGCGGACAATTCACTTACGAGGTGGCGGAAGGCTGGGGCAGGTTGCCCGACGGATGGTCCTATCGCGAGGTCGCTGCCGTCGGCGTGGACCGGCAGGACCGCGTCTATGCCTTCAGCCGCGGCGATCATCCGGTCATCGTCTTCGACCGCGACGGAAATTTTCTACGCTCCTGGGGCGAAGGGCTTTTCACCCGCGCGCACGGCGTGGCTATGGGACTTTCGGACGACACGATTTACCTGACCGACGACGGCGATCACACCGTGCGCAAATGCACGCTCGACGGAAAAATCCTCCTCACGCTCGGCATTCCCGGCAAGCCCGCGCCCTATCAGAGCGGCGAGCCGTTCAATCGCTGCACCCACATTGCCCTCTCGCCGAAGAATGAAATCTACGTCTCCGACGGCTACGGCAACTCGCGCGTCCATAAATATTCGCCCGACGGCAAGCTGCTCTTCTCCTGGGGCGAGCCTGGCAGCGATCCCGGCCAATTCAACATCGTCCACAACATTTGCGCCGACAAAGACGGCTACCTCTACGTCGCCGACCGCGAAAATCATCGCGTCCAGGTCTTCGACCCCAACGGCAAGTTCGAGGCCCAGTGGCACAACCTGCACCGCCCGTGCGCCCTGTATATGGACGTGGGACCGAACCCGCTTTGCTACATCGGCGAGCTTGGGCCGGGGATGCCGGTGAACAAAGACATTCCCAACCTGGGGCCGCGGCTGAGCATTCTCGATCACAAAGGCAATCTGCTCGCGCGGTTGGGCGACATCCGCGGCGGCGAAGCGCCGCGGCGGTTCATCGCGCCGCACGGGCTGGCGCTCGACTCGCGGGGAAATATTTACGTCGGCGAAGTCTCGTGGACCATCGCCGGCCAGCATTTAAAGCCGCCGCGCGAACTGCGCAGTTTGCAGAAGCTCGTGAAACGAAGGTGGGGGGCGTGATTAATCACGCCCTTACCCAGTCCTATTTAATTCAGCGCGAATCCGCGCTGCCCGGAATGGCAAAGGCAAACAGGGCGATAGTAACGGCCATGAGCGCGACGGCGCTCAAGCCGAGCGACCAGTGGATGCCGATGAATCCGCCCACGATGCCGACGGTCACGCCGCTGAAGGCTTTAAGGCCCTGGCTCGACATATTGAAGAGGCCGATCAGCCTTCCGCGCAGGTTCGCCGGCGCCTTGAGCTGGACGAGCGTCTGGGCCATCGAGTTGAATGTAAGGTTGAGCACGCCGGCCAGAAAGAGCAGCGCGAGCGCGACCGGATAGTCGGTCGCGGCGGCAAATCCCGCGATCGTCACACACCAGAGCACGGCGGCGATCATCGCCGTCCGCGCGTTCGCGTGCAGCAGTCCCCTGCCTTCGAGCAACAGGCCGCCGACCACCGCGCCGGCGGCGTTGGCGCCGAGCAAGAGGCTGTAGGCCGCGCCCGCTTCGTCCGTGCCGAGGTCGTGCGCGTACTCGGGCATTTGCGCTTGAAAAGCAGTGCCGACGAAGAGCGCTGAGAAGCCGGCGAGCAGCACCATAGACAGAATCACCCGGTTCCCGGAAATCTGCCTGAGAACTTCCAACCCATCTTTCAAACCGAGTCCGCGCGCCCTGACCCCTTGCGTTCCATGCCTGCTGTGCCCGGTATAAGGAGCCCGCAGAAGCCACACGGTCAACGGGAGATAGATAAGAACGTTCGCGAGCAGTCCGACGGAGGGGCCGAGCAGGAGCATCAGCCCGCCACCGACGGCGGGGCCGAGAAAAATGCCTAACTGGCGGCTCGTCGAATTGAGCCGCACGGCGCTCTGCAAGTGCTCCGAGCCGACGATGTCGTGGATGAGAAGCTGGCTGGCCGGGCCCCACAGAACGCCCGCGAGGCCGTGGACGACGAGCAACGCGGCCGCGTGCCACATCTGAATCGTGTTGGTGAGAAAGAGCAGCCCCCAGGTGAGCGAAACGAGCATGTACATGACCTGCGCGATCTGGATGATGCGCCGGCAGTCGTAGCGGTCCGCCAGCGCGCCGAAGTAAACCGAGAACAGCAGAAACGGCATCCAGTGCGTAAGGACGGCGAAGCCGGCCAACGTCGGCGAGTGAAAGGCCTTAAAGATGACCCAATAGCTGATGACGTGCTCGATGTTGTCCGCCATCATCGACAGCATCGTGGTGATGAAATAAGCCCGGTAGTCCGGATGATGGAGCGCCGCGAACGCGAGCCGCTCGCGCGGCGGCGCTACGGTCGAAGAAGACTCGCCGTCGGATTTCGGGTCAGCGGTTGAAACTCGGTCCCTAAGTTTCTCCGAGGGCAAAGACAAAACTCACCTCCACGATGGCTGTTCTGCGTTGCCGCGATGCGCTGAATCCGCATTGAGCATTACCTGTCAAGCTAACGAATCACGCTCTGTGATGCAAACGAATGGAGAAATTGCTAAGCGAGACAGCGACGAGCCTTCTTTGCGGCCTTGGCGCGATGAGAGAAGAATAATCAGACTCGCGCAAAGTCGCAAAGCGCGCCAAGGGCGATGTTCAACGGAGAATAATGCAGGCTAGGGATTCCGTGTCAGCCACACGACGACTTCCGCGGCGTTCTTGTCGGGCGGGAAGACGGGATAGAAAACTTTCTCGATTCGTCCGTCGCGTAAAATCAGCGTCAGTCTTTTAAGCAGCGTCAGCGACGCAACTTGAAAAGTCGGCAGTCTAAGCGCGGTCGCAAACTTGAGCTCCGAATCGCTCAACAGCTCGAACGGCAGATGGAGTCGCTCCGCCGCTTCTTGCTGATCCGCCGCGCTCTGCGCGCTCATGCCGAAGACCTGCATGCCAAGCGACTGAAGCTCCCGGTGATGGTCTCTGAACGCGCACGACTGCGGTGTGCAGCCGCGCGCGCCGGGAATTTCATTCCAGCCCGGCGGCGGCTCCCGATCCGGCCTGCCGGTGCGCGGATAGCAGTAGAGGACCGTTCTGCCGCGAAGCGCCCCGATGTCCACCCAGCGTCCCGATGTTGATCGGAGCGGGATAGACGGAAGGCGCATGCCGGCGAGATGATCGCACGCGCCGTCGTCCACCGGCACGGGAAGATCCCCGGGCAGCTCGTAGATGTTGTCCGTTCTCGCCACAGGATTTCTTCTGGTGATTTTGGGAGGCTATCTGCTCTCAATCCCACACCGTCTCGACCCAGCCGCCTTCCTGTATTCCTGCATCCGCGGTGAGGAGGGGATAGCCGAGATCGCGCGCGGTGGCGACAATAGCCCTATCCGCCGGATCACGGATGGACGACAAACTCTCCGCTGCCAGTAGTATCTCGAGCGTATAGGGTTGAACTTGGAAATTCGGCGCTTTGGTGATCTCTTCCACCCAGCGATGGAACGGCATCTTCAACATCGTGAGGCCCTTTTCGGTAAGCCTCATGATCTCCTCGAAGACGGTCACTGGAATCACAATGACGCTCCGCCCCTCATCCACCTCCCGGAAAATTCTTCTCGCCTTTGGACCGAGCCGGCTAAACTTCTGAGTGCCAACAAAGATCAGAGGGTGCGTATCGGTGACGTAGATCACTTGAGCTGCTCGACCAACCGTTGAAATGACGCTTCCCTCTCTCGCTTTAGCTCCTCAAGCCCTTTGTCTATATCGCCGGTCAATTTCATAGTTCCCCTCAGCTTGAAGGGCTTGCTCCGTAGCGTCTTTCTATAAAAGCGCAGTTCCTCGTCCACACGACCGTGCCAGCGGGCATCGACCAGCACGGCCTTGACCTTCGATCTCTGCGTAATCGCGACGGGACCTTTGCCCTTGTGAACTTCATCCACTAAAGCGCTCAACTTGGCTCTCGCCTCGCTTAACGGGAGTTGTTTCATAATCCGCAGCCCTCCTTGGGTTGTACAACCAATTGTACAACAAACCCAGAACCCGTCAAGTAGTCTTTCGCTCCAGCAGCTTCAAAATCTTCTCCTGCACGCCGTCGAAGCCGCCGTTGGACATGACGAGGATCATGTCGCCCGTCTTGGCCGAAGCGGATACATACTGCGCGATCTCGTCGGCTTTCTCAACAAACACGGCGCGGCCGTCGTCGGAAAGTCGGTTGATCTCTTGCGCCACCTCTTCCGGCTGAAGCCGTTCTTCAATTGGAATCTTGTCGGGCTGATACAGGCCGGCGATGACGACCCGATCCGCGCAGGCGAGAGCTTGCGGAAACTCGCGGGCGAAGATGCGCCGCCGGCTGGTGTTGCTTCTTGGCTCGAAGACCGCCCAGATTCTTCGAGCGGGATAAGCGGCTTTTACGGCCTCGATCGTCTCTCGCACCGCCGTCGGATGGTGGGCGAAATCGTCGAGGACGGTAATCCCGCGAATCTCGCCTTTGAACTCCTGCCTTCGCTTCACGCCTTGAAAAGTCGCCATCGCATCGCCGATGCTTCGGTGGTCGATTCCCAGCTCGCGCGCCGTCGCGTACACGGCCAGCGCATTGCTCACGTTGTGTTTTCCCATGAGCGCGATCTTGACCGCGCTTTCCGCGCGCCCTTCATAATATGGCCTGTCCTGAGCAAAGTCGAAGGGCTCAAACCAACTGGCGCCGCCCTCCGCGCGGACATTCCTCGCCTCCCAGCCGCGCGGCTCTCCGCAGCCGTAAAAGCTTACCCGGCAGCGCGCGTGCGACGCCGCCTCTTTCGCCGCCGCGTAGTCGTTGCAAGCGAGCAGAGTCCCCGAGGCGGGAACCAGCTCCACGAGGCGGCGAAACGCTTCTTTGAGATGGGCCAGGTCTCGATAGATGTCGGCGTGGTCGAATTCCACGCTCGTCAGAATCACCTTCTCCGGCCGGTAGTGGAGAAACTTGGGCCCCTTGTCAAAAAACGCGCTGTCGTATTCGTCCCCTTCGAGCACCACCCAATCGCCGTTTCCGTTGCTGAGTCCGCCGCCGAAATTCGCCGGCATGCCGCCGATAAAAAAGCTCGGCTGCCGTCCGGCCTTGGCCAGTACCCAGGCCATGAGCGAGGAGGTCGTAGTCTTGCCGTGCGTGCCGGCGACGACCAGAGATCTTTTCGAGCCGATGAGGAATTCTCCCAGCGCCTGCGGAAACGAAAGATGGGCGACGGCCAGCCTGAGCGTCGCCTGGACTTCCGGATTGTCCCGCGACACGGCGTTGCCGATGACCACCAGGTCCGGCTTGTCGTCGAGGCGCTCTTCTTTGTAGCCGGAGAGCACCTCGATCCCCAGCTCCGCGAGAAAGGTGCTCATCGGCGGATAGACGTTCTGGTCCGAGCCGGTCACCCGGTAGCCTTGAGATTTGAGCAGGCCGGCGAGCGACGCCATGCCGACGCCGCACACCGCGATCAGGTGAACGTGCCCGCGCGGCGGGAGCGCGCTCATTGGAGAATCGACTTCATGATCAAGTCGTGGATATAGGGACGAAAGGTCTTGATCTTGTCGCTGCTGCGCGACGGATGGACGCGGTTGGTCAGCAGAATGATGTGGCAATCTTTTTCGAGGTCCCACCAGATCGAGGTTCCGGTGAAGCCCAGATGGCCGACCGAGTTGGGAGAAAAATAGTTGCCGCTGGAAGAATTCTCCGCCGACGGCGTGTCCCAGCCCAGGGCGTGAGTCGAGCCTTTCACGGTCGGGTCGCGGGTGAGAAACTCCTCCACGACCGGCGCGGTCATGAGCGGATCGTCGCCGCGCAGACATTTTTTCAGGCGGCGCAAAAATTGATGGATGTCGCGCGCCGAAGAAAAGAGCCCCGCGTGGCCCGCGACTCCGCCCATCGCGTAGGCATTGTCGTCGTGGACCTCGCCGCAGAGCATCCGCTTCCGCCAGGGGCACTCCTCCGTCGGCGCGATCATCTCCCGGACGGGCCGGAGCCTGCGCGTCCTCAACTGCGTCAGGTCCACGAACGAGGTCGAGCGCAGCCCCATCGGCTTGAAGATCTTGTCCTGGCAGTAGCGATCGAGGCCCCAACCGCTGATCTCCTCGACCACCTCTCCGAGCAGGATATAGCCGAGATCGCTGTAAAGCGTCTGCGTCCCCTGCGTGCTCAAAGCCTTCTCCCGGTGGAT
>MGSS01000012.1 GCA_001798595.1 Deltaproteobacteria bacterium RIFCSPLOWO2_12_FULL_60_19 | reverse complement strand
GCCGCCGATATTTTTGATGTGGTTGTAAACCGAGGCGCCGAAGGGGACTTTGTGAAACACGCAGCCTTCGACCTCGGAGCCGTTTTGGAGCGCCTTGAAGATCGCGTCTTTCCGCATCGTGATGCAGTCGATCTCGATCACCGGGTTCTTGCCCATGCCGGCGACGTAGTAGTCGTGAAACTCGGAGAACGGCCCTTCCTCTTCGCGGACGTTGGGCAATATCCTGCCTTCCAAAACAATCTCCGCGTCGCAGGGCACTTCGATGTCGTTGGTCTCGCATTTGACGACCTTCGCCGGCTCGCCGATCAGCCCGCCGGCAAGCTCCAACTCGTCCATTTCAAACGGTCCGGTGCTCGCCGCCGCCATGTAATAGAGCGGGTGATGGCCGATAAAGATCGCCACCGGCATCGGCTCGTTTTTCGCTTCATACTTGTTGAGGATTTGCCGCGTGTGGCGCGGCACGATCAACGCGCCGGTCTTGCGCGGGCCTTTGACCTGCAAGCGGTGGAAGGCGACGTTGCGGATGCCGGTGTCGGGATCGCGCGCGACCATCAAGCCGGCGGCGATGTAGGGCGTCTCCTCGCTGCCGGCGATATGGGCCGGCAGTTTGGTGATGTCCACCTTGTCGCCTTTGAGAATCACATCCTTGACCGGTCCGGTCCGGACCAGCTCGGTCGGAAATTTTTTTAACGCCCGCTCCGCGGCTGTGGGGATGAGCTTCTCGACTGTTGTGCCGTAGGCCAGCGCCGCGTGGCGCAGGTTGGCGGGGGCCATGCCGAGGCTCTTCCAGCCTGGAAAGCCGTCCACGTTCTCAAACAGCAAGGCCTTCTCCCTCGATTGGTACAAAAGCGCGCCCATCTGCGTGTGCGGGTGGACAGGCTTGGTTATGCGGACCAACTCCCCGGCCTGTTCAAGCTCTCCGATCCATGTGCGCATGTCTTTAGGCATAAAACTCCTCGACTTTCCTTCGCGCGAGACGTCTAGATCTTGTATGCTATAACGCTTAGGGGTTTCAAGCGGACTCTTTACAGTGATTGCATAGGCTGATATCAGTTGAGGACTTCAATAAAGGGGGTCTCCTAGGCACTCCATATGACAACCGGCGCTGCTCGATCTCGTGAAAATTGGCTGCTCCTTGTAGCTTCGATCTGTTTCTTTACCTCAGGGGCCGCGGGCCTCATCTATCAGGTGGTGTGGACCCGCATGCTGACGCAGATCTTCGGCAACACCACCTATGCGATTGCGACCGTGCTGGCCGCGTTTATGGCCGGGCTGGCCATCGGCAGCTATCTCTTCGGGCGCATCGCCGATCGCGGCAAAAACGATTTTCTGCTCTACGGAATTCTCGAGGCAGGCGTCGGCATTTACGGTCTGGCGGTTCCCTGGCTCTTCGACCGGGGCCGGCTCATCTATATCCCGCTTTTCAGCCTCAACGATTCCAACCCTATGGCTTTCAATCTGCTCCTGTTTGGGCTGGCCTTCGTGCTGCTCGTTCTGCCAACGCTGCTGATGGGAGCGACGATGCCGGTGCTCAGCCGATTCTTCGTGAAGAGCTTCACGCAGCTCGGCCGGCGGGTGGGCGATCTCTACGCCACCAACACGCTCGGCGCGGTGCTCGGCTGCGGCTTCTCCGGCTATTACCTGATTCCGGCCTTCGGCATGCGCGCGACGGTGTACGTCGCCGCCGCGCTCAATCTCGTTATTGCCCTGCTGATCTTCATCGTGGACGGCCTGCGCGACAAAAGCGACGCGGTTTCGGCCGAACCCGAGGAACCGGAGCAGAATGACGCCGGCTCGGTTGAGGCCCCGTCCACTTTGGGTTGGGCGGTGCTGATCGCCTTCGGCTTCTCCGGCATGGCGGCCCTGGTTTATGAAAATGCCTGGACCCGCGCGCTCACTCTGGTGATCGGCAGCTCGGTCTATTCCTTCACGACGATGCTGGTGACCTTCCTGATCGGCCTGGCGCTGGGAGGCTTTTTCTACGCCCGGTGGCTGGGGGAGCGGAGGATTTGGGTCAGCACGTTCGGCGTGATCGAGCTGCTCGTGGGCTTCGCCGCGCTCGCCACGATTCCGCTGTTCGAGAAGCTGCCGCTGATTTTCCTCCGCTTGCATGAGGGATTCGGCGACTCGTTCTACATGTTTCTGTCGATTCAGGTGCTGCTCGCCGGCATGGTCATGTTCATTCCGACGGTCCTGTTGGGAATGACCTTCCCGCTGGTCGCCAGGCTGTTTACGCAGAGCATCTACCGCGTCGGCAGCAGCGTGGGGATCTCGTATGCGGCCAACACACTGGGCGCCATCGTCGGCGCGTTCGCCGGAGGGTTTATCCTCATCCCGCTGATCGGCGTGCAGCAATCGATCCTGGCGGCGGTCGTCGTCAATCTCGTGATCGGCTGGCTCTTGCTGGTCATGGATCCGCGTCTCTCCGCCGGCCCCCGCTTCGCGCTCGGGTTGATCGTGATCGTCGCATCGGGCCTCATCTGGTTTAAAACTCCGCGCTGGGACCAGGCGATCCTCACCAGCGGGGTCACGATCTACAGCGACCGCTACGAGAACCTGCACACCGACTCGCTCAGGCTTGAGCACATGCGCGCGGATGAGATCGTCTATTATAAGGAAGGTCTCACGGCGACGGTCAGCGTCCACCAAAGCGTCGGCAGCGACTACCGCTACTTTAAAACCAACGGGAAAGTGGACGGCTCTTACGGCGATACGCTGAGCCAGTTGATGACCGGCTACATTCCCATGCTGTTCCACGCCGGCGGGGAGCGGGCCGCCGTCATCGGCCTGGGCACCGGGATGACCGCCAAAGCGGTCGCCGCATTTCCGTTCAAGGAGATCGAGGTGCTCGAGATCGAGCCGGCGATGATTAAATCCGCGCGCTTTTTCGACACGAAAAACGGCGAGGTTCTCAAAGACCCCAGGGTCCGCATCATCCCGACGGACGGCCGCAACTACATCCTGGCGACGCCGAAGGTCTACGACGTGATCACCGCCGAGCCGTCGAATCCCTGGATCGCCGGCATCGCCAACCTCTACACGCGCGAATTCTACGAAGTCATCAAGTCCAAACTCAAGTCGGGCGGGGTGTTCGCGCAGTGGTTTCACAACTACTCGATGTCGCCGGACGACTTCCGCATGGTCTTCCGCACCTTCGCCCAGGCCTTTCCCCACGTGTCGGTTTGGGGAATGAGAGAGAGCGACTTTCTGATGGTCGGCACGCAGCAAGAACAGAGCTTCGATTACCCCAGGTTGAAGGAGGTCTTCGCCAACAACAAGACCCTGAGAGAGGACTTTACCGAGCTTGGCCTGACCGATCCTTATGCCGCTATCGGGTTCTATCGCATGGGAAGAAAGGAAGTGATGGCGTTTACGGAAGGGGCGGCGCTCAACACCGACGACGGCGCGGAGCTTGAGTTCTCGGCGCCCAAGAGCCTTGGCCGCGCCACCTCCGACCTTAACCGCAAGCTGATGGTGCCCCACCTGGCGGATGCCCCTTGGCTGAAGATGAATCCGGCGCCCCTGCCTGAGGCGCTCCGCCATTTCCATCTGGCCCAGGGGCTGGAGGCCAACGATTGGCATGACCGCGCCTTGGGAGAGATCGATGAGGCGATTAAGCTGGATCCGTCGAACCCCGATTTTTATGTGTTAAAAACCAAGGTTCTGCTGGCGCAGGACAAGAGCCCGGAGGGGGCGGAGTCCGCGTTGGCTGCGATGGCCCGCTCGCCCCAGACGGTCAAGGCGATCCTCGACTTGAGCGGCGAGTTCTACCTGTCCGAGGCCAAGGTGGTTTACAGCAAGGCGATCGAGATGGGCTACCGGGAGATAACGCCCTATCTGGGATTGGGAAAGATCGCGCTTCACCGCCGCGAGTTGGAGGAGGCGGAGAAGTGGTTTGGATTGGCGAAGCAGACGGCAGGCGAGAATAAGGACATGCTGCTCTGGTGGGGCCGCCTGCATCTGGCCAAAGGGGAGGCTGAGAAGGCGAAAGATCTTCTCGAGCAGGCGAAAGCCAAGGGCGAGGATTCCGACGTGCTTTACGGCGCGCTTGGAGACACGTATATCAAACTCGAGCAATGGGAACAGGCCGCCGGCGCGTATCGCGAGGCGCTCAGGCGGAAGCGAAACGTGGACTGGCGCCGCTCCCTCGGCATCGCCCTGGCGAAGCTCGGGCGAGTAAGAGAGGCGGAGGAAAAATTCCGCGAGGTGCTGGCGACTCGTTCCGACGACACCGAGGCCTGGAAAGAGCTCGGGAAGATAGGCAAGCGTTACTAATTGGGCTATTAGGACTGGGAGTTCAGCGAGAGGACGCGGGCGATGCTCAAAGAAAAAATCGGCGTGATCGGCGCCGGCAAGATCGGTTCCGCTATCGCGCGGGGCATGATCCGCGCCGGGCTGGCCGATCGCGATCAGCTCATGGTGAGCGACGTGAGCCAGGCCCTCCTCAAGTCGATCGCCACGGAGCTTCAAGTCAAGGTCACGTCGAGCAACGCCAAGGTGTGCGACTTCGGGGATATCGTGATCCTCGCCGTCAAGCCGCAAATTATAGACGCCGTGCTCAAAGAGATCGCTAAACCCGTCGGCAAAGGGAAGCTCGTCGTATCCGTCGCGGCCGGCGTCCCGCTCGCCCGCATCGAAAGCCATCTGGCGCAAGGCGCGCGCGTGGTGCGGGTCATGCCGAACATCGCCTGCGTGGTGGGCGCCGCCGCGTCGTGTTACGCCGGCGGGACGCACGCCGGCGCAAGAGATATCGAGAGAGTCGGCTCGATTTTGAGCAGCTTCGGGATCGGCTTGCCGTTGGAGGAAAAGCATTTGGACGCGGTCACGGGACTGAGCGGCAGCGGTCCGGCCTATGTCTTCCTGTTCATCGAAGCGTTGGCCGACGGCGGCGTGCAAATGGGACTGAGCCGCGACGTGGCCCTCAAGCTGGCGCTGCAGACCGTCTATGGCGCTGCGCGCATGGCGCTCGAGAGCGGGCAGCACCTGGGCCAGCTCCGCGACGAAGTGACCTCTCCCGGCGGGACCACCATCGCGGGGCTGTACGCGCTGGAGAAGGGCGGAATACGGGGCATCATCATGGAGGCCGTGCTGCAAGCGACCCGGCGCTCTGAGGCGTTGGGAAAGGATCGCTCGTGAATCCTGCGGACTCGATCGAGGCGGAGAGCGAAGTACGCCTGCTGGCTCATATCGCCGAGCTGATCGGCACCTCCCTGCCGCTGGCTGAGGTCATTACCTCGGCTATTCGCTTGACTTCGCTGGTGATGGGCGTGGACGGCTCGTCGATTCTCCTCGTGGATCACGACAGCGGCGCGCTAACTTTCTATGCGGCGGTCGGCGAAAAGGCGGACCAGCTTAAGAACGTGACCCTGGCCAAGGGAGAGGGGATCGCCGGCTTTGTCGCGGAGACCGGCCTGCCCGTGGTGGTCTCCGACGTGCGGCGCGAGACCCGTTTTTCCGGGCGCATGGATCAGATGACCGGCTTTAACACGCGCTCGATCGCCTGCGTGCCGCTCAAAGTGCGGGGCGAGCTTACCGGCGTGCTCGAGGCGGTAAGCAGGAAAGCCGGCAGCTTCGGCGACAAGGAGCTGGACACGCTGACCGCGGTCGCGGCGCCGGTCGCCATCATGATCGAGAACGCCAGGCTCATCTCGGAAGTCAGGGGATTGCACGACAAGCTCGCGGAAGCGAGCCGCGTCAAGGGAGAATACCTGGCGACGATGACCCACGAGCTGCGCACTCCGATCAACATCGTGATCGGTAACCTGGATCTCCTGCTGGGAGGATTTGTCGGCGAGGTGAGCGACAAGCAGCGCAAGTGCATGGAGACCTCTATGCGCAATTCGGGGGAGGCGCTCAATCTCGCCAGCGGCATCCTCGACCTCTCGCGATTTGAAGCCGGGCAGGTTGCGGTTCGCGTCGAAGAGTTTCGCCTTGAGGAGGTGTGGTCGGAGCTTGAGCTATTGTTTCGCATCGGTCTGAGCGGCAAGGCGGTCGAACTGATCTGGGAGCCCCAGGCCTCGCTCCCTCCGTTGAAGACCGACCGAATCAAGCTCAAGACGATCCTCAGCAACATCGTTTTTAATTCGGTCAAGTACACCGACCGGGGCAGCATTCGGGTGTCGGCTTCGTTGTCGGAGCCTGAAGACCGCATCCGGATCGACGTCCAAGATACGGGGTCGGGCATCCCCGAAGAATTTTTGCCTCTTCTCTTCGAGCCTTTCCGCCAGGCGCAGGGGGCGCTCACCCGAAGCCGCGGGGGGGTGGGGCTCGGTCTTGCGATCGCCAAGAGGATGGGCAATTTGCTCAGGGCCACGATAGAGGTGGAGAGCATGGCGGGCAAAGGAACCACGTTTCATATCCAGGTTCCGAGGTGCTATAGTGCCGAGTAGACGCGCCGGAACACGGCGGGCAGACTTGACACAATTTAGAACATTGGCTAGGTTTGGCTCAGAGAATTGTTCAGACAGCGACGAACGATCGTGAAGGAGGGCGTGATGAGAAGTTTTAGATGGCTCGCGGTGTTTTTGTTTGCGCTATCGGTTTTTGCCGTTAACGGTTTTGCCCAGGAAGAGAAGAAATCGACCAAAATGCGCGACGTGGAGGCCGTGATCAGCGCGGTCGGCCAGCGCACGGTAACCTTCCAGGTGGAGCGCAAAGGGAAGGTCCGCGAAGAGGTCGTGGGCATCGACGAGAAGACGGAGATAGATAAAGACGGAGCGAAGATCAAGCTTGCCGATCTCAAGCAGACCGATAAGGTCATGATCAAGTACGCTCCCGACGCCTACACGCCGGCAGTATCGGTCAAGGTGATCGGCAAAGGCGAACTTAAGAAGGCCGGCGGCGACGACTAGGTTCGGTAGAAGTCCCAGCGATCGCCCCCGATAACCGCGAGGTCGATCGCTTCATCATCTCTTAGAATGCGTAGCGAGATCCGCTCGCCCGGCGCTTTTTGCCAGATCGTGCGATAGAGCTCCGGGCGGGATCTCACCTCTTGTTGCTCTGCCTTGACGATAATATCCCCTTCGCGCAGGCCGCTCTTTTCCGCCGGCCCGCCCGGCACCAGGCCGGCGATGACGACGTGCCCGCCGAAGCTCTGGGGATAGAAGCCGAGCCAGGGGCGCGGCCGCCGGGTGCGCACGCGGCCGTATTGTTTTAGCTCGCGTTCGGCCTTGAGATAATAGTCCCCGGGAATCGCCAGCGAAAACTTACCGATGTCGTTCAAATTCAACGAGACGACACCCAACATTCGCCCCTTGAAGTCCACCAGCGTGCCGCCGCCAAAGCCGGGATTGAAGGCGCTCAAGCGGATCGTCTTGTCGAGCATGTACTCCCAGTGGCCGTCGTAACTTTCGGTCGAAGTCACGTAACCGCCGCTGACCCGGCGCGCCGCTTCGCCGCTGCTGGCCACGAGCAGCCCGGCTTGCCCGAGCGTCAACTCCTCCGGCGGCGCGAACCGCAGGAAGGGGAGCCCGTTTCCAGGGACTTTGACGAGCGCCAGGCCGGTCTCAAAGTCTTGGGCCGCAAGCTCTCCGGGGAGTTGCTCGCCGTCGGAGAGCGTCACGGTGATCGACTGCGCTCCCAGAGTAATATAGTGCACCGTCAGGATGTAGCCGTCCGGGTCGACGAGGGTCCCCGACCCCGCCCGCTCGGCGCCGAGGTTGCGGGCGGAGGGATGGTTCTCCGGCACGGTCACTCGGAGATCGACCGTGGCCGGCAGAATGGAATGGATCAGGCTGAGATTAGCGTTCAAAGTTCAACTTCCTCCCAGACCGCTGAAAAAGGCCCCCCTGAATCGTGCTCATGCTTGGAAAAATCCGTGTTCGTGCCGGGGAGGGACGGACACGAAAGCCCGGAGGACCGCTTCGGAGTGCCACCAACACGAATCACGAAGAGCGCGCCTCGCATCTGAGAGCTTGCTAACCATTCGCAGGCCGATCTTATACGCGCGGGCATGAAACCTATTTTTGAGCAGCTGATTGAAAGAGTTGTGCCGCTTGCCGCCCCAGCGGCTTGTGAGGTGGAGGGGAAATTCCATTGCGCCACCCGAAAGTACAAGAAAATCGTTAACAGAACGAATCCGCTTTCTCAAGAGGACTTTACTGTTTCGGCTCTTTCTTGTCCTCGGCGAGAAAGTCGGGGAGCCGCCGCAGCAGCGACCGGTAGGAAGGCTCGTCGATGGCGTAAACCTGCGGCTCTCCCTCGCGCTTGGCATAGTAGGAGTCTCCGCTCTTGCCGCCGACGAGCAGCGCGGCGAGATTGTTTCCGTCCTTGCCGGCGACGGCGACTTTGACCGGCGCGGGATCGAGTCCGTAGCGCTTCAAGTCTTTGGGATGGTCATCGACAAATGCCTTCGCGCCGATCCCGCCGATCGCTACGAGATATTCCACCACCGCGGCGCCGCTCACGTCTCCCTTCGCCGGCGGAGCGGATTGCCACTGCTCTTTTTCGCCCTTGATCAAAACCACGGATTCCTTGCCGGTTTGGATCGTCAGCTTCGCCGCCGATTCGAGTGGAAAAGAGAGAATTTGCCGGTCCCTGAAATCGTCGGACTTTTTCTGCAACCCCAGCGCCAGAGAAGCGTCCACGAGATAGACCGTGGCGTCGCCGCTGCGCTGGACGTAAGCGGCATTGCCGAGGGGAGTGGCCGCGCCGACGATGAGGCCGGGCAGGGTGATGCCGCTCGTCAGGGTGAGCGAAATTTTTGCCGCCGGCCGGTCCAGGCCGAAGTTTTTAAGATCCTCGGCGCCGGGTTTTTTCTCGAGGGTCCGCCGGATCGCGCCGGCGCTCAGCGCCGCGAGGAGGCCCCCGACCGTCGAGCCGTCGGCGACCGCCTGCAGCGGCTGGGTCAGCCTCCACTTCCCGACGGCATCTTTTTGCAGCTGGATTTCCTGCTTGGGGTAGGTGAGCAGAATGCTCGCTACTTCATCCGGCTTGAAGTTGATGAGCCGGTCGCCCTTCGGTTTGTCTCCGGGCAGGATTTCAAAAAAATAGACGTAGGCCCCGAGGAGGATCAGAAGAGCCGCGAGGATGAGTGTGTTGCGCTGTCGCACTGGCTGTCCCGGATTGTTCAGCGTCCTCGGGGGCAAGCCCTTCCGGCCGACGACAATAGGAAAAAAAAGTGGCTCGCCCCCTCGAACGATGCCGCCCCTCGGCTTCGAAGTGACGGCTGCCGCCCGGTCGAAGAGCCCGCGCATCCGATACTGCCGGTTGGAATAAGTAACGACCCATTGCGCGGGCTCGGAGAGCGGGTGGCGGCCGTCATCGTCGTGACAAAAATATCCCGGGCTATCGCCTGCGCCACCAGACGGCGAGGCCGCTGATCAGCAGGATCTCCGGCAGGATCAGGAAGGAGAGATAGAAAACCATCGCGCCTTCGCTCCCGGTCAGTTGAACGCGCGACGCGCGCACCGAGCGCGCCCGGATCGAGATCATCTCCTCCTGCCCGACCAGCCAGTTGACGGCATTGAGAAACAAGTCGCGGTTGAAGAAGTTGCCGATGGAGCGGTTGTTGGCGAAGGCCGCGGTGCCCAGGACCACGATCTTGGCGTCGCCCTCTTTCTCGATGCCGAGCTTCTTGAGATTCGCCGACACCGCGACGCCGATCGAGATCGGTCCCTGTTTATCCTCCGGCCCCAGCGCGGCTTTGCCCTGCTTGAAGACCCCGTTCACGTCCTTCTCCGCCCAGCTCGTCGCGCCGGTCTTGACCAACGAAGTCACTTCGACGCCGTCTTTCACCGACTTGGCCTCCTCGACCGAGCGCACCAGTGGAAAGAGCGTGCGTTCTTTAAACCCGCGCGTGATGGGGTGGGCGGGGCTGTAAGTTTCCGCGATCGGCTCTACTCCGAGGCTCGGGCCGGCGAAAAGCCGGATCACTTGATCGACGACGATATCCTCCCCCACCTCGACGCCCCAGGTCGCGAGAAAATTCTTCATCGTGTCGCCGCCGGGCGAAGGCAGCATCACCAGCAGCCTGCCGCCGTTTTTCACGTAGCTTTCGATCGCCGCGACCTCATGCCCGACGAGCGATCTTTCCGGGGCGGCGATGATCAACGCCGAGCTGTCCGCCGGCACTTTCTCCTGCGTCGAGAGCAGCAGCTCCCTCACCTGGTAATTTTCGTTCTCCAACGCCTCCTTGGCGGCGGCGAATCCCTGGGGCGCTTCGCGGTCTTCGATCTTCGGCTCTCCGTGGCCGGTCAGGAAGAGGATGTTCTTCTTGGTTGCCTTGGTCAGCTTGATGAGGGCCTTGGTGATGCCCTCCTCGGTCGTCTCCGTGACGTTCATCGATTCCTGCCCGTAGCGGAGGTGCAGCGTATTCAGCTGCTGGACCTTGAATTGCTTCACCATCTCCGGGTGGCGGTCGGGATCGACGGCGGTAAACTTGACCTGCTTCGAGTGGTAGGCGTAGCTCTTGACGAGATCGGACGCCCTGGTATTTTCTCCTCTTTCAAAGAAGCCGTAAATCTCAAGGTCCTGTTTCAACTGTCCCAGCACCTTGACCGTCTGGGGCGAGAGGCTGAAGACTTTCATTTCAGTCAGGTCCCAGCGGTAGTGGTAGCGGCCGTTGAGAAAGTTGACGAGGACGAGGATGCCCACCAGCAGCAGAGAGTAGAGGCCGGAGTGGAGTCCGTAGCGCGTCGAGCGGCGGCTGAGCGAGCCGAGCAGATTGCGGCCCTGAGTCCAGAAGTAGGCGCCGAGAAACAGGACCCCGAGAATCAAATGCGTCAGCACGTAAGGATCGGCTGCGCTCTCGGTGAAAAAGAATGCGATCAGGCCGAACAGAGTCAGAACGGCCCCGGCCAACCCGGAAAACTCGAGCAGTTTGCTCATCGCCCCAACCTCGAAGCCTCGACCGAGCGATGGGTGAGGAAAAGGCTCATGACAATCAGGCTGACGAGGTAGACGAGGGCCTTGGTGTCGATCACGCCTTTTACCATGTCGCCGAAGTGCTCGACGACGGAGAGATATTTGAGCGTGCCGCCGAGCGCCGAGCCGGTCGTCTCCGCGGGCCAGGAGATAACGTAGAGCAGCAGCAGGGCGACGAAGCAGCTCACCGCCGCGACGATCTGATTTTCCGTCAGCGACGAGGTCAGCAGGCCGACCGAGACGAAAACCACGGCCAAAAGAAAAAGCCCGAGATAGCCGGAGAAGAGAATTCCCGGCTCCGGGTTGCCGTAGTAGAGCAGGATGGCCGGATAGACCGCCGTCAGCAGGATCATGATCCCGACGAACGAGATGCAGCCTAAGAATTTTCCCAGGACGATCTCCGTCACGGTCAGGGGAGAGGTGAGCAGCAGCTCGTAGGTGCCGCTGCGCTTCTCTTCGGCAAAGGCGCGCATGGTGATGATCGGCACGAGGATCACGAGTATGATCGCGAGATTATGCAGCAGTGGCGCCATGACGTGCTCGTTCAAGTTGATCGACTGCAAGCCTTCTTCGAGATTTCGCATGCCGGTGTATAAGCTCGCCAGATAGGTGAAGCGAAACAACAGATTGAAGAAAAACCAGCCTCCGAGGAGCAGAAATCCCGTCAGCACCACATAGGCGATGGGCGATACGAACAGGGAACGCAGCTCTTTTCCAGCCAGAGTCAGAATGTTCTTCATGCTGATAGCGACGCGTTAAGCGGGTTGCCGATTGGACGGCCGACACGCTTTGAGCTATTTCGCCCGTTCAAAATGTTCAAGTTGTTCAAACTTGCTCCTGCTCGGCGCTCTTTTCCTCGGCTTCCTTTGAGATATAGCGCAGGAAGACCGCTTCCAGGCTTTCGCCCTGGGCCAATTCTTTTAGCTGCTTTTCCACGACCACCGTTCCATCGTTGATGATGACCACTTTGCTGCAAAGCTGCGACACCTCGGGCAGGATGTGCGTCGACAGGATCACCGTGCGCTCGCTGGCCAGCTCTTTGATCAGGCGGCGGATCTCGATGATCTGCTTGGGATCGAGCCCGATCGTCGGCTCGTCCAGGATGAGCACGGGCGGATTATGAATCAGCGCCTGGGCGAGGCCGACCCGCTGGCGGTAGCCTTTCGACAGGCGGCCTACGATCCGCGACGCGACGTCGGTAAGAATGCACTTCTCTAACACCCGGTCCAATGCCGCCGCCAGATCGCCTTTGCCGACGCCCTTGATGCGGCCGACGAACTTCAGGTACGAGCTGACCGTCATGTCGGGGTAAAGCGGCGGATTCTCCGGCAGGTAGCCGATGCAGCGGCGCGCCTCCAGCGACTCATCGAGCGTGTTGTAACCCTCCACCGTCACCATCCCCTCCGTCGGAGGCATGAAGCCGGTGATGATCCGCATCGTGGTCGTTTTCCCGGCGCCGTTGGGCCCGAGAAAACCGAGGATCTCTCCGCGCTGAGCGGTGAAGGTGACGTTCTCGATGGCGCGAAAATCGCCGTAGTATTTTGTCAGACCGCGTACTTCAACCATGAGTCCTTGTCATGTAAATGGTTGGCCTGGGTTTGTCAAGATCGGCGAGGAGGATCTCCGAGCCGTCCGTCCCGCCATAGTTGCGCCTCCGGCGTTCCGGCTAACCGTCGCTTAGCGCCTTTCTTATTTCATCCCTCAACCCTCCGCCCTCATCCCTTTTATAAGCTTCCGTTTGCTACCCAGCCCTCAAATCGCGTAGAATCGGCGGCAATTCTGCGCAGGCTTCGATACCACAATGAGCCCTGAAACACATTCGCAACTTGCCAACTTTATCTGGAGCATCTGCAACCTGCTGCGCGGACCGTACAAGCGGAACGAGTACCGCAAGGTCATTCTGCCGCTGACGGTGCTCCGGCGCTTCGATTGTCTGCTTGCGCCGACGAAGGAAAAAGTTCTTAAAGAACACGGTGCCATTAAGACCAAACCGGAGAACGTCATCCGTAGCCTGCTGCAGAAGATCACGGGGCGGCCGTTCTACAATCTCTCCAAGCTCGATCTCGCTAAGGTGCTCGACGATCCTAGTCAGCTCGCGCCTAACCTCAACAGCTACATCAGCCGCTTCTCCAAGAACGTTCGCGACATCATGGATCGGTTTGCCTTTGACCAGCAGGTCGCTCGGATGGCCGAGAAGAACTTGCTCTACGAAGTCATCAAGGCTTTCGCGAGGGTCGATCTTTCCCCTGAACGCGTGGACAACGTGCAGATGGGCTATGTTTTCGAGGAACTCATCCGGATCGGCGCGGAGCAATCCAACGAAGAGGCCGGAGAGCACTTCACGCCGCGCGAGGTTATCAAACTGATGGTCAACTTGCTTCTGTCTCCCGAGAAGGACCTTCGCCGGAGTCACGTCGTGAAGACTATCTTC
>MGSS01000011.1 GCA_001798595.1 Deltaproteobacteria bacterium RIFCSPLOWO2_12_FULL_60_19 | reverse complement strand
TGGTTTTCGTTGAAACCATTGTACCAGAGCACTCGGTGTGAGCCCCGACATCCATCATACAAGTCTCAGCACGAACGGAAATTTTCCAATGATTTCAATCCATCCTCCGTTCGTCCTGACCCCTCGACAGGCTCGGGACTAAAGGCTGTCGAGGGGGCCTGCCCTGAGGCCCCTCGAAGGGTCGAAGGATGAACGGAGTTTTTCAACAGCCTGCTTCACCGGCTCAACGTGATGGCAATCGTCCCGGCGACGGTCAGCAGTGTGCCGACGATCGTTCCCCGGCTCACGTGTTCGAGATCGCGAAAGATCAGCAAGGTTGCGAACACGACAAACATCGGGCTGGTTGCGATCAGCGGGGAGACGCTGGCGACCGGGGCCATGCCGAACGCGGTGACAAAGAGGAGAAATCCCAGATTCTCGAACAGCGAAGCGACGATCAAACTCTTTAAGCCTTTGCGGTCCCAGACGGGTCGTTGGACCCGGCGGATGAGCGGCAGGGCGGTGAGGTTGACCGAGAGCGACGTTGCGCCGACCAGCGCCGTGAAGAAAAGCGGGTAACGGGAGAAGCTAAGCCCGTAGCGAACGACCGGCTGGATCAGGCCCGATATGATCGCCGCGGTTAGAGGAAAGAGGGCATACCACCAACGGCCTGCCGACGGACTGGCGTCTCGCTGCCAGGTGATGAAGCAACTTCCGGCGACAACCAGGACGGTGCCCGCCAAAACCAGCGGTTGGGGCTCTTCGTCGAGAAAAATCAGCGCGAAGAGCGCGCCGAACAGGGGATAGCTCGATCTCAGAGAGACGCTGCGCGACACGCCCATCTTCACGACGCCGATGTAGGTGAGCGTTCGGATGATCGGCATGACGAAGCCGATCGCTATGAACAAGACGGCGGGAAAGTAGGTTAGAGGGGGAATGCTTCCGGAAAGCAACACAATGGATCCCAGGACCAACGTTTGCGTGGTAAACGAGACCAGCGTCATGGTGACCGGATTGGAATATTTGAGCCCGAACCGCGCGGCGATGTTGCAGGCGGCGTAGGACATGGCGCAGGCGATGGCCACGATTTGAGGCAGGAAGGTCATACGTTGTGCGGGCTTCTCCCATCATGGAATAGAAGCCCGCAGAGAATCAAGCTATTTAAGACTTGCGCGGAAGAAACCAGTCAGAGCTATTACAGAGTCAATGAGAAGCGGATGGCCTGTTTGATCCTGTCCAGAATCTCGGCAGGGAGTGAGCCGAGTCGGCGCTGCAAGCGGGGCAGGGGGATAGAGCCGATGCCTTGGACGTTTGCGACCGACGCTTCGTTTAAAAACCTTAGTTTGCCCAGGGCGATTTCGTAAGGGCTACGACGGTCTCCTCCACACTTCACCGGGCTTTGGGTTCATCGATGATGTCGAGCACTTCCTGCTCAACCTGGCGGGAACGAGCCAGGTCCAGCGCATCATGATCGGCTAGGTCGATGATTTCAGCCACGAGTCGCTCAACTTGCTCAGCCGTTTCGGGCGACCACCGGCTAAGCTTTTCGTCCAGTTTCTTGGCAATTGCCGTCATAACGAAAACATCCTAGCCTTAAATTCTCCCTGCGTCAACTTTGCCCGCCGGGCGGCAGAGCAAGGCCCAAGAGACGGCAGAGGCGCGATTGCCTGTAGGCCGGTTCTTCCATGCGGCTCATTTATCACGTTTGCGCAATTGAGCAAACGTGACACGACTGGCGAGATATCCTCGCCGCTTTACACACCGCCAAACCCTTCGTCCTGCGCTTCCGCCAAAAGCCACGGGTCTTTCACCTCTGTAGTCGGCGGCTTGCCGCTCAAGACTCCCGCGACTTCGCGGGCGGCGTGGGTTTGGCAATCGACATAGGATTCGTTCGAGTTGCCGGCGGTGTGGCAGGTGACGATGACGTTAGGGAGGGTGAGGATTTTGTGGTCGGCGGGCAGCGGCTCGGGGTCGGTGACATCGAGCGCCGCGCCGGCGATTTGACCGGCGAGCAGGGCGTCGTACAGCGCGTCGGTGTCCACCAGGCCGCCGCGGGCGCAATTAATCAAATAAGCCGTCGGCTTCATCGCCGCGAACTGCGCCTTGCCGAACATCTTACGGGTCTGCGAGGTGAGCGGAGCGTGCGCGCTGATAAAGTCGGAAGTTCGGATCAGTTCGTCCAGAGATACAAGCTTGACGTTGAGGCTGTGCGCGATCTTAGGATCGAGATAGGGATCGACGGCCTGTACGTTCAGTTTCAAACCTTGCGCGCGTGGCGCAACTTGACGCCCGACGTGACCGAGAGCGACGATGCCGAGGGTTCGCCCCGTGATGCGCGAGACGGGTCCGCGATAAGCGTGCAGCTCGGCGGTGTGACGCCGCCATTTGCCGTCGCGCACGTACTGGTTCATGCGGACGAGCTTACGCGAGACGGCGATGAGCAGGCCGATTGTCTGCTCCGCGACTTCGATCGAGTTGCCACCCGCTGCGTTGCACACGATTACGCCGAATTCCGCGGCGGCCTCGAGGTCCATCCGGTCCACGCCGACGCCGGTCCGGCAGACGACCTTGCAGCGCTTTAACTGCGCGATGATTTCGCGCGTGAAGGGAACCGATCCGTGCATGATGATCGCGTCGGCGTCGCGGCCCGCTTCCGCCACCTCGGCGTCGGTTTTAGGCTGCGCGATCACCAGCTCGGCGTCGATCTCATCGAGGATCGGCTTAATGAGGTCCACTGGAACGTCGTTGCTGCCGAAATACTTGACACGAAACTTAGCCATCTCTCCTCCCAGGTCGGTGAAAAAGGCCCATCTACCGTCAGCCCGCCTGCGAATCTCTCTCCGGGCCGATGCGATACGTCGCTGGTACGCTGCCCCCAGGAACTGTGTGCCTCTCTGAGCTACGGTTGCAGCTCCTCGTCCCACGCATAGGCCCTTCGAGAGACCCCCAGGCGGGCGGTAGCGATAGTTGCGCTCGGCCCGCTTCGCGTCAACGTACTAGACGAGTACGCCTCCGCTCGCGGACCTTCACGCGCCTTGTATCTGGGACCTTTTTGACCGACCTGAAAACAACAATGTTTTGAAAATTCGACTAAGCTCCCAGTCCGTACAATCGTGTTGGATTATCCCATAGAATCTTCCGCCGGACATCAGGAGACAGTTTATTGTTGCCGCTGAGCGCGCCGACGGTTTTGTCCGGAAACTTGTCGATGGCGTCGCTGTGCGGGTAGTCGGTCGCGATCGTCAGATAGTCCTCGCCGACGTGCTCGATGAAAGTGGGCACCAACTTTTCCCCGGCTTCGGTGCTGGTCCAGCACTGGCGCTTGAAATAGTAGCTCGGTTTCTCTTTGGTCGTTTTGGCCGAGCCGTGCGATTCGTGTTCCCAGTGCTCGTCCATGCGCTCGAGCCAGAAGGGGACCCAGCCGCAGCCGGATTCGAGATGGGCGACCTTGAGCCTGGGAAATTTCTCCAGCACGCCGTCGCCGCAGAAGTTGAGGCAGGCGAGCATCTGCTCCAACGGGTGGCAGGCGACGTGGCGGCCGAACTCGCTGTAGCGGTCAGAGCCGGCCTGCGGCAGGATGGTGCGCGCGCCCTCATGAACGCAAACCGTTACGCCGAGGTCCGATGCGGTCTCGTAGATCGGATAATAGTCCGGGCTGGAAAAAGTGCGGCCGCAGAACTTGTTGGGCCGCCAGAAGATGCCGACGAGCCCCAGCTTTTCTCTCGCGTGCTTCAGTTCGGCGACCGCCGGCGCCGGGTCCTGCAAGGGAATCAGCATCACGCCGTGGAGGCGCTTCCTATCGTAGCTGCAATATTCCGACAGCCAGGTATTGTAGGCGCGGCAGATGGCGGCGCTGAGTTCCGGGTCGATATCCTCGCGCCAGATGATATAGAGGCCGATGGTCGGAAACAGCACGCTCACGTCGATTCCCTCGCGGTCCATGTCGCGGAGGTTCGAGGCGGGATCGAACCTGTTCGCGTACGCGTCCGCGAAGCATTCACGCCAGCGCTTCGACGAAGAAAAAATGTAGCCGTAGTCCTCCATCGACCGTCCCGGCCTCAACGCGGAATCGGACACCGGTTTTCCATCGACCATGCGAACCGTCTGATTAGGCCCTTCGAGCCGCACGCGCCCGCGAAATTTCTCGGGCAGGTAGCGCGTATAAAGATCGGACGGCTCCAAAACGTGCCGGTCGGCGTCGATCACTTTGAATCCGTCTTTCATCGTTTCGCTGCTCTCAGCGCCCGCAGGACGTTCTCCGGGCTTAACGGCAACGTGCGAATCCGCACGCCGGTCGCGTTGCAAATCGCGTTGGCGATCGCCGCCATCGGGGGCACGCAGCCGATCTCGCCGGCCCCTTTGGCGCCGTAGGGGCCGGCGCCGGGATAACCGTGGACGAGCGTGGTTTCGATGCGCGGCATCATGTTGATCGTCGGCATCAGGTAATCGACGAAGGAGGGGTTCATGGTCCGGCCGTTGGTGTCGAAGACCACCTGCTCGCAGAGCGCTTGGCCGATGCTCATGGCGGCGGCGCCTTCCACCTGGCCTTCGACCGCCACGGGATGGATGACGAAGCCCACGTCGTGGACCGCGACGTACTTTAAGATTTTCACGTTGCCGGTATCGGGGTCGACTTCGACGATGCAGGCGTGCGCCGTGAACGGCGGCGAATTGCCGTGGGCCTTTTCCTCGGCCGCCATCAGCTTGGAATCGCAGTAGCCGTGGCCGACCACTTCGCCGATCACGTTGTGCGCGGCGGTGGCGACGGTGGCGAGGGGAACCGACTTCGCCGGCGTTCCTTTGACGCGAATCTGCTTGTCCTTGATCTCCAGATCGTCCGGGCTGGCTTCGAGCTGGCTCGCGGCGAGCTTGAATATCTGATTGCGCGCGTCGATGGCGGCGAGGCGGGTCGCGGTGCCTGAAACGATGATCGAGCGGCTACCGACGGTGCCAGCGTCCCACGGGCTGGCGTCAGTGTCGACGTTCACCACCATCACGTCGTTTACCGGAATGCCAAGCTCTTCGGCGACGATCATGGGAATGCCGAACCTCGGGGCGGTGCCCATGTCGATCTTCCCGATATGGACCGTCGCCGAACCGTCTTCATTGACTTTGACCATCGCGCCGCCGCCGGGGCCCGAGCTTTCGATCCAGGAGCCGGTGGCGATGCCGATGCCCTGGTTCTTGCCGAGTTTGGTTTTTCCCCAGCCGATTTTTTCCGCGGCGATGCGAACCGTCTCGCCGAGCGAAATGTCGCGCAGCTTCGGCACGCCGACGATTCTGTCGCCGCTCTTCGGGACATTTTTGAGCCGGAATTCCACCGGGTCGATGCCGAGCTTTGCGGCGATCGAATCCATGTGCGATTCCACGGCGAAGGCCGCCTGCGGCCCGCCGGGCCCGCGCACCGGCCCGCAAACCTGCTTGTTCGTATAGACGACGTAGCCGTCGATATGCACGTTGGGCGTGAGATACCAGCCGCCGAGCATCTGCGTGCAGCGCGCGCCGGCCATCGCGCCGAAGCCCGAATAGGCGCCCGCGTCGTAGACCACTTTGCCGGTGCGCGCGACGATCGTGCCGTCTTTCTTCACGCCGGTCTTGATGTACATCTTCGCGCCGGAGCGGATCGTGGTGGAGATCGTCTCCTCGGCCTTGTCGAGCACGATCATCACCGGACGCCTGGCTTTGACCGCGAGTAATGCGCAGATCGGCTCGATGGCCGCGCCGGAGGTGATGCCGCTGGCCTTGCCGCCGAAGCCGCCGCCCAGCTCAGTGCTCAAGACGCGGACCTTGTTCAGCGGCACCTTGAGCAGCCGCGCCACGTCGGTGCGCACGCCGAAAGGCGCTTGCGCGTTGGCCCAAAGCGTGATGCGCCCGTCCGGTTCCTGCCGGGCCGCGGCGATGCGCGGCTCAAGATATTGCGGGTGGATCATTTTGGTTTCGTAGACTTCCTCAACCACCACGTCCGCCTCGGCCATCGCTTTTTCCGGGTCGCCGGCATGAACGCCGGTGTAGCTGCAGACGTTCTTCACGTTCGCGTCTTTCGGGAGATTGGCCGGCAGCGGCACCTCCTCGTGCAGCGTCGGCGCGGAGGCTTTCATCGTCTCTTCGGGATCGAGCACCACCGGCAGCGGTTCGTAAACGACTTTGATCTTTTTAAGCGCCTGTTTGACGACGGCCTGGCTCTCCGCCGCCACCGCCGCGACCGGATCGCCCATGTAACGGACTTTATTTTTCGCGAGCATGTACCTGTCGATCGTGGTGCGGCCGTATTTCACGTCCGGCGCATCGGCGGCGGTCACGACGGCGTAAACTCCGGGCAGCGCTTTCGCCTGGCTGGTGTCGATGCTGACGATTTTCGCGTGTGCATGTTGGCTGCGGAGAATGCCGCCGCGAACGGCGTTGGGCAGGTCGAGATCGATGCCGTAGATGCCCGCGCCGGTGACCCGTTCGACGCCGCCCTGGCGGGCAATGCTCGTGCCGAGGACGCTGTGTTCAGCTTTTGCCATGACGATTAACTCCTTCCTCCCGAGGCGATCCCCAAGGTCGAACCTTCCATCCGCTCAGCGGCGAGCGCGATCGCGTCAACGATCTTCGCGTAGCCCGTGCAGCGGCAGATGTTGCCTGAGACCGCCTCTTCGATCTCGGCCGGCGTCGGACGCTTCGTGCGGTCGAGCAGCGCTTTGACGGAGATGATGAATCCGGGCGTGCAGTAGCCGCACTGCACCGCTCCGGTATCGATGAACGCCTGCTGCACCGGATGGAGCTTTTCGCCGTCGGCCAACCCTTCCACCGTGACGACTTGAGCGCCGACGGCGTCCGCGGCCGGCACGACGCACGAATTCACCGGCTTGCCGTTGAACAGGACCGTGCAGGCGCCGCATTCGCCGGTGTTGCAGCAGAGCTTCGTGCCTTTATAGTTCAAAACGTCGCGCAGGAACTCCAACAGCGACGTGGACGGTTCCGCATCCGCGCTGACGGATTTGCCGTTGACGGTAACATTGATCGTGAGAGTCATCACGCAACCTCCTTGCCTGTCGCTGCTTTCCAGGTCTGCTCCAGTCCTCTTCGGGTCAGGGCTTCGACGATCCATCTGCGATATTCCGCGCTGCCGCGCTGATCGGTGATCGGACTCGACTCGGCGGCCGCCATTTGCGCTGCCTGCTCGACCAACTTCGAATCCAGCGGCTTCCCCCGCAACATCGCCTCCGCCTTGATCGCGCGGATCGGCGTCGGCGCGACGGCGCCCAATCCGATCCGCGCCTCTTGCAATGTCTTTGCAGCGCTATCGGGCACGACCAGGACGGCGATGCCGACGACGGCGATATCCATCGGACCTCTCACCGCATGTTTCAGATAGACGCCTGAGCTTCCTTTCGGCGGGTAGGGGATTTCAATTGCCGCGAGCAGTCCCTTGGAACCCAAGCTGGTCTTGCCCGGACCCTGGAACAGGGAGTTGAACGGCTCGGTCTTCTCGCCGTCGGAGAACGCGAGCTTGGCTTTGGCTCCCAGCACCAGCAGAGGCGCGAGCGTCTCGCCGGAAGGGGAGGCGCGGCAGATGTTGCCGCCGATGGTGGCGGTGTTGCGAATCTGCAGCGAGGCGAACTGATGGCAGGCCTCCCAAAGGAGCGGCAGCCGCTCGCGCACGAGCTTGCTGGTTTCGATCTCCCGTATGGTCACGAGCGGACCGATGCGCAGGCTGCCGCCGCTTTCTTCGATGGCGCTCATGCCGGGAATCCGCTTGATATTGACCAGGCAGCCGGGCTCTTCCTTATATTTGATGTCCACCATGACATCCGTGCCGCCGGCGATGATCTTGGCCTCGTTGCCATATTTGGCAAGCAGTGAAAGCGCCTCGCTGACCGATTCAGGTTTGAAATAATCCATAACTGTTGCCCTCACTCTTATTCGGAGCCGATGAACCCGTCAACTCTTTTGTGGCTCCTCGGAGTCCTCATACTTCACCTGCGTCTTAATGGCAATCCTCCGGGGCGGCGATTGCGGAAAACTATGCCGCTTGGTGCTTGACTACGCGCGCGCTTGTCGAATACCCTTCGCTTACGGTTATGATTCGCGGATCTCGGATAAACCCATCCGTCAGCCAAGCTTGGAATGCCCTCCTATTTCTGTCCTCGTGTCTGGCCGTTTCGATGTTTTTCTCCGGTTGTCTTATTCGGCAGTTCGGAGGGGCTTTCTCAAAAGAGCCGGAGGATCTGCAGAAAAGCGCCTCGGCCGGCGCAAAAAAGCTCATTGACCAAGCGTTCGAAGGAATCCAACCGCAACCTTCGGTCGATCATCACGTGCATATCGTGGCTCTAGGAACCGACGGCAGCGGGGCGTTTGTGAATTCGAAGATGAGGAGCGGGCTCCATTTGATCGAGCGGCTGAAATTCAGCGTCTATGCCAGCGCCGCGGGAATCAAGAGCCTCGACAACGCCGATCAGGAGTACGTTTCACGCTTCGCGCGACTGGCCCGCAACATCCCGGCGCCGGGGAAATATCGTATTTTAGCCTTCGATAAGCATTACAATTCCGACGGGTCGGTCAATTTGGAAAAGACCGCTTTTTACGTTCCGAACGAGTACATTTTTCGGTTGGTCCGGGACTATCCCGATCTGTTTTTGCCGGTCATCTCGGTTCATCCCTATCGCCCCGATGCGCTGGAGGAGTTGGAAAAATGGGCCAACAGAGGGGCGAGATACGTTAAGTGGTTGCCGAACGCCATGGGCATAGACCCTGCCAGTCCTCGCCTCGATCCCTTTTATAAGAAGATGAAAGAGCACCGGATGATTCTTCTGTCTCACGCCGGAGAGGAGCAGGCGGTCGAGGCGGAGGAGGATCAACGGTTGGGAAATCCGCTCTTGTTGAGGAAACCGCTGGACTATGGGCTGCGAGTGATTATGGCTCACGGCGCCGGCCTCGGCAGCTGCAGCGACCTCGACAGCCCGGCCAAAGTCGAAGTCTCATGTTTCGATCTGTTCCTGCGTCTGGTGGATGAGAAAAAATACGACGGATTACTCTTCGGCGAGATATCGGCGCAGCTTCAGTTCAATCGAATGCCGGGGCCGATTTCGACTCTTTTAAAGCGCCAGGATTTGCATCGCCGGCTGGTAAACGGCAGCGATTATCCGCTACCCGCGATCAACTTCCTGATCCACACCGGACAGATGGAGCGGGACGGTTTCATCACCAAAGAAGAGCGCGGCTATCTCAACGAAATCTACGATTACAATCCGCTGCTGTTCGACTTTGTGCTCAAGCGAACCATGCGCCACCCTCAGACCCGGCAAAAGCTCGCGCCGTCGGTGTTCATGGCGAATCCGGGGTTGGAGAACTAACCGGCGAGGCCGGCGACGGCTTTTTTGTAGAAGCGGTCGTCGACGTACTTTTCCGGTTTGGGAAGCGGCGGCTTCATCAATCCGGCCGTCCGGCGCAGCTCCAATATCGCGCGTATCCCTTCGAGATCGATCCGGCTCCGCGGGGTGAAGCCGAATCTTGGACTGACGCTCTCCTCATAGGCCTCTTCGGCCCTGAGTTTGGAATTGTTATTTTCCGGCAGCAGAAGTTCGATCACGTCCTCTTTGTTCTTTCCGTCCGTCACCCAGTCGGTCGCGCGCACAAAGGCGCGGATGAAGCGGACCAGCAGCTCCTCGTTCGCATTAGCCCACTCGCGCCGCGTCGCGCCGAGCCCTCGAGCGTAGTGGGTAACATAATCCTCGGAGCGGGCGAGGACCTTAAAACCCCGCGCCTGGATCTCGTCGTCCGGCAGGTTCATCATGCCGCCCCAGGCCTCGCCCCGGCTCAAGGCCTCCGCCCTCTTCGGCGTGTTGCCGAAGGCTTTAAACGTATAGTCGCGGTTCAGCTCCAGGCCGCGCTGCTTGAGAATGTAAATCATCACGATGGCGAATCCGGTGGTCGGAGCGTCCACGGCGAGCACCTTCCCCTTGAGGTCGCAGAAATCGTTGACGCTCGACAGCACGACCAGCTTCTGCCGCAGCCCCTGGCTTCCGCCGAGGAAAATGACGAAGTCGTTGGGGTTCGGGTCCGCCCCTTGTCCTTCGGCCCAGGCGATGACGTTGTCGGCGTTGTTGACGATGAGATCGGTTCTGCCGCCGATGAGATTCCGCAGCAGAGTGGGGGAGTCGGTGACGATGTTCATCTCCATGCGGATGTTTTCCGCTTTGAGAAATCCCCGCTGATCCGCCGCGAGGATCACCGCGTCCTTGTTGAGCGTCCCCAGCCGGATGAGATCTTCAGCCATAAGCGTCCCTTTCTCTTCGATCCCTTCACTTAATCCATTTCTTGCGCTACAACAACCACATTTCCGGAAGGACAACCATGAACAGCTCCAACTTCACGACTTCGGTTGAGAATCGCTACTTTGAAGACTACGTCGCAGGATCGGTGCACGAGTTCGGGCCGATCGCCGTCGCGCTTGAAGAGGTCATCGAATTCGGCAAGCGCTTCGTTCCGCTCACCTACCACACGAACCCCGAACTGGCGAAGCAAAGCATCTACGGCGGCTTGATCGCCAGCGGCTGGCACACGGCGAGTCTGATGATGCGGCTTTACACCGACAACTATCTTTCGAAAGTGGCGAACCTGGGTTCTCCGGGCGTCGATGAGCTCCGCTGGGACAAGCCGGTCTTTCCCGGCGATGCGCTGTCGATCCGCGTGACGGTTCTGGAAACGAGAGTTTCCCAATCCAAGCCTGACCGCGGCATCGTTCGCTCGTTTGTCGAGGTGTTGAACCAGAAGCGCGAGGGCGTAATGAGCTTAAAGATGGTGAACTTCGTGAGCAGCCGGAACAACATGGAGAACAAGTAAGGAGGAGTCGCTGGCTATGGCGTCCACCGAACTGATCGTTGACGTCCATCATCACTACATGCCGGCGCCGCTGTTCGACCGCTTGGCCGCGCAGGCGGGAGGCCGGCGGATCGTTACCAACGAGCTCAGCCTGACTTTGAATCCGTCGCGCAAAGACCTCGAAGCCCATCTGAGAGTCATGGACGAGGCCGGCGTGAACATGGCGATCCTCACCGACCAGGTGCAGGTGATGGGTGTGGAGGTCGCGCGAATGTTGAACGATGGCATCGCCGCTGTGGAGAAGAAAAACCCCAAGCGATTTCTCGGGGCCATCCATCTGCCGATCCATGAGCCGAAGGCGGCCGAGCGCGAGCTCGGGCGCGGGATCGACGAGCTGGGTTTGCGTGCAGTGGCGCTGCTCGCCTGTCACCTCGACGTGCAGCTCGACAACCCGATCATGAACCCGCTCTACGAGCGCATCCAGCGCCACAATCTGCCCATCATAATCCACCCGCAGTCCAAGCCCGTCGGCTCGGACACGATCTACAACCTGGACCGTTGCGTCTTCCGTCCGTTCGAGACGACGCAGGCGATCGTGCGGGTGATGGCCAGCGTGCTGCCCCGCTTTCCCGGGCTGCGCTTCGTCATGCCGCACCTGGGCGGCGGCGCGTCGTCGCTCAAGGGGCGAATGATGGCCTTCTTCGAGCCGGAGGACGCGGAGGTTCCGACGGAGTTAAAGGGATACTTGAAGACCCAGTCGGAGCAGAAGCGCTTCGGTCTCGCGGAGCGCTTCGAAAAGCTTTTCCGCGCGCTCTACTTCGACACCGCCGGCACCGGCGCGTGGCGTCCCGCGCTGGAAGCCGCCTTCAACATCGCCTCCGCCGACCGCATCATGTTCGGCACCGACTACCCGCTGGAGTGCAAAACGGCGGCGAACATTCTCGAATCGCTCGCCGTCGTCCGCGAAGCGGCGCGCTCGCCGGAAGAACGAGCGGCGATGCTGGGCAAGACAGCGGCAGGGCTATTCAAGATAGTTTGATAGCTGTCAACCGTACCATCGAATCACCGAGCGCTTCTATTATACTCGGAACTGCGGTAAACTGCTTTTTGTGCCGGTGCTGCTGAGGATTCGTGGATACCGATTCTTCTTCTTCAGCATGGAAGGACGGGAGCCGCCTCACATCCACGTAGCCCACGCTGGCCGGTATGCCAAGTTCTGGCTTGAGCCTGTTACCCTTGCGGATGTGCGGGGCTTTAGAAGTCATGAGATCACTGAAATTCGACGGCTAGTTTTTGAGCATCGACGGTTTTTCCTGGAGAAGTGGCATGAGTACTTTACCGAAAAGAAGTGAAGCTTTAGCGATTGAGGTTTCTTGCACTGCGGACACGCTGACGGTGCTCCTGGCCGATGGGCGAACAGTTTCTGTCCCCATTGCATGGTTTCCCCGCCTCCTCGGAGCCACACCTACGCAGCGGGCTGACTGGGAATTCATCGGCGGGGGCATCGGCATTCATTGGGAATCTATCGACGAAGACATCTCGGTTGCGAGTCTCCTGCAGCCGGAGAACTTTATGCGCCTGCCTGATCCCCTGCAGCCGGCGCGCAAAAAGCGGTCTGTTACGCTTCGGCGTCAAAGCCCGCGCCCCTGAGCATTCTTAACAGCAACCGCGAACATCTATCTCTTTCCTCCTGAGGGCTGAAAAATGAAAGAGGCAGCTCGGATGGAGTTAGTGAACTCACGCGATCTATCTTCTGCCGGTTTTTGGAGCGTCATTCGAACGTTAGCATGCGTCGGCCGGCGCATGATGTTGCTCGCGATCGTCCTCGTGTTCGTTTCGGGGTGTTCCGCTCAACGCATGAAAAGCGCAATGGATTTGCCTGAGGCAAGGCTTGCAACTATTGAGGGGAGCGAGGTAGATGCTCACCTCTTCGGCGTCCCACCCTCGACCCGTCATACCGTAATGATAGGGAGTATAGATGGAGAAAAAACCGTGCCGAGTTACCCAGATCCGTATGCAGTAGGGCCGGCGATGCACGTTGTGGAGTATATCTTGATATATCCCCGGTGGTGGGGGCTCTGGGCCAGGAGTTGCTATGATGATCTCCAGTTCGAGGCGCAGGAGGGGAAACAATATATTCTCGAAGCCCCTCGGGGCCGTGATCCGGTAGAGGTGCTGCTCAAGGACAAACAGACCGGCGTTATCGTAACAAAATCTGCATGCAAAGGCAGCGGTAGCAGCAAGCCTTGATTGGAGCGTCAACCACCCACCACGCGGTTGGCATGGCGCTTAACAGCCACCGGCGCAGCCACTTCAACCGACTTCCAACGCCTTCAACACCCTCGCCAAATCCTCCGGCAGCGGAGCGGTCCATTTCCGCTTCTTTCCTTTGTGCTCGAACGCGATCATCGCCGCGTGGAGGAATTGGCGCCTCAGGTGGTAGCGCCGGTTGAAGCGTTTGTTGAAAGCGAAGTCGCCGTGCTGGCGGTCGGCGACCACGGGGCGGCCGAGCCTGGCGAAGTGGAGGCGGATCTGGTGCATCCGGCCGGTTTCGGTCTTGACGCGCGCCAGCGTCGTTTCGGAGAATTCCTTTTCGACCCGGTAGAGTGTTCTTGCGCCGACCAATCGGCCGTCCCTGCCGGGCAGGGGAAAGTCGATCGCTCCCTGCGTGGGAAAGAGCCGTCCCACGACCAGAACGAGATACTCTTTTTCCACGGCGCGGGTTTCGAACTGTCGCTCCAGCTCGTCGGCGACTTGCGGGCGCTTGGCGACGACGATAAGGCCCGATGTCTCTTTGTCGATTCGATGGACCAGCCGGGGGACGATGCCCTTGGCGCGGTAGGCGAGTTGCAGCATTCCCTCCAGGGTGTGGCGCCGCAGGGTCGCATCGCTTTCCTGCACGGAGAGTCCCGCCGGCTTGTCGATGACCAGCAGATCGGGGTCTTCGAAGATGATTTCAAACGGCGCGCGCGGAGCGGCCTTGGCGCTCTCGGCGTCGGGCGCGACGATTTCCCGGGACATGGCATCCTCATATAGGTCTATCCGAGGATTCGTCAAGGGTCGGCCAAATTTGCTATTTCCTTGGAATTAAGCTAGGTTACATCACTCCATGCAAGTTTTTCACGGTCTAAAAATGAAGCGTTCAGGCGAGGTTGTCATTGAAACGTCGAGAGTCCGTCGATGATCTCAGGAAAAAAATCGATCAGGTCGATGAGAAAATCGTAGAGCTGCTGAGCCAAAGGGCCTCGCTGGCCCAGGCAATCGGTCGAACGAAGAGCCTGGGTAGCGAGGAGGTTTTTGTCCCCAGCCGCGAGAAAGAAATCTTCCAGCGACTCTCTAAATTAAATCGCGGCCCGCTTCCCGAAAAATCGATCCACGCCGTCTATCGAGAAATTCTCTCCGCCTCACGTTCGTTGGAAGCGCCGCTGCGGATCGCCTATCTCGGCCCGGAGGCGACGTTTACGCACCTGGCGGCGCGCGAGCGCTTCGGCTCATCGACGACGTTTATTCCCGCCGCCAGCATCCCGGAAGTATTCCAGGAAGTGAGCCAACGGCGGGCGAACTACGGCGTCGTGCCGATCGAAAATTCCACGGAGGGCGCCGTGACACATACGCTCGATCTCCTGGTCGAAGCTGAGGTGAAGATCTGCGCCGAGGCCTATCTCGACATCCACCTCTACCTCCTGTCGCGGTCCGGGAAGGCCGCCAACATTCGCAAGATCGTCTCTCATCCCCAGGCGCTGGCCCAGTGCCGCGGCTGGCTGACGAGCCACTTGCCAAAGATTCCGGTGGAAGAGGTCTCCAGCACCGCGCACGCCGCCGAGCTCGCGGCCGCAGATCCGAATCTGGCGGCGGTGTCCAGCCGGCTGGCGAAAGAGCTTTACGGTTTGGAGGCGGTGGAAGAGAACGTTGAAGACAATGCCAACAACATCACGCGCTTCCTGGTGATCGGGAATCAGACGACCAAGCCGAGCGGGGACGACAAGACCTCGCTGGTTTTTTCCGTCAAGGACGAGGTCGGGGTGCTGCACCGGATGCTCGATCCGTTCGCTAAAAACCGGATCAATCTGACCAAGATCGAGTCGCGCCCGCTCAAGAACAAGCCCTGGGAGTATCTCTTCTTCCTCGATCTTCGGGGGCACGTGAAAGAGCCGCGGGTCCAGCGCGCGATACAAAAACTGGAGAAGAGATGCCTGTTCATGAAAATTTTAGGCTCTTATCCCTGCGCCGTATGAGCGACGTATGAGTCTTTTGGATCGGGTGCCCGAATACATCCGCTCGCTCGTTCCTTACGAGCCGGGCAAGCCGATCGAAGAGGTGGAGCGGGAGTACGGAATCGAAGGTTCGATCAAGCTCGCCTCGAACGAGAATCCGCTCGGCCCGTCGCCCAAAGCGGTCAAGGCGGTCGCCGAGCGGGTAAGCGATCTCCATCTCTACCCGGATGGCGACAGCTTTTATCTCAAGCGCGCGCTGGCGGCGAAACTCGGCGTTTCGCAAGACCGCCTCATCTTCGGCAACGGGTCGAATGAACTGATCGAGCTGGCCGTGCGCACGTTCATGCGTCCGGGCGATGAAGCGATCGTGGCGCACCGCGCGTTCGTGATTTATCGGCTTGTGGTGCAGGCGGCGGGCGGCGCGAGCAAAATCGTCCCGCTCAAGGATTTTACCCACGACTTAGAGGCGATGGCGCAGGCGATCACGCCGAAGACGAGGGTTGTGTTTCTGGCCAATCCGAATAATCCGACGGGGACGATTTATCGGAGGCGCGAGTTCGAGAGATTTCTTGAGCGCATATCGGCGGAGATTCTGCTGATCGTCGATGAGGCATACTTCGAATACGTCGGCGACGCAGACTATCCGAATTCGATCGCTTATCAAGTTTACCAGGGCGAAGGCAGAACGATCCTGACCCTCAGAACGTTCTCCAAGCTCTATGGCCTCGCCGGTCTGCGAATCGGCTACGCGGTCGGGCCGAAAGAGATTGTCGGATTGATGCAGCGGGTGAGACAGCCGTTCAACGTCAACGCGGCGGCTCAGTGGGCGGCGCTTGCGGCGCTCGACGACGCCGAGCACATAAGGCGCACGCTGGAGGTCAACCGCGAGGGGATGGAATATCTCGAACGCGAGGTCGACAAGCTCGGCCTCAAGCGGGTGGCAAGCCAGGCGAACTTTATTCTGCTGCGCGTCGGCGACGGCCGCGCGGTGTTCGAGAAGCTGCTCCGGCGCGGCGTGATCGTCCGGCCGATGGGCGCCTACGATCTCCCCGACTACATTCGAGTGACGGTCGGAACGATGATGGAAAACAGCCGATTTATCGAAGAGTTAAAAACGGTAGTTAAAGAGAACGAGTAGATGAAGTGCGACGCTATTATAAGGGAAAACAGCATGGTCGGACCGATCGGGGGCGAGGGGAGGGAGATGTCGTGGCGGTGATGTTTCGGCGGATGGTGATTGCCGGCGTAGGGTTGATCGGCGGGTCGCTCGCGCTCGCGGCGCGAAAGCGCGGGCTGGTTGAGGAAGTGATCGGCTACGGGCGGGGAGAGAAAAACCTGCGGGTGGCTTTGAAGAAGGGAATGATTAACAGCTATTTTTTGCGCTCTCATGAAATTCCGTTTGAAACCGATCTTCTCGTTCTGGGCACGCCGGTGCGATCCACCGTTCCGCTTATGGAAGAGTTTATGGGCAGTCTGCACCCGGGTTGCGTTGTAAGCGACGTCGGAAGCGTCAAGGCTGAGATCGTACGCGATATGGAGAAGTTGCTGCCTGATACGCTTCCTTTCGTCGGCGCGCATCCGATCGCCGGCGGCGAGCAATGGGGCGCGGCGCCGGCGCGGGCCGATCTCTTCATCGGCCAGCGCTGTATCCTCACTCCCACGCGCCATACGGACAGAGCCGCGCTGAAAAAGCTCAAGTCTTTTTGGCGCAAGGTCGGGGCGAAAGTGGAGATCATGGACCCGCAACTTCACGACCGCATCCTCGGCGTGGTGAGTCATCTCCCGCATGTTTTGGTCTACGCGTTGGTCAATCTCTTGAGCCGCACGAAGGTGGACAGGGTGGACCTGAAAGAGTACTGTGGCGGCGGCTTCAAGGACTTCACGCGGATCGCTTCCAGCCGGCCCGAGCTTTGGCGCGACATCTGCTTGCTCAATCGCGAGGCTGTGAGCGGAAGTCTCGCAGATTACATCAAGAGCCTTGAGCGCATGAACAGGTTGATTCGTAAGGGGCAGGGGGCGTTGCTCGAACGGGAGTTCGCGTCGGCGAATGAAACCCGCCGGCAAATGACCTGACGGTGAAAACGCAAGTGAAGAGAATCGAACAGGCGCAGCGCCCGCTCCACGGTGAGATCGTCGTTCCGGGAGATAAGTCGATCGGCCACCGGGCGGTGATCTTTGCGAGCATCGCGCGCGGCACGAGCCGGGTTTACAATCTCTCGGGCGGCGAGGACAACTTAAGGACGGTCGAGGCATTCAGAAATCTTGGAGTCGGGATTTCGGAGCAGGACGGTATTCTGGTCATCGAGGGGCGAGGATGGGAAGGACTTCAACCGCCGAGCCGTGTTATCGATTGCGGCAATTCGGGCACAACGATGCGGCTGCTCTCCGGCGTGTTCGCGGGAAGGCCTTTTGTCACGACTCTCGACGGCGACGCCTCGCTGCGGCAACGACCGATGAAGCGGGTGATCGAACCGCTCGGGCAAATGGGCGCTTCTATCATAAGCCGCAACGGCAAGGGCAGCGCTCCGCTTGAGGTGCACGGCGGAAAGCTCAAAGGGATTCGCTACGCGACGCCGGTCGCCAGCGCGCAGGTCAAGTCGGCGATTCTCTTGGCCGCGCTTCAGGCCGAAGGGCTCACGGTGGTCGAGGAGCCGCAGCAGTCGCGCGACCATACCGAGATCATGGCGCCCGCCTTCGGCGCGAAAATCGAAGTCGTCAGCGGCGGCCGGACAGTGTCGCTCAAAGGTCCGCAGGAGCTTTCAGCGAAAGATGTCCGCGTGCCTGGCGATCTCTCCTCGGCGGCGTTTTTTCTGGTTGCGGCCGCGATGGTGCCCGGCTCGGACGTAACGATACGGGGCGTGGGCTGCAATCCCACGCGCAGTGGCGCGATCGATGTCCTGAGACGGATGGGGGCAAACATTGAGAGAACTCATCTCAGGCAGGAGGCCGGAGAGCCGGTTGCGGATTTACGGGTGGTCGGTGGAAAATTGAACGGAGTTGAGATTGCCCCGGAAATGGTTGCGCGCACGATCGACGAGTACCCGGCGCTGGCGGTCGCCGCCGCTCTGGCGGAAGGTGTGACGACGATTTGCGGCGCCAGGGAGTTGCGTTATAAGGAATCCGACCGGATCGCCGCCATGGCCAAAGAACTGCGCAAGCTCGGCGCGCGGGTCGAGGAGCGCGAGGACGGCATGACCATCGAGGGCGGGAAGCGGCTGGAAGGCGCATCGCTCAAGAGCTACGGCGACCACCGGGTCGCGATGGCTCTTGCCGTGGCGGGCCTTTCGGCCAGCGGCGGCGTCGAGATCGACGACACGGGCTGCGCCGATATCTCATTTCCGGGATTTTTTCGATTGCTTGAAGGGCTGCGCGCGTCGTAGAATGTGTTGGGCAGGTGAAGAAACTCACTGTGGCGATTGACGGGCCGGCGGGAGCCGGGAAGAGCACGGTAGCCAAACGGCTGGCAAAAGAGTTAGGCTACACATATATGGATACCGGCGCGATGTACCGGGCTTTTGCGTGGAAGGTCAAGGAGAGCGCCATCGACCTGGAAAACGAAGCAACGCTGATGGCGGCGCTCCGCGAGACGCGGATTGAGCTGCTGGAAGAGCCGGGCGGTCTCAAAGTTATGCTGGACGGAGTTGATGTTACGACTCAGATCCGCGCGCCGGAGATGAGCCAGTCGGCGTCGAAGGTGTCGGCGCTCCGGCCCGTGCGCGAGCGGATGGTCGAGCTGCAGCGCGCGATGGGCGCGCGCGGCGGCGTTGTGGCGGAGGGGAGAGACATCGGGACCGTCGTCTTTCCCCGGGCGGAAGTGAAGATTTTTTTAACGGCCAGCTCCGAGGAGCGGGCGCAGCGGCGGTTCGATGAGTTGAGAGGGCAGGGAAAAGAGGTTACGCTGGAAGAGACCTTGGAAGAGATGAACGAACGGGACCGGCGGGACGAGCAGCGTACCCTGGCGCCGCTGCGCAAGGCCGACGACGCGATCGCCATCGACTCCACGCGCCACAGCGTCGATGAGGTGATGGCGATAGTCCGGCGAGAAATCGAAAAAAAAATGTTTATATCCAACTGAGATAGAGAAGGGAAAAAACAGTTCATGGCGGAAAGAGACGAAAACAAACCAACAGAGAGCGCGAGCGGTGAGGACTTTGAGAGCCTTTTCGAGGAGAGCCTGCGCACGGTCAAGCCGGGTGGAGTCGTCAAGGGAACGGTCGTCGGGATCACCAGCACGCACGTCATGGTCGACGTGGGTTACAAGTCCGAGGGGCAGGTTTCGTTGCACGAATTTCTGGACCGGCAGGGCAACGTCCAGGTCAAGGTCGGCGATGAGGTCGATGTCTACTTCGACTCCTCCGAGAGCGAACAGGGCAATATCGTGCTGTCGCGCCAGCGGGCGGAGAATCTCAAGATTTGGGAAGAGATCGAAAAGTCCTGCCGCGAGGGCACGGGCGTGGAAGGGACCATCCTGGGCAAGGTGAAGGGGGGCTTCAATGTGGACGTCGGAGTGCCGGGATTTCTCCCCGGCTCCCACGTGGACATCCGGCCGACGCGTAATCTGGATAAATTCGTCGGGAAAAAAGACCGCTTCGCGGTGCTCAAGTACAACCGCGCGCGCGGCAACGTGGTGGTCTCCCGCCGCGTGCTGCTGGAGAAAGAGCGGGACGTTCTCAAGAAAGAGATCCTCAAAGTTCTGGAGGAAGGCGTCATCCTGGAAGGCACGGTCAAGAACATCACCAGCTACGGCGCGTTCGTGGATCTCGGCGGGATCGACGGAATCCTCCACATCAGCGATATGTCGTGGGGACGCATCGCCCATCCCTCGGAGCTGGTCAACGTGGGGGATCGGATCAAAGTGGTGGTGCTCAAGTTCGACGCGGAGCGCGAGCGCATCTCGCTGGGGATGAAACAGATCGCACCCGATCCGTGGAACATGGTGCTCGATAAATTTCCGGTCGGAACGCGCGTGCAGGGGAAGGTCGTGAGCCTGGCGGACTACGGCGCGTTTGTCGAGCTGGAGAAGGGAATCGAGGGGCTGATTCACATTTCGGAGATGTCCTGGACGAGAAAGGTCGCTCATCCTTCCAAACTCGTTCAGGTGGGCGAGCTGGTGGAAGTCCAGGTGTTGAACGCCGACCCGAACCATCGTCGCATCTCTCTCGGGCTGAAGCAGGTCATGCCCAATCCGTGGGAGCAGGTGAAGCAAAAATATCCGGTGGGCAGCGTGATCCGGGGTCCGGTGAAGAACGTGACGGACTTTGGGATTTTCGTCGGCCTCGAGGAGGGGATCGACGGCCTCGTGCACGTCTCGGACATGCACTGGACGAAGAAGGTCAAGCATCCTTCGGAGTTGTACAAGAAGGGCGATATCGTCGAGGCCAAGGTGTTGGGAGTGGATGTCCAAAACGAGCGATTCTCCCTCGGGATCAAACAGCTCGCGGTGGACCCGTGGCAGGTGATCGCGCAGAAATATCCGGTGGGATCGAAGGTCAAGGGCGAGGTGTCGAGCGTGCCGGATTTCGGAGTGTTCGTTCGCCTGGAAGAGGGGATTGAAGGGTTGATCCACGTGTCGCAGCTCAGCACCGAGCGGGTGGACAAGCCGTCAAGTCTTTTTAAAGTCGGGGATCCCATCGAAGCCGAAGTGATTCAGGTGGAGCCTCACGACAGAAAGCTCGGCCTCAGCATTCGCGCGTTGCGCAAGACCGAAGAGCGGCTCGAGATGGAAAATTATCTCAAGCGGGAGAAAGAAGGGGGCCGGTTCTCTCTCGAGACGATCTTGAACGAGGAGCTGAAGCTCGACCGCGACGAAGAGCCGCAGCCCGCCGATAAAACCAAAGGAGGCAATCCGCAATAGGCGGATTGACGCCGATCGATGGCCAAGGGACGTTCCCTGCTCAAAGGGTTAGGGATTCTTTTTCTGTCGGTGATCGTTTTTTCGTTTGCGGTCTTTTTTTACGCCTATTTGGCGGGAGGTGAGGCCGGGATCCTCGCGCTGTTCGGCGGAGACGCGGTCGGGGTGGTGCTGGTCGAAGGCACGATCGGCGATTCGCGCGAGACGATACAGAGCTTGAAGCAATTCGGCGAGGCCAAGGGGATCAAGGCGGTGGTGGTGCGGATCGATTCTCCCGGAGGAGCGGTCGCCCCGACGCAGGAGATTTACGAACAGATCGAGAAGCTGCGCAAGAAAAAGCCGGTGGTCGCATCGTTCGGCGGAATCGCGGCCTCGGGCGGCTATTATATCGCCAGCATCTGCGATCAGGTCGTGTCGAATCCCGGAACTCTCACCGGCTCGATCGGCGTCATCATGGAGCTGGGAAACGTCGAAGAGCTGATGAAGAAGCTCGGTATTCAGGGTTACAACGTCAAGAGCGGCGCGAACAAAGATATCGGGTCGCCGCTGCGCCCGCTCACGCCGGAGGGGAAGGCGATTCTTCAGGCGCTGGTCAACAACGTCCACGCACAGTTCGTGCGCGCCGTCGCTAAAGGTCGAAAGATGGAGGAGGCGCGGGTCAGGACGCTGGCCGACGGGCGGGTCTACTCCGGCGAGCAAGCGAAAGAGCTGGGGCTGGTCGATGTGCTGGGAACTCTGGAAGACGCGATCGAGCTGGCCGCAAAGAGCGGCGGGATCAAGGGCGCGCCGCAGGTGGTCTATTCCCGGGTGGAGGAGAAGCGCTGGTGGGAGAAGCTGCTTTTTTCGCTCTACGGCCTGAGCAAAGTCCGGCACGAGAGCCTGGGACTGCGCTACGAGTGGTCGCCTTCGCTGCTGCCGTGATCTGATCGACTTGTCAGGGGGGACGGTATGACAAAAAGGGATTTGATCGACGAGGTCAACAGGAGATTTCCGCATCTCTCCCATCGAGATGCCGAGGTCATCATCAACGCGATCTTTGATTCGATGGTGGACGCGATGCGGCGCGGCGAAAGAATCGAGATCCGCGGCTTGGGCAGTTTTGTCGTGAAGCACCGGCGCGCGCGCGAGGGCAGGAACCCGAAGAGCGGCGAGGTCGTTTCAGTCGCGGCGAAGAAAGTCCCCTTTTTCAAGGTCGGCAAGGATCTCCGCCTGCGGGTGGACGGCAAGGCGCCGTTGCTCGAGGAAGAGGGCGAATGAAGTCGCTCTGGGCCCCCTGGAGGATGACTTATATCGAGCAGGGAAAGACCGCCGGCTGCATCTTTTGCGATCAGCCGCGGGCGGTGGACGCGCGGGCGGGCCTGGTCCTGACGCAGAGCGCGCACGCGGTGGTCATGCTCAACAAGTATCCTTACAACAGCGGCCATCTGCTGGTCGCGCCCAAGCGGCACGTCGATCAGCTCTCCTCCCTCTCTCCGCAGGAGCATCAGGATCTCTGCGAGACGCTTAGAATGTCGGTTGACGTTCTGCGGGACGAGCTTCGGCCCGGCGGCTTCAATCTGGGAATGAACCTGGGCCGCTGCGCGGGCGCCGGCGTGGAGGACCATCTCCACTGGCACGTGGTTCCGCGGTGGGAGGGAGACACCAATTTCATGCCGCTCGTCGGCGAGGTCCGGGTCATCCCGCAACACCTGCTCGACAGCTACGATCGGTTGAGCCCGTTATTCAAGAACGTCCTGGCTTAAGAATATGCGGAAAGTGCTAAAGGCGATTTCTTTCACCCTGCTGTTCATCCTCGGCATCACCCTGGCGATGGAGAACACGAGTTGGGTCGTGCTCCGGTACTATTTTGGGCTCGAATCTCCGCCGGTTCCGCTGTTTCTGATCGTGCTCTTTTCTATTTTACTCGGCGTCTGCCTGGCGGGAGTCGGTTTTTTCCTCGACGAGCTTTCTTTGAAGAGGAGCCTGCGGGAGCAGGAGCGGAAGATCGCGCAGATGGAAAGCGAGTTGGCGGCTTACAGGAATCGGGAACAAGGGGAAGCGAAAGATCGGGGAACGGCGAATTTATCGGAGGGAGGCATGAACGCGTGAAAGAGGCAAAGACTTTAGGCGAGATTAAAAAGAGCGGCTATTCGGCGCTGACGGTGCGCGAAGAGATGCGCAAGAATCTGGTCCACCGTCTGGAAACCGGCAACCGGATTCTGCCCGGCATCGTCGGCTACGATGAGACGGTGATTCCGGACATTGAAAATGCCATCCTGTCGGGCCATCACATGGTCTTTCTCGGGGAGCGCGGGCAGGCGAAGTCGCGCATCATCCGCGGGCTGGTCTCGCTGCTCGACGAAAGAATCCCGATCGTCCAGGGCTGCGAAATCAACGACAGCCCGTTCGCGCCGATCTGCCGGGGTTGCCGCAGACGCCTGGAGGAGCAGGGCGACAGCCTTCCGCTGGAATGGGTCGACCGGGACCATCGCTACGGGGAGAAATTGGCGACGCCGGACGTCTCGATCGCGGATCTGATCGGCGAGATCGATCCGATCAAAGTCGCCGAGGGAAGGTATCTCGCGGACGAGGAGACGATCCACTACGGCTTGATCCCGCGGACCAACCGGGGGATCTTTGCGGTGAACGAGCTGCCGGACCTGACGGAAAAAGTCCAGGTCGGCCTGTTCAACCTGATGGAGGAGAAGGACGTCCAGATCAAAGGATACAAGATCCGGCTGCCGCTGGACGTGGTGATCATGGCGAGCGCCAACCCGGAGGACTACACCAGCCGCGGGCGGATCATCACCCCGCTCAAAGACCGCTTCGATGTCCAGATCCGCACCCACTACCCGCGGGAGATCAAGGATGAGATCGCGATCATGGAGCAGGAGGCGGCGCCGATGAAGCAGCGCGGCCGGGCGGTCACCGTTCCGCAATTCATCAAAGAAATTCTGGCGCACATGACGTTCGAGGCGCGCAAGTCGAGCGAGATCAACCAGTCCTCGGGCGTGAGCGTCCGCGTGACGATCAACAACTACGAGAGCCTCATCAGCAACGCGGAAAAGCGGGCGCTGCGTCTCAGAGAAGGAGAGGTGGTGCCGCGCGTCAGCGATTTTCACGCGATGCTCGCCTCGACCGGCGGAAAGATCGAGATGGAATACGTCGGCGAGGAGAGAAAAGAGGACGACCTGGTCGACAAGCTGTTCAACCGCGCCATCTTGAAGGTCTTCGACCAGTATTTCACCGTCAACGGCTTGCAAAAGGTCGTGGACTACTTCAACTCCGGCTGGGGCGTGGAGGTTTCCGATGTCATGGCCTCGCAGGACTACCTCGAGGGCATCAAGGAAATTCCCGGTCTCAAGGAAGCGATCGGCACGCTCGGGCCGATGGAGTCCCCGGCGCTGATGGCGTCGGCCACCGAATTCGTCCTCGAGGGGCTGCACCTGCATCAGAAGCTGAATAAGGAGATGGAGGGCGGACGAATCACCTACGGAAAGTAGGAAGGCGTTAGGCGTGAGGCAACAGGCGAGAGGAGGAGACTCTCGCCGCAAGCTTCTCCGCTCGGGTTTTTCTCTTGCTTACGCCTCTCGCCTGGTGCCTGACCATGCGTAAGATTCGCTATAGTCGGTGGAACGACGGCGCTTCGGAAGAGGTCGGGGCGGACAGCGTCTTCCAGCAGCTCAACGACTACATGAGCGACACGGGCGACTTGCAGCAGGCGATGCGCCGCCTGATGCAGCGCGGCCTCAAGGACGGAGAGAAGCAGGTCAAGGGGGTGGAAGACCTCCTTTCTCAGGTCGCGCGCGAGATGCGAAAGCTCTACGAGCGCTACCGCTTGCAGTCCGCGCTCGATGAAGTGCGGGAGGCGCTGGACGAGATCGTCGACCGGGAGCGGCGGACTCTCGATCGGCGCGACCGGACAAAGTCCGAAATCGAGGAGAAACAAAAATTCCTCGACCGCCTGCCGGGAAAATCGAGCGAGGCAATTGAAAAGCTCGCCGGCTATCAGTTCGAGGACGCGGAGGCGGGCTCCCAGTTTCAGGAGCTGCTCTCCAAGCTGGACCGGCTGAAACGGCTCGAAGCCTCCGCCCGCCGCGAGGGCAATCTCTTTCGCGGCCAGACGCCGCTCGATTTCGATCAAGCCCAGGAGATGCTCGACCAGCTCGAAGCCCTGAGACGGCTGGAAAGCCAGCTTTCGAGCATGAAGCTGGATCAAGTGGACCAGGAGCTGCTGGAGCAGCTCCTGGGCAAGGATGTGCTCGAAGACTTTAAGGGCGTTGCGCGGCTCGAGTCCGCTCTTGAAGAAGGCGGCTACGTGCTCAATCGCGGCGATCACTTCGAGCTGACGCCGCGCGGAGTGCGCAGGATCGGCCAGCTAGCGCTGCGCGATATCTACCTCCAGCTCAGGCGCGACGCGCTCGGGCGCCATCCGGTTCGGCGGCGCGGCTCTCAGGAGATGATGACCGAACAGAGCCGCCCTTACGCGTACGGCGACGCGCTTCATCTCAACATCATTCAGACGCTGAAAAACGCCCTGTTCAACGGCGGCACCGTGCCGCTCCGGCTTACTCCCAAGGACTTTACGGTGTATGACGCCGAGCACTCGACGCGCGCGGCGACCGTCCTGCTCTTGGACATGAGCTGGTCGATGAGCTGGGACGGCCGGTTCGCGGCGGCCAAGAAGGTCGCCTTGGCGATGGATACGCTGATGCGCTCGCTCCACCCGCGAGACTATTTCGGCATTGTCGGATTTTTTACGCGCGCCATCGAGCTGAAGCCCAAAGATCTGCCGGAGGCGACCTGGAACATGGGCGATCCGTTTACCAACCTGCAGGACGGGCTTCACCTCGCCGCTGAGCTGTTGGACAAGCGGCCGAGCCCGAATCAGCAGATGATCGTGATCACCGACGGCCAGCCGACTGCCTACTGCCGCCAGGGACGGCTCTATTGCGAGTGGCCGCTCAGCTTCGGCGGCATCAGCCAGCGCGCCGCGGAGGAGACGCTGAGAGAAGCGGAGCGGGTGACCCGGCGCGGCATCACGATCAACACCTTCATGCTGGACGACAGCCCGGTGCTCAAAGGTTTTGTGGACGAGCTGACCAAGATCAACCGCGGGCGCGCCTTCTACACGCGCCCCGACCGCCTCGGCGAATACCTGCTGATCGATTACGTCTCGCACCGCAGAAAAAGGGTCTAGCTCAAATCATAAGGGGTAGGGGTGGCTGAGAGAAGTGTCATCGGTGTTCCGACACCTCGTGTCGAAGGAGAGCAGAAGGTCAGCGGCCAGGCCGTCTATGCTCTCGACGTGACGCTCCCGAACATGCTCTGGGCGAAAGTCCTTCGCAGCCCGCTGCCCCACGCCCGCATCAAAAAGATCGACTCCATCAAAGCCCTCCAACTTCCCGGCGTCCGCGCCGTTCTCACCGGCGAAGATATTCCGGGCGCCAAGATCGGCAAGAAGATTATCGACATGCCGATTTTGGCCCAGGATGTAGTCCGCTTTATCGGCGAAAAGGTCGCTGCCGTCACCGCCGAGAGCGAAGAGATCGCTTCTCAGGCGATCGATCTCATCGAAGTCGAATACGAGGAGATGGCCGCTGTGCTCGATCCACTCGACGCCATGCAGCCGGCCGCGCCGCTGCTCCATCGCGAAGTGACGCGCTACGTCGGTCTGCCTCATCCGCTCGAGAAGCCGAGCAACGTCATGGTCCATCTCTCGTGGAAAAAGGGCGACATCGCCGCCGGTTTCCAGCAGGTCGACACGGTGGTGGAGAATACGTTTCACGCCTCGCGCGTGCATCAGGCCTACATCGAGCCGCACTCGTGCGTGGTGCAGGCGCACGGCGACGGGCGCGCGGACGCCTGGGCCTCGACCAAAAACCCATTCAATTTGCGCGATCAACTGGCGAACGCCTTTGGGACTTCCGCCGAAAAGCTCGTGGTCCATCCCTGTTACATCGGCGGCGACTTCGGCGGCAAGGGCGATCACAACGACGCCGCGCTCTGCTATGCGTTGTCGTTGAAAACCGGCCGGCCGGTGAAATTCATCATGGACTATAACGAAGAGTTCATGGCGGGCAACCCGCGCCACCCGGCGGTGATTCGCGTCAGAACCGGGGTCAAGAGGAGCGGGACGATCGTCGCGCAGCAGATCGAGTTTGTCTTCGACAGCGGCGCCTACGCTTCGTTCCGGCCGCAAGGATTTCTCGTCGGCGCGCACGATTCCGCCGGACCGTACCGCATTCCGCACGTGTTGATCGAGGAAAAATACGTTTACACGAACCGTGTCCCGTGCGGTTACATGCGCGCGCCGGGCCACACGCAGGGCTTTTTCGCGACGGAAAGCCAGATGGATTTGATCGCCAAGAAGCTGGGTATGGAGCCGGTCGCGTTCAGGCTTAAAAACGTCATGCGCGACGGCGACGTATCGCCGACCGGAGAGACCATCGGCCACATCCGGGCGGAGGAGACGCTTAAGCGCGCGCTGCGAGAATCCGGGTATTCAACGGCGAAGCCGAAGAATGTCGGGCGCGGCCTGGCGGTCGCGCAATGGGTATCGAAAGGTGGGGAATCCTACGTTTATGTGAAGATCGGCGAAGACGGCGGCGTGACGTTATCGTCCGCCGTGATGGACGTGGGCTCCGGCGCTTACACGGTGATGCGCCAGTTTGTCGCGGAGGAGCTGAAGGTTCCGCTGGAGTCGGTGCAGGTCGAAGCGCTCGATACCACAAAAGTCGTCAAAGACACGGGCGTGCGCGGCAGCAGCAGCACGCGCGTTCACGGAAGCGCCGCCTACGAAGCGGCGAAGATGGCGCGAGAGGAAATCGTCCTGGCGGCGGCCAAGATGCTGGGCGCGTCGCCGAAGGAAGTGATGCTCCACGACGGCGCGGCGATTCATGCCCACGCGGAGCGGAGAGTGACCTACGCGGAGATCGTTCGCGCGAAAGGCGCGCCGATCGTCGCCGAGGGCCATTACCAGAATATGAAGGACGGGCCGGAGGCCTCGATGGTCGCCCAGGTGGCGGAAGTCGAAGTGGACCGGGAGACCGGCGAGGTCAAAGTGCGGCAGATCACCACCAGCCACAACACCGGGACCATCGTCAATCCGCTGGCGCACCAGGGACAGATCGACGGTGGCGTGGTGATGGGGATGGGCCAGGCCCGGATGGAAGAGGTCGCCATCGACGAGGGCGGCAAGGTGACGACGGCGAATTTCGGCGACTACAAGATTCCGACCATCCAAGATATCCCGCTGCTGAAAACCGTTATCGAGCAATCCAACACCGGCAGCGGCCCCTACCACAGCATGAGCATCGGCGAGACCGCCATCATGCCCACCGCCGCCGCCATCGCCAACGCCGTCGAAGACGCCGTCGGCGTGAGGATCAAGTCGCTGCCGATCACGGCGGAGAAGGTGTTTGAGGCGTTGAAGAGTCGATAGGGTTCTCTTAGAAAACGCGCCATTGGGAAGCTAATTGACAAGGGAGTTGTCCTTGGTATAGTGGGCGCATGGCGAAGGTCACGTCAAAACTTCAGGTCACCATTCCAAAAGCCATTGCAGAGGCGTATGGCATCCGGCCTGGGAGCAACATTCATTTGGTGCCTGCGGGCGAGCTTATCCGCATGGAGCCACCCAAAGCGCGGCCACGGCCTAGACTCTCGCTTGAAAAGCGCCTCGCTCTTTTCGATAAAATGAGCGCGCGTATTAACCGTTTTCCTGCCGTAGAGCCCGCGCCCGCCGGCGCCAAACGTGGATGGCGCCGCGAAGACCTCTATGCCGGCCGGCTCAAACGATATGCCCGGTCTGGTAGACACTAACATTCTCGTCTACCGTTTTGATCAGCGTTTTCCGGAAAAGCGGACACGCGCCACCGATTTCCTTCGTCGCGGCCTAGAACGCGACGAACTTCGTCTCCCTCATCAAGCAATTGTCGAGTTTGTAGCAGCCGTAACGCGCCGGCGCGGGGGAGCAGGAAGCATCCTGTCTCTAGAAGAGGCTCGCTTGCAAGCCGCAGCCCTTCTTGAGCAGTTTCCCATACTTTATCCGACGCAGGGTGTGCTGCGCCTCGCTCTTCAGGGTAGCGCGGCATACCAGCTGTCCTGGTTTGACGCTCACATGTGGGCCTATGCGGAGTTCTACGGCTTGTCGCCGCTCTACACTGAAGACTTTCCCGCGGGCCAACGGCTCGGGACGGTAGAAATCGAAAATCCCATTGCGTGACAAGAGTGGAGGAAAAAATGTGGCTCTGACAGCCAATCCGTCTTGGAGAAAAACGTCTGATGATAGAAATCGCACCGCTGATTCTTCTGGGTATCGCCGCCTACTGGTTCCTGGTCCTCAGACCGGGCAGGTTAGGTTTTTGGCGGCTCGTGGCTAAACATCCGGACGTTGCCTACGATCACTTCAAGTCAAACGCTTGCTGGAAAATATTCGAGGACGGGTTGCCGCCGGATTATCGCACGATCGTTCCGCGGCCTGAATGGGTCGGCCCGTTTCGCATCGTCGTGCCGAAGCTCGGGGGCAAAGCCGTCAAAATCTTTGCTCGTGCCTCGGAGCTTGAGAAGTCGCAAAATGATCTTCTGAGCAAGGTCGCACGGCTCGGGTGAATTTGTTTTGTATGCCTAACAGGCCGAAACAGATATCTCGCCGCCGACGGAGGCTTGGGATGAGAATTCCCGCGGTTGAAATTAAGGTTCCGAGTGTCGAAGGCGTAACCGTAACGGAAGACACTCTGACCGTCGATCTTAGCGACGGGCGAACCGTTTCTGTTCCGCTGGCTTGGTTCCCGAGATTGCTCCACGCTTCCTCCGATGAGCGCAGACACTGGCGTCTGATCGGTAGGGGCCAAGGTATACATTGGCCGGACATCGACGAGGATCTTAGCGTCGAGGGCCTGCTGGCTGGCAAACCTTCCGGCGAGAGCCAGGCGTCCTTCAGTAAATGGCTTGCAGCGCGCAGATCTCGTCCGATAAAACGCTCCACCCGCCGCTCATCGCAGCGTGGCTGATCGGCAACGTTCAGGACTGTGTATTCAATCACTCAAGGCTGGGGATCTCCCTCGTCATTGAACCCTTTCTGCGAATACCTCACTTGTTTGTCGGGATTGATATGAGCAAGGCTTGCGGGAAGAAGGAAAAGTGGACGCTCAGCTTTGACCGGCGGTTGAAGGGCGCCGTACTGCGAGAGGCGAAGAAGAGAGGACTCTATCCGGCTCAGTTTCTCGAATCCCTCGTGAGGGAGAAGTTCAATCCCTTCGGCCACACAGACATCGAAGACGCGGCAGCTTACGTTCGAAGGCTGCGAAAAGCGGACAGAACTAAAACGGATCAGGAGTTCCTTGAGGACATCCGCCGGTGGGAGCGCATCGACTCTTAATCGACACGGATAACCTCATCGCCAAAATAAATCGAAAACCCAGCCACACTTCCCACTGTCCCAGGACCACAGCCCTTTTCCTTGACATTCTTCCATAACGCTCTTATCCTCGTGAAAACAAGGTTGTTTCCATTTTAGGGAGGAACGGATGGAGACGTTCGACAGCAAGACGGCGAGCCGGATCGTTGGCGTGAGTCTGAGGCAGATTCAGTACTGGGACGAGCAGGGCTTTATCCGGCCGTCGGTGAAGACGGCGGAAGGCAGAGGGACAAAGCGACTTTATTCCTTCTCGGACCTCATCCAGCTCAAGGTGGTCAAAGACCTTGGAAGTCACGGGTTAAGCCTCCGGAAAATCCGCCGCTGCCTGGGTCATCTGAGAGAATCATTTCCGGAACAGAAACAGCCGCTGCAATCGCTGCGCTACCTGACTGACGGCGACAAACTTTTTGTCCTGACGAGCGACAGGCGGCAGATCCTCGATGCGATGGAACGGCAATTCATATTCTCGCTCGGCATCGGCAATCTCGTCCATGAGCTGGACGGCAAGGTCCGCCGGATCACGGGCCAGGCGGCGCGTGGAGACTTTAGGCGCGGCGATGGCGTCGAGCGGAAAAAGAGCGCCGCGGCGTAGGGTTCATGGAAGAAGCCAAAATCACACCGATGATCCGCCAGTACCTCCGGATCAAGGAGAGGTACCGGGACGCGATTCTATTTTTTCGCCTCGGCGACTTCTACGAGATGTTCTTCGAGGACGCGGAGAAGGCGTCGAGGATTCTCGATATCGCCCTGACTTCCCGCAATCGGAGCGACGACACGGCCGTACCGCTCTGCGGCGTGCCGTATCATGCTGCGACTCCGTACATCGGCAAGCTGCTCGACGCGGGCTGCAAAGTCGCCATCTGCGAGCAGGTCGAAGATCCCAAGCTCGCCAAGGGAGTGGTGCAGCGCGAAGTGGTGCGTGTGGTGACTCCGGGGACGGTGACGGACGGAGAGGCGCTCGATGCGAGCGACAACAGTTTCCTGGTCGCCATCGCGAGCGGCAAGCGAGGTTATGGCCTGGCGTTGGCCGACGTGACGACGGGGGAGTTCCGCTTCGCCCGGCTGGCCGACACCGCCGCATTGTGGGACGAGATCGCGCGCATCCGGCCGCGCGAGGCGCTCTTTGCCGCGACGGATGAAAAGCTTGCAGAGCAGCTTGAAAAAGATTTTCCCGCCGTTCACCGAAGCCCGGTTTCGGCGCTCGCGTTTTCCGAGGCGGCGCGGGGAAGGCTCAAGAGACTGGGCCTGTGGTTGGGCGAAGTTGACGACGAATGGGAGCAGGGGGTCGCTGCCGCCGGGGCTCTTGTCACGTTTCTGGAGGACAACTCGCCGGCGTCGCTTAAGGCTCTTCAGAGCCTCCAGCCTTATTCGACTTCGCAGTATCTTGTCCTTGACGAGGCGAGCCGGCGTAATCTGGAACTCATCGCGGATTTTCAAGGCAACAGAAAAAATTCGCTTCTCGGCCTGCTGGACGAAACGCTGACGCCGATGGGAGCGCGGCGGCTCAAGCAGTGGCTGCTCTATCCGCTTTTGGACCCGAGCGCCATCGCGGAGCGGCAGGAGGGAATCGAGGAGCTGGTCGAGGATTTTGCCGGGCGTCGCGATCTCAGAGATGCGCTCAAAGGCGTGCAAGATCTCGAACGGCTCGCCGCGAGAGTGGCCGCCGGCAGCGCGCAGCCCAGGGATGTGGTCGCGGTCAAACAAAGTCTCAGCGCCCTCAAGCCGATCAAGGCGCTGCTCGCGCCGCGTCGCGCGGCCGTGTTCGCCAAACTGGGGCGAGAGTTATTCGATCTGCCCGAACTTGTCGAGCTCGTAGGACGCGCGATTGTGGATGACGCGCCCAGGGCCGTGAGCGAGGGGGAATGCATCCGCGGCGGATTCAGCGCCGAGCTGGACGAGCTGCGTTCCGTGAAGAAGAACGCCAAAGACTGGATCGCCCGCTTCGAGAGCGATGAGCGCAAGCGCTCCGGCATCCAGTCGCTCAAGGTCAGATACAACCGGATCTTCGGCTACTACATCGAAATCACGCGGGCAAATCTCAAATCGGTCCCGCAAGACTATATCCGCAAGCAGACGCTGGTGAACGGGGAACGCTACATTACGGCGGAGCTTAAGGAATACGAGACGAAAGTTCTGAACTCGGAAGAGGAGATTGAGAAACTCGAACTCTCTCTCTTTGCCGAGGTATGCGGGAAGATCGCCGCTTATTACGGGCAGATGAAGCAGAGCAGCGACGGCTGCGCCAGCCTCGAC